>NZ_JBICTE010000004.1:0-291682 GCF_043197485.1 Micromonospora sp. NPDC049102 | reverse complement strand
ACCACCAACACACCAGCCAGACCGAGCCAGATAGCGTCACCCCTGCACCGACCGGCAGCAGGTAAACACCCCTCCATCAAAGCGGGGGAAGCTCAGGTTAGATGGAGACATCTAATCCTGGAGGAACACCGGCGATGCCTGCACCGAAGAAGTACAACGATGAGTTGCGTGAGCGTGCGACCCGGTTGGCGGTCGAGGCTCGGCGGGATCCGGCGTCGGCGGTCGGTGCGATCCGGCGGATCGTGGGTCAGCTCGGGGTTCATCCAGAGGCGTTGCGGACATGGGTGAAGAAGGCCGAGGTCGACGCCGGTGAGCGTGCGGGCATGACCAGCAGCGACGCACAACGCCTCGCCGTGTTGGAACGGGAGGTCCGTGAGCTGCGGCGGGCGAACCAGATCCTGAGGTCCGCGGCGTCTTTCTTCGCGGCGGAGTTGGACCGTCCGTCGCGATGAAGGTCGCCTTCGTCGACTCCCAGCGGGTCGAACACGGTGTCCAACCGGTCCTGCGGGCGCTCGAAGACACGCCCGCAGCGATCGCACCGTCGACCTACTACGCCGCCAAGACCCGCCCCGCCAGCGCACGCTCTCGACGCGACGAGGAGCTGACCGCGGTGATCGAGCAGGTCCACGCGGAGAACTACGGCGTTTACGGGGCCCGCAAGATCTGGTACGAGCTGCACCGCCAGGACATCGGGGTAGCCCGGTGCACCGTCGAGCGGCTGATGCGCGAGTCTGGGCTACGCGGGCTGTTGCGCGACAAGTCGCCGCGCACGACCCGACCGGCGGCTGAGACCGGACGGCCTGCTGACCTGGTCAAACGGGACTTCACCGCAGAACATCCGAACCAGCTGTGGGTCGCGGATCTGACCTACGTGCGTACCAGTGTGGGCTGGGTGTACGCCGCGTTCGTCCTCGACGTGTACTCCCGCATGATCGTCGGCTGGCAGGTATCCACGAGTCTCTACTCAAAGCGCCACGATCGCCGCTGTCTCCGCAGGTAGCTCAATCCGGTCCCGCATCACCGTGACACCCTCGCCGGTAGCCAGCAGCACCCGCCGAGCCACCCCAGGCAGCGACACCCCCTGCCCCCGCCCAGCGAAGTTCGCCACCACCAACGTGTCCCCCCGCCGCATTAGCAGGAACTGATCCCCGTGCTGCACCGACACCGCGTGCATCCGAGGATCGGACAGGTCCGCCACCAACCGCCGCAACGAGATCAACCGCTGATAAAACGCCAACATCGAGGCATGCTCAGGCTTGTCCAGCTCAGCCCAGTCCAACCGGGACCGTACGAACGTCTCCGGGTCCTGCGGGTCCGGCACGTCCCCCTCCGGCCACCCGTGCGAGGCAAACTCCCGCCGGCGACCGGTGCGCACCGCAGAGGCCAACTCCGGCTCAGGGTGCGAGGTGAAGAACTGCCACGGCGTCGACGCCGCCCACTCCTCCCCCATGAACAGCATCGGCGTGAACGGCGCGGTCAGCAGCAGCATCGCCCCGACCCGGACGAGGGCGGACGAGAGGGAGGCCGAAATCCGGTCCCCGGTGGCCCGGTTGCCGATCTGGTCGTGGTTCTGCAAGTAGGCGACCAACCGGTGACCAGGGACGCGGGAGTCCAGGGGCCGCCCGTGGTGGCGGTTGCGGAAGCTCGACCAGGTGCCGGCGTGGAAGAACCCGCCGGTGAGGACGTCAGACAGCGTCTCCAACGACCCGAAGTCGCCGTAGTACCCCTGCCGCTCGCCGGTAAGGAGAGTGTGCAGCGCGTGGTGGGCGTCGTCGTTCCACTGGGCGTGCAGGCCGAACCCGCCCGCCTCGCGAGGGGTGATGAGCCGCGGATCGTTCAGGTCGGACTCGGCGATCAGCGACAGCGGCCGGCCCAGGTGTGTCGACAGCGACTCGACGGCAACGGCCAGCTCCTCAAGCAGAGGCACCGCACGGGTGTCCGGCAGCGCGTGTACCGCGTCGAGCCGCAAACCGTCGACGTGGTAGTCGCGCAGCCACATGAGCACGCTGTCGATGATGTAGCGGCGTACCTCGTCCGACTGCGGGCCGTCGAGGTTGATCGAGCGACCCCAACTGTTGCTCTGCTCCGCGAGGTAGGGGCCGAACCGTGGCGCGTAGGCCCCGGAGGGCCCGAAATGGTTGTAGACGACGTCCAGGATCACCCCCAACCCCTTGGAGTGGGCGGCGTCGACGAACCGTTTCAGGCCGTCGGGGCCGCCGTAGGGCTCGTGTGGGGCGTACCAGCAGACACCGTCGTACCCCCAGTTGTGTTCGCCGTTGAAGGCGTTGACCGGGAGCAGTTCGACCAGGTCGACACCGAGGTTCACCAGGTGGTCGAGGCGGTCGATGGCCGCGTCGAAGGTGCCCTCAGGGGTGAAGGTGCCGATGTGCAGCTCGTAGAGGATGCTGCCGGGCAGTTGCCGGCCGGTCCACGCGCTGTCGGACCACGCGTAGGCGCTGTGGTCGTAGCGGCGGCTCGGCCCGTGCACACCCGCAGGCTGCCACGGCGAGCGGGGGTCGGGCAGCGCGGTTTCGTCGTCGTTCAGCAGAAAGGAGTAGTCGAGGCCGGCGTCGGGCACGTCGACCGTCCACCAGCCGTCGGCGGCGGCGCGCATCTCGTGGTCGGTGTCGCCAGCCAGGCGCAGGCGCACCCGGCTGGCGTCGGGTGCCCAGACGGAGAATTCGGTCATGACGGGGCCTCCTCGGCAGCGGTGGGAGGAGCCAGCAGAGCAACGGGATAGTCCGCGAGGAGATTGTCCAACGGGACCTCCCCGCCACTGTAGACCCGACCGGTGAACAGGTCCTTCACCTCGTTAACACCAAGCGACAAAGCTGTGTCACACCAGCCACCGGCACGGGCCAGGCCGAGCGGCAGTCGGGTCGCCACGGCGATCACGCCACCCCGGTCGAAGGCCACCACGTGCCGGCCGACCGGCCCGTGCGACGGCACCGGCCGGTAGCCGGTGAACAGCTCCGGGTGCGCCCGCCGCAGGCGCAGCGTCCGCGACACGACGAGCAGCTTCGCCGCTCCGTCGGTGTCGACCGGGGGACGCCAGCCGCCGTCGAGCCGCGCCAGCATCTCTCGGCGTACGTCGAAGTCGACCGGCCGGCGATTGTCCGGGTCGACCAGGGAGTTGTCCCACAGCTCGGTGCCCTGGTAGGTGTCCGGCACGCCCGGCATGGTGAGCTGGATCAGCTTCTGCCCGAGCGAGTTGCACCAGCCGGCCGGGGTGATCGCGGCGGCGAGTTCGGTCAGCTCGTCGTGCAGCGCCGGGTCGTCGTACATGCGGTCGATGACCGCGTGCATGGCCTGCTCGAAACCCGGGTCCGGGTCCGCCCAACTGGTCGAGGCCGCGGCCTCCCGGGCAGCCTTCTCGGCGTACGCGTGCAGCCGCTCCCGCTCGATCGGCCACGCGCCGACGGCCGTCTGCCAGAGCAGGTGGGCGAACGCCGGGTCGGGCAGCGGCGCGTACTCCATCCAGGTCTTGACCTGCTCCGCCCACTGACCCGGCAGCTCGCTGAGCACGGCGAGGCGGGCGCGGACGTCCTCGCCGCGCTTCGTGTCGTGGGTGGAGAGGGTGGTCTGGCTGGCGGGCCAGCGGACCTGGCGGGCGCCGGCGAAGCGGTGGAACTCCGCCGGCGGCACCCCGAAGTGGGCGGGGCTGCCGCCGACCTCGTTGAGGGCCACGAAACGCGTCCACCGGTAGAAGGCGGTGTCCTCCACGCCCTTCGCCATGACCGCGCCGGTGAGCTGCGGGAACCGCATGCCCAGCTCGTCGTCGAGGTCGCGCAGGCGGCGGGTGATGGCGTCCAGGGCGCCGGTCAGGTCGGGTCGGCGGCGACCGGCCTCGGAGCGGGCGGCGGCGAGGTGCCGGACGCCGTGCGGCGGGTAGCCCCGGTAGACCGGGAACACCGCGGCCAGCTCGGCGAGCGCCTCGCGAGCCTGCTCGGTCGGCACCTCGGGGGCAAGTGCGGCGAGCCGGGTCAGCTCGGCCGCGAGCAGGTTGGTGGCGGCGGCCAGCTTCGTGGAGTGGGTCAGGTCCTCCCACGAGGTGCGCTGCCCGGTCAGCCGGGTGTCCAGCACCGTGAAGTCGCCCTCGGCGTCGGTGTCGACGAAGAGCCCGTTCACGGCGGCCAGGGCGTCGTAGCCGGTGGTGCCGTCCACCGGCCAGTCCGGCAGCTCCTCGCCGTACTCCAGGATCTTCTCCACCACGAGCCAGGCGTCCGGCGCGGCCTCGCGCAGCCGCGCCAGGTAGCCGGCCGGGTCGCGCAGGCCGTCCGGGTGGTCGACGCGGATGCCGTCGACCTCACCGGCGGCGGCCCAGCGCAGGATCAGCTCGTGCACGGCCGCGAACACCGCCGGGTCCTCCACCCGCAGGCCCGCGAGGCCCGCGATGGCGAAGAACCGGCGGTACGTCAGCTCGGCGTCCCCGCGCCGCCAGGACACCAACTCGTAGTGCTGCCGGTCGTGCACCTCGCGGGCGCTGCCGTCGCCGGTGCCGTCGGCGATCGGAAAGCGGTGCTCGTGGTAGCGCAGCTCACCGTCGACGACCTTCAGGTCGTTCAGGGCAGCCGCGTCGTCGGCCAGCACCGGGAGCAGCAGCCGGCCCCGGTCCCAGTCGATGTCGAACCAGTCGGCGTACGACGAGTCGCGCCCCCGGCGCAGCACGTCCCACCAGGCCGGGTTGGCCGGCGGGACGGCGACCCCGGCGTGGTTCGGCACGATGTCGACGACCAGGCCGAGTTGCTTGTCGCGCAGGGCGCGCACCAGCCGCTGACGGGCGGCCTCCCCGCCCAGCTCCGGGTTGACGGCGCGGTGGTCGACGACGTCGTAGCCGTGCTGCGAGCCGGGCGTGGCGGCCAGCAGCGGGGCGGTGTAGAGGTGGCTGACGCCGAGGTCGTGCAGGTAGTCGACGATCGCGGCGGTCGCGTCCAGGTCGAAGCCGGGGCGGACCTGGACGCGGTAGGTGGACTCCGGAGGGGTGGCCGGCATGTCAGATCATCCTCTCCAACACGACGAGGGACCGGTCCGGCACCCGGATGGTGCCGCCCGCGCTGATCACTGTGGCGTCGTCCGGCTCGGGGTCGGCCGTGCTGATCACCCGTTCCCACTTCTGCCCGTACTCGCTGCCGGGCATCGTGAAGTCCAGCGGCGCGTCGTGGGCGTTGAAGCACAGCAGGAACGAGGCGTCGTGGTGCTTCTGGCCGTACTGGCCACGCTCACGGATGCCCTCGCCGTTGACGAACAGCGCCACCGACCGGCCGAAGTCGTTGCCCCAGTCCTCGCCGGTCATCTCCCGCCCGTCCGGGGTGTGCCACGCCAGGTCCGGCAGGGGCGCGTCGACGTCCCGCCCACCGACGGGCAGGCCGGTGAAGAAGCGGCGACGGCGGAACACCTGGTGGCGCTTGCGGAAGTCGGTGAGCGTGCGCACGAAGTCGAGCAACTGCTCGTCGGCGTTGTCCCAGTCGATCCAGGCCAGCTCGCTGTCCTGGCAGTAGGCGTTGTTGTTGCCGTGCTGGGTGCGGCCCAGCTCGTCGCCGTGGCCGATCATCGGCACGCCCTGCGACAGCATCATCGTGGCCAGGAAGTTGCGCCGCTGCTTGGCCCGTAGGGCGAGCACCGTCTCGTCGTCGGTGTCGCCCTCCACGCCGCAGTTCCACGACCGGTTGTGGCTCTCGCCGTCCCGGTTGTCCTCGCCGTTGGCCTCGTTGTGCTTGTCGTTGTACGACACCAGGTCATTGAGGGTGAACCCGTCGTGCACGGTCACGAAGTTGATGCTGTGGAACGGGCGGCGGCCGTCGTCCTGGTAGAGGTCGGCCGAGCCGGAGATCCGCGACGCGAACTCGGCCAGGGTGGCCGGCTCACCACGCCAGAAGTCCCGCACGGTGTCCCGGTACTTGCCGTTCCACTCCGTCCACAGCGGCGGGAAGTTGCCCACCTGGTAGCCGCCCGGGCCGACGTCCCACGGCTCGGCGATCAACTTGACCTGGCTGACCACCGGGTCCTGCTGCACCACCTCGAAGAACGTGGAGAGCCGGTCCACCTCGTAGAACTCGCGGGCCAGGGTGGCCGCCAGGTCGAAGCGGAACCCGTCGACGTGCATCTCGGTCACCCAGTACCGCAACGAATCCATGATCAGTTGCAGGGAGTGCGGGCTGCGCACGTTCAGGCTGTTGCCGGTGCCCGTGTAGTCGACGAAGTACCGCCGGTCCTCCTCGCTGAGCCGGTAGTAGCTCGGCGCGTCCACGCCCTTGAAGCTCAGCGTCGGCCCGAGGTGGTTGCCCTCGGCGGTGTGGTTGTAGACCACGTCGAGGATGACCTCGATGCCCGCCGCGTGCAGCGCCTTGACCATGCCCCGGAACTCCTGCACCTGCTGCCCGAGGTGACCGAGCGCAGAGTAACCGTGGTGCGGGGCGAAGAAGCCGATCGTGTTGTAACCCCAGTAGTTACGCAGGCCCAGGTCGACGAGGCGGTGGTCGTGCACGAACTCGTGCACCGGCATCAGCTCGATCGCCGTCACCCCGAGCCGGGTCAGGTGCTCGATCATCGGCGGGGAGGCGATCCCCGCGTACGTGCCGCGCAGCTCCTCCGGGATGTCCGGGTGCCGCATCGTCAGCCCGCGTACGTGCGCCTCGTAGATCACCGAGTGGTGGTACGGGGTGCGCGGCGGCTTGTCGTTGCCCCAGTCGAAGTACGGGTTGACCACCACCGACTTCGGCATGAACGGCGCCGAGTCGGTCTCGTTCATCCGCTCCGGGTCGCCCAGCTCGTAGTCGTACACCGCCGGGTCCCACGTCACGTCACCGTCGACGGCCTTGGCGTACGGGTCGAGCAGCAGCTTGTTCGGGTTGCAGCGCAACCCGTTCGCTGGGTCGTACGGCCCGTACACCCGGTAGCCGTAGCGCTGCCCCGGCTCGATGCCGGGCAGGTACGCGTGCCAGACGTACGCGTCGACCTCCCGCAGCTCCACGCGGCGCTCCGCGCCGGTGTCCCACTCGTCGAACAGGCACAGTTCGATCCGCTCGGCCACCTCGGAGAAGATGGCGAAGTTGGTGCCCATCCCGTCGTAGGTGGCGCCCAGGGGATACCGCTCGCCCGGCCAGACCTGCATGTCGCTCCCTCAAGCCATGGTGATGTGCGCACCGGCCGCAGCCGCCCGCGCGCAAGCGGGTAGTGCCCCCGCTCCGGGCGCGCCAATCCATCCTTTCAGGCGGTGACCGGAATCCACCCGTCTGATGAGCGCTACACCCTCAGGTGTCTTCCGTCACCATGGCCGTTTTGGAGGTGCGAACCCGCGCCGAATGGCCTTTGCTTGTCGGGGGACACGCGCCAGCGCGTCCCGATCGGCCCTCGGCCACCCTCTCACCCCCCTCTCCGCCGCCACTGACGCCGGCGCGCCTCACCATGCATGGACGGAGATAGATGTGACGACCCTGCGGGTCGATGAGCAGCTCGCTGCCACCAAGGACCGGACCCACCGGCCCACCCTCACCTCTCGACACCCGCTACCCGCGTCCTCCGGCTCCGCCGCTGTCGTTTCGACGCAGCCCGGTGCGATCGTGCCGACGCAGCCCGGTCCCGGCGTGCCGCCGCAGACCCGTCGCATCCTCATGCTGTCGTGGGAGTACCCGCCGGTGCTCGTCGGTGGCCTCGGCCGCCACGTCCACGCCCTGTCCGTCGCCCTGGCCGCCGCCGGGCACGAGGTCACCGTCGTCACCCGCCACGCCGAGGGCGCGCCCCTGGAGGAGTACGCCGACGGCGTCCGCATCCTGCGCGCTCCCGAGGACCCGGTGGCGTTCCCCCTGGCCACCGGCTCACTCCTGGCCTGGACCATGGCGTTCAACCACACCCTCACCCGCACCGCCCTGCGCGCCACCCAGGCCGGCGCGTACGACGTCATCCACGCCCACGACTGGCTCGTCGCGCACACCGCGATGACGTTGCGCGACCACCTGGACATCCCCCTGGTCAGCACCATCCACGCCACCGAGGCCGGTCGGCACCAGGGCTGGCTGCCCGAGGAGATGAACCGCACGATCCACGGTGTCGAGCAGTGGCTCAGCAGCGAGTCCAACCGGGTGATCGTCTGCTCCGGTTACATGCGTGACGAGGTCAACGCCCTGTTCGGCGTACCGGTCGGACGCGTCGACGTGGTCGCCAACGGCGTCGAGTCGTACCGCTGGAAGGTGCCGGCGCGGGACGTCGCCGCGGCGCGTGCCCGGTTCGCCGGGGACGGCCCGCTGGTGACCTTCGCCGGTCGGCTGGTGTACGAGAAGGGCGTCCAGCACCTCATCGCCGCCCTGCCCCGCCTGCGGGAGCGCCACCCTGGGCTGCGCGCGGTGATCGCCGGCGACGGCCCGTACCGGGCCGAACTGGAGGCCGAGGTGCACCGCCACGGCCTCAGCGACATGGTGACCATGCCGGGCTTCCTGGGCGGCAACGACCTGCCGGCGCTGATGGCGGCGTCCGACTGCTTCGCCGTGCCGAGCATCTACGAGCCGTTCGGCATGGTCGCCCTCGAAGGTGCCGCCGCCGGAGCGCCCCTGGCCGTCGCCGCCACCGGTGGCCTCGCCGAGATCGTCGAGCCGGGCGCGACCGGGATGACGTTCCGCCCCCACGACCCGGACAGCCTCGCCGACGCCGTCGACGCGCTGCTGTCCGACCGTGAACGTGCCCGCGCCATGGCCCGCCGCGCCCGCCGGACGGTCCACGACCAGTACGGCTGGTCCGCCATCGCCCAGCGCACCGCCGCCAGCTACGGCGCCGCCATCGCCAACGACGCCACGTTCACCGCAGAGCGCGCCGAGCAGCGCATGTCCCAGGGCCGGGCCCTCCCCGCGCTGCCCGAAGGCAACCTGCTGGCCGCCGCCGGCCTCCGCTAAGAGGCCTCCGCTCGCCCTGATCCACCCGCGTCCACCTGATCGACTCGCGTTCCGTGAAGTCGGGGTGTCCACACCACCTGGACACCCCGACTTCCTGTAGGCCGAGTCGGTCACCGCACGCCCCTCGATGCCGCACGCCCCTCGATGCCGCACGCCCCTCGATGCCGCCTTCCCGGTCGCCGCCACGATCGCACTGGACCTGATCCGGCACCCCGAGGTGTCGGCGCAGTGGTCGCAACCGAGCGCCCTGCCACACCTGTCCGTGGGGGCGCTGGCGTGCCATCTCGGGCGGCAGGCCGTACGGGCGGCGGAGCTGCTGCCGACGACCACCGACCTGCCCACGCTCGAATCGGCCGACAGCCACTACGAGCGGGCCGCCTGGGTCACCGAGGGCACTCCCGACGAGGACGCCGTCGCCGAGGGCCCGGACGAGGCCGACGCGTTGCGCGGCCCCGCGGACCTGCACGCCCGCTCTGGCGAGGCACTGGCACAGGTCAGCGACCCGCTGTCCCGCGAAGGCGCCCTCGACGTGGTGCCGATCCCGTGGCAGGGCTGGTCCCTGCGCCGCGCCGACTTCCTGCTCACGCGCCAGTTGGAGATCGTCGTGCACTCCGACGACCTCGCGGTCAGCGTCGGTGTGCCCACGCCGACCTTCCCGGCGGAGGTCTTCGAACCCGTACGCGACCTGCTGGTGCGGCTGGCCGTCCGCCGGCATGGTCAGTCCGCGCTGATCGGCGCGTTGAGCCGCAGCGAGCGGGCCCGCGACATCTCCGCCTTCTGACCCCTTGGTCGAGGTTCGGCCCGGACGGCGCAGGCCGCCGACCCGGATCGGGTCGACGGCCTGCGGTCGTACGAAGAAGTGGAGGTCAGCGCTCGTTGAACGGGACGTAGTCCCGCTCGGGGGCGCCGACGTAGACCTGCCGCGGACGGCCGATCTTGGTCTCCGGGTCGCTGATCATCTCGCGCCACTGGGCGATCCAGCCGGGGAGCCGGCCCAGCGCGAACAGCACCGTGAACATCTTCGTGGGGAAGCCCATGGCCTTGTAGATCAGGCCGGTGTAGAAGTCCACGTTCGGGTAGAGCCGCCGGGAGACGAAGAAGTCGTCGGCGAGCGCGATCTCCTCCAGCTCCATGGCGATGTCCAGCAGCGGGTCCGGCTTGGCCATGCGGCCCAGCACGTCCTGCGCGGCCTTCTTGACGATCGCCGCCCGCGGGTCGTAGTTCTTGTAGACGCGGTGGCCGAAGCCCATGAGCTTGACGCCGTCCTGCTTGTCCTTGACCTTGCGGACGAAGGACCGGACGTCGCCGTCACCGGCGTGGATCTGCTGGAGCATCTCCAGCACCGCCTGGTTGGCCCCGCCGTGCAGGGGCCCGAACAGCGCGTTCACGCCCGCCGAGACGGAGGCGAACAGGTTGGCGTTGCTGGAGCCGACCAGGCGGACGGTCGACGTGGAGCAGTTCTGCTCGTGGTCGGCGTGCAGGACGAAGAGCATGTCCAGCACCTTCGACATCACCGGGTCGACCTCGTACGGCTCCGCCGGCACACCGAACGTCATACGCAGCAGGTTGTCCACGTACCCGAGGGAGTTGTCCGGGTACAGCAGCGGCTGGCCGATGGACTTCTTGTACGCGTACGAGGCGATGGTGGGGACCTTCGCCATCAGACGGACCGTGGAGATCTCCACGTGCTCGGAGTCGAACGGGTCCAGGCTGTCCTGGTAGAAGGTCGACAGGGCACTCACCGCCGACGACAGCACCGCCATCGGGTGGGCGTCCCGGGGGAAGCCGTCGAAGAAGCGACGCATCTCCTCGTGCAGCAGCGAGTGCCGCCGGATCCACTCGGTGAACTCGGTCAGCTGCTGCTCGGTGGGCAGCTCGCCGTAGATGAGCAGGTACGAGACCTCCAGGAAGGAGGACTTCTCGGCCAGCTGCTCGATCGGGTACCCCCGGTAACGCAGGATGCCCGCGTCGCCGTCGATGTAGGTGATCGCGGATGAGGCAGCCGCGGTGTTGACGAAACCGGGGTCGTACGTCGTCATCCCGGTTTCCTTCAACAGCTTGCTCACCCCGATACCAGCGGGGCCCTCGACCGCGGAATGCACCGGCATCGACAGCTGCCCGCCGGGGTGGTCGAGCTTGACTTCCGTCATGTGGTTCCTCGCTTCGCCGGCAGATCTACGTTGAATTGCCTTCGCTTCTACCGTAATTGCGGTCCGGGGGACACCGCCCGCCGTGGTTCGGCGGTGAGGTATGCGTCACCCGATTCCCGACCAGGAGGCCGGGAAACCCGAAATCCCGGCAGCCGGGAGCCCTCGACAGCCGGCTGGAACCAGCGCGACACCGCCAGCTCAGGACAGCGTCAGGCGGCGCAGCGTCGTACCGGCCGTGACCTGGTAGACGTCGAGCTGGTTCGTGCCGGCGTGGAACAGCCGGTCGTCGGTGAGCAGCGCGGCGAAGCGGCGGCCGCCCGGGTCTGTCGGCACCACCGGGACCACCGCGCCGATCCGCCCGTTGACGGCGACGGCCAGCAGCGTGCCGTCCGGTATCGCGTCCGGCACGTCACCCCAGACGAGCGCCGGGAGGGTCCCGGTGTCCGGGTCGGTGGCCCGGAACGCGGCCAGGTCGGCGACCGTGGCGCTGCCCCCGGTCGGGCCGGCGCGTACCTCGGTGCCGACCAGAGGGTGCGGTGTGGGCAGCGGCGGTGGTGTGGGCACCCCGCCGGCGAAGGTGACCGCCTCCCCGGGGGCGTCGTAGAAGTGTTTCGTGGTGTCGGCGCGCGGGGCCTGTCGGGCGGAGCGGCCGTCCACCCGCCAGGGCAGTCGGATGCCGGCCTCGTCGGCGACGGTGGGCAGCAGGTCGACGTGTTCCCAGTTGCGGTCGTCCACCCGGCCGGTCTGCTGCCGTGGTTCCTTGACGAACATCGGCACCCAGGCGACCTCGCCGGCCGCGGCCTTGATGGCGTCCATCCCCCGGCCCTGCGCGCCCGGCCGGAAGCTCACCCCGTGGTCGGCGGTGACGACGACGAGGGCCTGGTCGTAGAGGCCGCTGGCCCGTAGCGTACGCAGCGTCTCGCCGATCAGCCGGTCGGTGTAGCCGAGCTGGGCGAGGTGGCGTTGGCGGGCCAGGTCGACCCAGCCTGCGCCGTCGTTGGGCAGGTCCTCGGGGGCGTCGTAGCGCGCGCCCGACGGCAGGTACGCCCACGGGGAGTGCGGCATCAGCAGGTGCAGGAAGTGCAGGGCGGGTCGGGACTGCGGCTTCAGCCCGGCGAGGAAGCTGGTGAACCGGGCGGGTTGGTTGTCGTCGAGACTGTCCCAGCGGAACTTCGGGTCCGCCGGCACCGGCTCGGCGGCGTCCAGACCGGCCTCGACCCGCGTCTGTTCCCGGTAGGAGTCCTCCGGGTCGATGGTGCTCTCGGTCGGCCCGGCGACCCTGCCGAGCAGCTTGCCGGTCTCCTTCACCAGCACGCCGAGGCCCTGCTCGGGGGCGACCGGCTGTTCGCAGCGGCTGGGTGGGCAGAGCCGGGTGATGCTCTCCTGGGCCTGGACGTCGTACAGGCCGCCGAAGGCGGTGAAGAGGTTGTCCGGGTACTGCGAGTAGTGCGGCGCGACAGCCCGCGCCGGGTAGCGGCCGGTGAGCATCGCCGGCAGCGCGTAGGGCGTCCAGCCGCTGACCCCGGTGGCGTTGCGGTACCAGGTCGATCCTGCGGCCAGCTCGGCGAAGTGCGGGAACCGTGCCGCGTCGATCCTGCCGTCGCCGCCGAGCAGACTGACCAGCGGCAGCTCGTCGAGGATCAGCATGACCACCGGCGGGTGCACGGCCGCGCCCTGCGCCGTGCCGACCGCACCGCCGTCACCGCGCGGCAGCACGACCGCCGAGGTGGGCGAGACGAACAGGAACAGCGAAACGAACGCCACCGGCCCGGCGGCGGCCAGTCGCAGCGCGCGGCCCGGGGCCCGCCACCGCCGGTGCGCCACCGCGCCGGCCACACCGACCAGACCGGCAAGACCGAGCAGGGGTACGCCCCGAAGCGGCATCGTGTGCCGGCCCACCTGCACGGCGAGAGCAGCGAGCAGCAGGCCGACGAGCGCGGTGTGGGTGAGCGCGCGCGCGGTTCGGCCGGCGAGTCGACTGAGCAGGCCGAGCGCCGCCACGGGCGCGGTGGGTACGAGCGCCACCAGGGCGACCAGCAGCAGGATGTGGCCGGTGTCGGCGCGGTGGAAGAGGAAGAAGTCGGGGCTGCGCCCGAGCACGTCCAGCAGCGGCTGGGTGACGACCAGTCCGACGAGCGCGACGATCTCCAGTAGTCGGCCCAGCTCGCCCCTCCAACCCCGGTCCCACCGCCCCCGGTCGGGTGGGGACTCGACGGGCGGGTCAGCCACCCATCACCGTCCGGTAGAGCGTGCGGGTGCCCGAGGGCAGTTCCAGCCGGTCGGTGATCCGGCCCCGGGCGGCGAGGAGCCGTTCGAAGGTGTCGCGCCGGTAGTCCGGGAAGAGGCCCCGAGGCTTGTTGGCCAGCAGCCGGGCGGCCATCGGGTCGTCCGGGTGGACGAACTCGACCACCACGGCCCCGCCGGGCGCGGTCAGCCCGGCCAGCCAGTCGACGACCTCCGGCAGCGGCACGTTGCGGCCGATGGCCAGGTGGTGCGCCAGGGCCAGGGCGAGGACGACGTCTGCCGACGCCCGTTGTGCGAAGCCGGCGCGCTCGACGCCGCGCCAGCCGCCGCCGGGGGACGGGTCGGCCAGGTCGACCACCAGCGGCAGGATGCGGTGCTGCCCCTCGGAGCGCAGCGCTCGGTACAGCTCGTCGACGACGGCCGGGTCCTGCTCGACGGCGACCACGTAGTCGGCGTGCCCGGCGGCCAGTCGGGCGTACCGGCCGTCGTTGGCGCCCAGGTCGAGCACCAGGCGCGGCCGTCCGGCGGCGGCCACGGCGGCGACCACGAACTGCTCCTTGACGACCCGGTCGCGTGCCGAGTAGCCGCAGGTGCGCTGGTAGTCCGACCAGTGGCTGCCGGCGGGGCGGTGCTCCAACCGACGGACCAGCTTCTCGATGCCGCGTACCGTGGCCACCTGCAACTGGCGCGAGTAACCGGCGGCCCGGAGTTGGGCCTTGACGTCGTTGGTGCTGGCGGCGGCGTTGCGTTGCTGCATGGCGGCGTGCAGGTGCACGTGGGTCAGGACGCCGGGGCGTAGCCGGCGGGTGCCGCCGAAGAGGGGGCGTAACTGCTCGGCCTCGATGCCGTCGACCTGGGCGCGCAGCCAGGGCTGGAAGTCCACGCCCAGGTGCGCGGTGAGCAGCAGCGGATAGAGCACGGTCTGGCAGAACTGCCGGTAGCCTGCCCACGCTTCGCCGTCACGCACCGGTTCGAAGGAGCCGATGTCGATGAAGACCGGCTTCGCGCCCCTGAACTGGAGGTTGTAGGCGGAGCCGTCCTTGGTGGTGAAGCCGTCGGCGAGAGCGGTCCGCAGGATCTCCAGGTGCAGCAGCGCGGCGTCGCGCAGCATGCCGAAGGACCACTCGTACGGGTGGGAGACGAACGGGATGCGCTCGTGGCGTAGCACCGCCGCCCACCCGGAGCCGGCGGGTGCCAGCGTCGGCGGGGCGTCCTCGGTGGCGCAGACCTTTCCCGCCGAGACGAGGGCGGGGAAGAACGGGCTGGCCGCGAGGGTGCGCCAGTGCTCGGCGGCCTGGGCGTCGAGCCCGCGCAACACTTCGTCGCCGACGTGGAAGACCCGGTTGGCGGGGTCGCGGAAGGAGGCGGGCTCGGGGCGTACCCCGGTGGGTGAGGTCGTCATGGTCGCTGCGACCGCTACCGCTGGTCGCTGGGTTGCCGGCGGAACCGGTCGACCAGCCGCCGCCAGTAGAGCTTGGCGGCGACGGCGGCACCGGCCACCCCGCCGACGACGGCCTGCACGATCAGGCTGCCCGATCCCGCGTCCAGGTAGGCCAGATGGATCACCGACCGCTCCTTCCCCTCGCCCGTCTCGACACCGACGTCCCAGGAATACAGCAGTGAGGCATTTGACCCAGAAAGCCGGACTTGTCCATCACCGTACGCTGCTCGTCCTCGCCGTCGCGGCCACATCCGAGGACTCCCAGCCCGGCCACAGGAAGCGGTCCTCGTCGGTAGCGCTGGATGATCGTGGACGCGCCACTGGACTCCTCCGGCAGCGGCCGTGGCAAGGCGCGGGCACCGTCGGCCCTGCGCCGGGCCGGCCTGCTCAACGCCCTGGCCAGCGACGACGACGGGCCAGCCTGGCTGCACCTCGACTTGGACGTGGTGAACGACGCGTCGTCGAGGTCCTCGCGCAGACGTTGGGCGACTGGTCCGCCGGCCGCTCCCCGCCCAAGGACGGCCGTTACCGAAGCGCAGCGGGCTAATCGAGTGTGGGCCCGCATTCGTAGACGGCTTCGGCGAGACTCTTCATGTGTTCGACATGGCCGGGCATCGCTTGAGTGAGATCACGGATGGCCTCGACCCATTGTCCTCGTTGGTCAACGGTAAGTGTGTGGCGGTTGCGGGCGATGAAGTCGGCCGCGCTGTCGAACCGGTCGGCCTTGATATCGCCAATGAGGTTGAGGATTGCTGCCGAAATGTCAGTGGCACCAGCGGTTTTTACCATCGATGCGAGAGCGGTGGTGCTCAGGCCGCCATCGAGCGGAGCGTCTAGTTGGCCAGCTCTTTCAAGTCGCGCTACTGAACTAAGGAGTTGTCGAGGTCGACTCGCCTGGGGACTACTCACGTAGTCGAAGACGATGTCGGCGTGACCGAGGGCACCGAATTCAAGGACCGGCGCGAAGATGCCGAGCGCCGGGCCGGAGCCGTCCAGCAGAGAGTGGCCCGGGACCCGACCGAGCATTTGTTCGACCTGGACCTGCCCGGTCTTCATCTCCGCACCGCCCCACCTCCGCTCCACAGCGTGGAATGCCGAGCGGGCTCGGTCGTAATCCGGTGCCCAGATGAGGTCACCGAGGACGGCGCTGATCCGGGAGACCGCAGCGGTCGGCTCGGCGAGGGCAGCCGCGGTGTCCAGGACATCACGGTTGATGCGTTGCCACGGACCGTGCCTCGTCGACTTCTGCTGGTGGGGAGACTTCGCTTCCCACCAGAGCTCGATCGACAGCCCCCTGCGGTCGACAGGATCGCGTGAAACTGGCATCGCCGGTTGGAACACCACCGCGCCATACCGCGCCGCCACGACATCGAGGTCTTCGGTGACTATGCCGCGACTGACCACGGTGGGCAGTTGGCCGCGCTGTGCGTACTGCTCCAGAAGCAGGTTCAGCGCTGCGACATCGTCCCGCGTAGCGCGTGCGGAGGCACGTGGAGCTCCTATCAGGATCACTGGGTGCTCGGCGTCGGCCGCCGCAAGAAGTTCGGCGACCATCGGTTGCGGGGGGGCCGAGCCAGGGCTGGCGATGACGTGCATATGGGGGTGCTCGATGACCGACCCGGGTATTCGCCACGGCCACGTCGTTGCCACAGTCGGCTCCGTGACACCCGCTCGGTTGGTCAAGGCAGCGTCGAGCACGCGCCGAGTATGGGACGGATCGGGTAGGCCCAGGGCGATCAGGCTGCTCGCTGCGGGCGCGTCCGTTCCGACCAGCGGCTGACCGTGGGTGTCGCTCAGGGCCACCCCAGGACCGGTGCGGGCCAGAGTCAATCGCGGCGCGTGTTGGAGCACCATCGGGGTGCGTAGCCCAGAGATACGCGCGGTTCCCGGCGCGTCAATGTACTCCACGAAGCCGCCCGAGACCAGACGCAATCGGCCGTCGTCGCCCAGGATCGTAGCGGACACCACGACCTCGGTAGGGTCGTGAGGCGACAGCTGTACCACCCCATCAGGCGCGAGCAATCGCTTGGTGGCGTCGGGCAGCAGCGCGAACAGTTGGGCGGCAAAAGTGTCGAAAAGCGTACTTGTCGATCCAACCGTTGCCAGGTCACATATCACCGCGACGATGTCCCGACCGACGGAACGACTGTCGTGCACAATCAGGTCACGGATCTGCGTCATGCTGATCGACTTACCGTCGACGACTGGGCCGAGCGACGAGCCGTGCACAAAGACGGGGTATTCGTTGGCACCAGCCCGAAAGGCTCGTGCCGCCTCCGCCATGGCCTCCTGACCTGGGCCGAGGATGCACAAGCCTGGACAGCTGTCTGGAAGATACCGCACGGCCAATTTCGGCAACTCAACTAGTGGACCGGTCGGTGGATCAATCTCGCCCCAGCGGGTAGGGCCGAGAGATGATCCGCTTTGGGCGGGTGGTCGGTAGATCTGTGGACCGCCGGTTCTTGAAGAAGAGGTGGCCGGGGGCGGCGCGGCTGGCGTCGGGGCAGCCGAATCGCGCAGCACTCCTGAAATAGACGGGCCCCGCAGATTGGAGCGGGACCGGCCGACAGCACCGACGTGCGGACTACTGGTCGGCGAGATCTCCGGCGCCGCCAAGAAGTCCGGAACCAGCAGCGGCTCAGAACAAGGAGGCGGCAGGGATGAAGTCAAAGAATCTGGCTGGCCCTGATCTGGGACAGGCCGGCGCCGCTCGGGAAGCCGGAGCCTGTTGCGCCCCGACTGGTCGCCGCCTATGCTCTGACTTGCATCGGGTGGCGTCCATACGTTGTAATGGTTTCCTCCTGCATGCCACAATGAAATCGGTTCGGAAACCTTCCATTCACCTAGCGGCGCGATGAGGCGACCCTCAGGACTGCCGTCGTGAATATGAATCCGCACTTTCAGAATGTAGGCGATGACATCCGCGAACACTTGCCCGAATTCGCCGTCCCAGGAGTCGCCCCAAGAATGAACGGCAGTTACCAGATCTACTACGTCTTGCGGGGATACACGATAGGCTTCTGCCCCCCCCGCCACATTTTGCGCACGCACCGAACCGCGGAGAATATTGGCGAGAGCGGCGCTGTTCTCCGGTTTTTGGGCAAAGATCGCGAAGCGAGCGGCCAAGCGCCGGGGCCAGTCGGTAACAAATGGCTCATGGACAGCCCTCTCGGACCACAGGACCGCAGCGTTCGCGTTCGGCCGATCGGGAAGTCGTCCCAGGCGCGGAGAACGTGCGCGCGTTTCGTTCGAGTATAATTCCGAGGCGACGACGTGGGGTGCGGCGAACAGAAACGCCGCAGGTAAAGACATGCCGTCCGGCGGTAACTGACGAACATGCGAGGGCGTGGGTAAGCGGCGCGGGGACGCTGCCGGTACGTGGAGAATGATCTCCGAACGCGGAAGCCTCGTTGGCCCAGTCATGAATGATAGGTTGTTAATCCACTTTCTGTCGAAGTCCGAACGAGAGCCACCCAAGACTTCGCAATACACTCGCCGCAGCTCATCGATAAGCAGTTTTCGGACCTGCCCTTGACTCGTCGTAGCGCCGATGGTGCCCGTAATGGTCACCACCGTTCGCAGTTCCTCTCGCAAGAGGTCAGGGATGATCCGAGAGGCTGCTCGCTGCAGCGACTTCGAGGTCTCGATGCGCTTAATTGCCACGTCGAAGGATCTTGTTTCGTCCGGCCAAAGTGGGCTCTTGAAGAGCTCTTCGCTGTTAGTGCTCGTCGCGTTGTAGTCGGCTGGTACGGGGGGGTTTCGGCGGGGGCGCACCGGCACAAGCACGCGCGGAGAATTTTCCCAATCCGAGACTATATTAGCCGACCCGGCCCGTTCGAATCGCTCTCCGATCAGCAGAATCGACACGAGAGCGTTCTTGCTGTAACTCTCACTGAAGGACACAAAATCCGGCCAGGTGGCGCGGTTGGTTAGTAGCAGGGCGAGCACGGCTCGGTAAATAATTAGCCCTTCGGCCAGATTCCACCTACTGAGTTCATTCGAAATTCCGTCGACCATCAGGGTCTTGCGGCGCTCCGCATAAGAAGAGTACAGCGTCCACGCTACAATAGCCTCCAAGGCTGGCCGATCCGCAACTGAGCGGACTGACAGGGGCCCGGATTCTACAGGCGGCAATTCGACCGACGCGGGGTGTAGAGCAATTGCTTTTTGCGCGAGGTCTGCGATCGTCATAGCCTGCCAAGAGCGGGGCATTTCCTGACTCTGAACAGTCCAGATGCCTCCATCCGCGATATTCAACGCGCGAGCGCGCTCGTCCTCGAGGTCTGCGATCATCAACCTGGTGGTTGGCGCGTATACAGCCACTTCGTACCCCTTGCGCCGCAGCTCGGAGTACAACTCCTCCGCGAAGGTCAGACCATTTCTGCAGGATTCAAGAAGCAGCACCCGGACGCCCCTACGATAGGCGTCCCGAAAATTGGGATCGCGCCGCGTGATGTTTGCCATCATCGCGCCACTGATTCGGACGGTCTGGTTCTTCGACCCGCCGGTCCGGATTTTAACGTAAGCGTCGCTGCCGTCCCCATGAGCACTGATCACATATATTTCATTCTCACCCCAAGGACTTGGCAGTCCGTAGAATCTCGCTCCGTGCTGCACCCCGAATCGAGTCACGTCGTGCAGCGGTAGACCCGACTGCAGGGCACTCTCGACCGTGACGGCACGCCTCCAGAATTCGCCGTCGTCAACGTCGTTAGTTACGTATACCGCACCATCCAGCACCTGGTCGCCTTTACCGGTGATGCGAAAACACTCCAGCTGCGAAACGTCAAATTCCTCCACTTTATCTTTATGGCGGTGCAGGGCCGTAACTTTAAATCCCTGACGATGCCGGAACGGCGACAGGCCCATGCGGAGCCCGGAATTCGTCTCGTCATGTGACGCACCGACCCCGTCGAAACGCCGGCCGCCCGGGTGCAGGTCGTTCATCACATCCCAACCTTCACCGCCGATCTCGTCCTGCGGCAGAAAAAGTTGCCAACTCTCGCCCTGCCGGGTGGAGATCCCGCCGCTGATGACAGCGCCGATCCGGACGTCACCCTGGGGCGCGAGCACGTCGAGGTTGGTCAGATCAGCCAACCGCGCGGCGAGCCCGCCGCTGATCGAGCCCGCCCCACAGGAAACAAGTACCCAGGACAGGGCGTCGGGCGCCAGTCTTGTTAGCGCGGTGGCCAGGTCTGTCACCGAAAGATCGGCTACGCCGTCGGTGCCGTCGGCGTGCCGTACCGGGACGCGGACATCGTCACCCTCGGCCGCGTGCACCGCGACCATGGTTCCTCTGCCGGGAGGACTTAGCTCTTGTCCGGCGATCTCCGCCCATTCCTCGTCGGTGACCAAAAGGAGTACCCGGCGGCCCGCGGTGACGACTTCCCGCACGACGAGTTGCACGGAGTCGAGGTCCACCAAGTGTTGACGCACCGTCGGAGCGGAAGACGACGCGCTGCCCCCCAGCAGCGCCGCGAGATATGTCGCTCTGGCACTCGGCGTCGGCCACATCTGCTCTTCACGAAGAACGCCGACCTGTCGACGAAACAGTTCTGCGGGGGGAGCATCTCGTAGGTCGAGTGCCGCGACCCCCTCGCTCCTGTGTCGGTGGTAGGCACGGTTCACCAGATGTCGAGCAGGTGCCACCAGCGCAGCCCCCACTTCCCCTGCCGCCGCAAACGGGGCGACGCGGGGGCCGACCAGGTCCTGCGGCGGCAGCCCGCGCACGAGCGTCGGTAGGCCAATCTGGTCAGCTCGAACCAGTGCTCCGCCAACATCGCAAGCAGGGTCCTGCGGCACATACACCATACTCGCGAGTACGCCCAACGGCTCATCGCGGAGAATGTCGGCGACGACCGTCAGGTCGCCCACGGTTTCATCGACATAGATCAGATGGAAGCCCGGTATCGGTAAAGCGTCCAGCGCGCGGTCGGATGCCCGTCCGAAGAACTGGATCGATTGACCCGATCGCACCCACGTGCGAGTTGATTCGACACAGTGAGGTTGATGAGCCATTTCCATCTCACGATCCCCTTCGCGCATGAGGTGCAGCCTGAGCCAGAGGAGACAGGACCGGCCGGCGTGACACAAGGTAACCGTGTCCACACTGTGTCTACAGTAGATCGTCCGGGCCTGAGCAAGGCTGCTGATAGCGAGCGTTCCAAGGAGTGGATGCAGCTTTCTATGGCGAGGTCGGATGCGCTCCATGCATGGACACCCACAGCGAGGGTTCCGGGCTGGCCGTACTCGACGCGGCGCAACGCCGACCGGCTGCTCGGGATGAGCGTGACCGATCTGAACACCGGCGAGGACCCCAAAGGAGGGCACACGCGACCCGTCGTCGAGGTCCTCGCGCAGATGCTGGGCGGCTGAACCGCCGCTGTCTCAGCCCCGCCGGTGGTGCATGCCGAGGCGTCGCTGGTCAGCACCACGCCAAGCGCGAACGCCAGCAGCCCCTGGGCGTGGTGTCGACCGGCGTGCCGGCTGCCGGTGATGCCGAACGTCAGCCGCCGATTCGCGGCCGTGTTCGCCACCGCGGTCACCAGCAGGGCCAACAGGTTCGCCGGCTGCGCGCCGAAGAACCACCCGGCGTCCCGCACGACGGGCAGCAGCCCACCGGCGACGTCGCGGGGATCGCCTTGAACCCGCACTGCGCGTCGGAGAACCGCGCGAACAGAGCGCCCCGCAGCAGGTTGTAAGCTCGGAACACGGCCTCCCGTTTGGCGCCACGCACCACCCGGGACGTACGCGCCAGACGGGTGCCGATCGCAAGGTCGGAGTGACCGCAGATGAGCGGTGCGACCAGGGGGAACAGCGCCGCCAGGTCGGTCGACAGGTCCACGTCCATGTACGCCAGCACCGGCGCGGACGAGGCCGACCACGCCGCGGACAGCGCTCGCCCCCGACCCTTGGCGTCCAGGTGCAGCACCTCCACGCCCGGCAGTTCGGCGCGGAGCCCGTCGGCGACCGTCAGGGTGTCGTCGATGCTGGCGTTGTCGGCGATGGTGATCCGGAACGGGTACGGGAAGTGCTCGCTCAGGTGCGCGTACAGTCGCCGGACACACGGCCCGAGGTCGACCTCCTCGTTGTGGACGGGGATCACCACGTCCAGCACCGTTCCGGCGGCGTCAGATGGCACCTGGACGGCGGCCCGAGGTCCGCCCAGCGGGGTCATGACGCCTCCGCCGTGGCGCCGGGGTCGTAGCGGGTGACCCTGTCGACGGTCTGCGCCGTGAAGGTCTGCGCGACCCAGGCGGCGATTTCCTGCGCGGCCGAGCTGCCCCCGTTGGCTCGGAAGTGATCGAGTTGGCCGCGTCGGACGAGCCGTAGAAGAACGCCTTCCAGCTCACCGAGCCGGCCTGCGCGGCCGCCGCGTAGAACGAGTTGCCCCATCCGGAGGCGCCCAGACCCCACAGGTAGAGCAGGCCGGCGCCCAGGAGCAGGACCAGCAGGGCGGGCCGGGTCCAGGCCTGCGATCGACGCGTCGGCGGCGGATGCTCGTCGAGGCGCGTGACCGGCGGCGCCTCCGGGTCGGATTCGGCGGGTGTCGTCAGCGGAGTTTCGGTGGTAACCATGCGGCGAGCCTCGACGGCGGGGCGGACGCGACGCCGTGCGTCACTTATGTGTCCGCTGTGAGATTCGTACTGAAACGATCGTTGGTCAAAGCTAGCCGTGTCGTCGTCGGCGCTGAACGCCTCTCCGGGGCAAGGAACAGGCGACGGAAGGCTCGGCGTGGGATGCCGCAGATAGGGTGATGTGGCCGTATCGGGCTCGCCGCTCGCGGACCTGGTACTCGTAGCCCAGCATTCGACCGTCTCTTCGGTCGTTAGGCTGTGCGGGGTTCAGCCGTTCCGTAATGCAGAACCGAGGCTAGCCCGCACAGCTACAGCTGCGGCTCCCGACGACGAAACCGCCATGGCGGGGATGTCGCACCTGTTGTTTCCGACTCTTCCAAAGTAGAAGATTCCCGGTTGCCGCAGGTCGGATGATCCACGACAACCGAGAATCGAGACAACGGCGTCAGCAAGAATGGGCGCAGCTAGCTGGCCCGTCCGTCAGTACTGAACCCACCGGTAAAGGTAGTTGGCGTCGCAGAAGTAACTGGTGGGGTAATTGGCTAGGCTCAACGCGACGGCCTTTACCTGACAATCAAAGTCGGTGGGAAAAGTGCCGATCCACTGGGGGTACTGACTCTGCGACGTGACGGGAGCGGCCGAGGCCGGCGTCCCACCGGTGAGCGCACCGATCGCCAAGACTCCGGCCATGCCGGCTGCCGCAGCAACCCGCTTTACCTGCTTCAGCACTGTGGATTCGCCTTTCTCTGCAGATGTCCGCTGCGTCAACCCTCGGGGAGGGTTGCACGTGCAGGAAGACCATACTCGATGACGAGCCGCAGGGGATAGATCATCGGCGCGCTCTTTGTCCTCGTGTAGACGATGTCCGAGCCGCCCGGGAGTGTGCGGCTGCCAAATCAGCGCTCCCCCGCCACGTGAAGCCACCGGGGTCGGGGTGAGCGTGGTCAGGTGCCGAGGCAGAGCCGCGGCCTCGACCCCGGCGGCGGGTAACGGGGTACGGCGAAGGAGCGCGACGCCGTATGGTGATCGAGTAGCGAGAACATTCTCGACGGCCTCGCTCCGACTGGCCACGTGCTCCACCACCGCCGACCCAACCCAAGCCGACGCCATGTGGATCAAGTGCGGGCCCGGCACCGGCCTGGCCTGGCCTGGCCTGGCCTGGCCATCGGACGGCACTCAACCAAGCTCCTGCCCGACAACAACTCCAGTGGGCACCCACATATGGAGAAGCTCGGGACTATCCACGCGCGCGGTCACCTGCACCCACCGCACCCTGACGCGACGCAGTATGAGCACGCCATCCAGCTCCAGGCGGACTGCCCGAGTGAAGCGGCTAGATGTCGGTCGTGGGATGCGGCAGGCCGACGGCGAAAACGGTCCGGCCCGGGCGGCTGTCGACGGTGACCGTGCCGTGGTGGGCCTCGACCACGGCTGCAACGATCGCCAGGCCGAGCCCGGTGCTGCCGTGTGCCCGGGACCGGGAGCTGTCGCCCCGCGCGAACCGCTCGAACATCTCCGGCCGCAGTTCCGCCGGCACGCCCGGTCCGTCGTCGGCGACGGTGAGCACGGCGGCGTCCGCCTCGACGGCGAGCGTGGTGGTGACCGTCGTACCCGGCGGGGTGTGCACGCGGGCGTTGGCCAGCAGGTTCGCCACCACCTGGTGCAGGCGGGCGGCGTCGCCGGGCACCCGGATGACCACCTGCGGCAGGTCCAGCCGCCAGCGGTGGTCCGGGCCGGCCACGTGCGCGTCGCTGACCGCGTCCACCACGAGGGCGGACAGGTCGACCGGGTCGACGGCGAGCGGCCGGCCGGTATCGAGCCGGGCCAGCAGCAGCAGGTCGTCGACGAGGCTCGTCATCCGGGTGCTCTCGGACTCGACGCGGCGCAGCGCGTGCGCCACGTCGGCGGGGACCTCGTCGCGCCCGCGCCGGGCCACCTCGGCGTACCCGCGGATCGCCGCCAGCGGGGTACGCAGCTCGTGGCTGGCGTCGGCGACGAACTGACGTACCCGGGTCTCGCTGGCCTGCCGCGCGACCAGCGCGTCGGCGACGTGGCCCAGCATGCGGTTCAGCGCCGCCCCGACCTGGCCGACCTCGGTACGGGGGTCGGTGTCGGCGGCCGGCACCCGGACGGCGAGCGCGACCTCGCCCCGGTCCAGCGGCAGCTCGGTGACCCTCGTCGCGGTGGCGGCCACCCGGTGCAGCGGTCGCAGCGTGGCGCGCACGATCAGGGCGCCCGCGCCGCCGGCGAGGAGCAGCCCGACGCCGGCGACCCCGGCCTGCGCGGCGACCAGCGCCCACACGGTGTCCTGTACGCCGCCGAGCGGGATCGCCACGGCCACCACGATCCCGTTGGGCAGTTGCCGCGCCGCCGCCCGGACGTCGCCGTCGCCGTCGCCGAGGGTGACCGTACGCGGCCGACCGTCGGTCGGCAGCGCGGTCAGCAGTGCGGCGTCGGCGGCGGGCACCTCGGCGAGGCTGCCGCTGTCGGTGCTCCGCGTCGCCATGGTGACGCCGTCGGTGCGGCGTACGGCGATCGAGCCCGGCGGAAAGCCGCGCGGGGGCTCCGGCGACGGCGGTGCGGCAGTGCCCGGGCGTGGGGCGGGCCGGCCGGGGTCGCCGCCCTGGCGGAACCACGGCGGTACGTCGCGCGGCCGGTCCCCCATCGTCAGCTGGGCGTCGACCTGGCCGATCAGGAAGTGCCGCAGGGCGACCGTGGTGAGCCCGCCGATCGCGACGCTGACCAGGGCGAGCAGAGCGACGAGGGCGAGCACCAGCCGGGTCCGCAGGGACCAGCCGGCCAGCCAGCGTCGGACGGCGCGCGCCGGCCCCCCGCGCCGAGGTGCGTCAGTCGGCGGGTTTGAGGACATAGCCCGCGCCGCGCAACGTGTGGATCATCGACGGCCGGCCTGCGTCGATCTTCTTGCGCAGGTACGAGATGTACAGCTCCACCACGTTGGCCTGGCCGCCGAAGTCGTAGTTCCACACCCGGTCGAGGATCTGCGCCTTGCTGAGCACCCGGCGCGGGTTGCGCATCAGATAGCGCAGCAGCTCGAACTCGGTCGCGGTCAGCGTGATGAGCTGGCCGGCACGGCGGACCTCGTGACTGTCCTCGTCGAGGCTGAGGTCGCCGACGGTCAGCACCGCCTCCTCGTGGGCGGCGACCGCGAAGCCCGAGCGGCGCAGCAGCGCGCGGAGCCGGGCGATCACCTCCTCCAGGCTGAACGGCTTGGTCACGTAGTCGTCGCCGCCCACGGTCAGCCCGGCGATGCGCTCCTCGACCGCGTCGCGGGCGGTCAGGAAGAGCACCGGCACGGTGGGGGCGTGTTCGCGCAGACGACGCAGCACCTGGAAGCCGTCCAGGTCGGGCAGCATCACGTCGAGCACGACGGCGTCCGGCTGGAACTGCCGCGCGGCGCTCAACGCCGCCATACCGTTGCCGGCGCTACGCACCTGCCAGCCCTCGTAGCGCAGCGCCATCGACAGCAGGTCGGTCAGCGTCGCCTCGTCGTCGACCACCAGCACCCGGACCGGTTCGCCGTCCGGACGGCGCAACTCGATCCGGCCCGGCACGGTCTGTCCCTGGATGACCATGCCGCCCATCGTGGACACCGCGGCTGGGTCGCGCCTCTGTTCCGCCTGTGTGCCAGCTGTGCGGCCGGGACGCCGGGCCACCGCTCAGGCTCCGACAGTGGTCACTCGGAGACCCCGTACGCGTCGGTCCGCACGAACCGCATGCTCCACCCGCCGTGACCGTCGGGCTGGTCGCGCTCGTAGAGGTGGTCGGGGCCCGGCTGTGTCGGGCCGGTGCCGCCCGGGTGCCGCATGATCCACCGCCGCGGAGGGGCGCCGTCCGACTCGGCCGGCACCGCGCGGACCAGGCCGTCCGCGGGACCGCCGACGAAGCGTACGGTGACCTCGTCCATCGCACTCCTTTGCGTGAGGGTGCCGACACGCTCGGTGCGTGCGGCTCTGGCTCGCAAGCTACCGCACCCGACGTCGACCCAGCCCGAGGTACGCCGGGATCGGCGGCCGTCGCGGTTTGCCCAGCTCGGCCCCCGGGTACCGCGATCGAAGGCACCCGCCGCCGGCGGGACGAGGACGAGGAGTTGTCAATGCGTACGCTGGACGGGCGGTACCAGCTCGAACAGCGTATCGGCGTTGGCGGGATGTCCGAGGTGTGGCGGGCCCACGACCGCGTGCTGGACCGGCCGGTCGCGGTCAAGCTGATCGCGCCCGGCCCGGCGGGCAACCACGACACGGTGGACCGCATCCGCACGGAGGCCCGTTCGGCGGCCCGGTTGGTGCACCCGAACGTTGCCAGCGTCCACGACTTCGGCACCTCGTCGACGCTGCCCGGCCGCCCGGTTCCCTATATCGTCATGGAGCTGGCCGAGGGCGAGACACTCGCCGCGCACCTGCGGTCGGGGCCACTGGACTGGCGCATCTCGGTACGGGTGTGCGCCGAGGTCGCCGCCGCACTGTCCGCCGCCCACGCGAGTGGTCTCGTGCACCGCGACGTGAAACCGGCAAACGTCATCCTCACCCCGGCGGGCGTGAAGGTCCTCGACTTCGGCATCGCCACCCCGGCCGACACACCGGACCCGATGCCCGACGGCATCCTGCTCGGCACTCCGGCGTACCTGGCACCCGAGCAGCTCGACGGCGCTCTCGCCACCCCGGCCGCCGACATGTACGCGCTCGGCGTGCTCCTCTACTACTGCCTCACCGGCCTGTTGCCGTACCGGGCGGACACCTCGGCCGAGATGCTGAGGGCACGTCGTTCCCGGCCGCCCGAGCCACTACCGGAGATCGACGGGCTCCCGCCGGAGGTGTCCGAGTTGTGCCGCTCCTGCCTGGCCGACGATCCGGCGGAGCGTCCGACCAGCCTGGTCGCGGCGCTGCTGCTGGCCGAGGTCGTCGACGCCCGGGTGTACGTGCCGATGGCGATCCCCACGCAGCGGCCACCGTCGACGACGTCGCCGTGGACCGAGCGGGCCGCGGCGCAGGCCACCGAGGCGCTGTCGGTCGTCGACGGGAGCTGACCCCGGCGTTTCACCCGCCCCCGGCCGGGTAGCCGGCGGTGAGCGACGGGAGGAACGCGATGCCGAGTCCGAGTTCCTGGCTGCACGAGGCCACCGCCACCGCCGAGGGTGGCCACGTCCGAACCGATGACGGCGGGCTCTCCACGCCGCTCGCGTCGCCGCTGGCAGCGCACTGCACCGGCCTGAGACCGGAGCAGCTGCTGGCGGCGGCCTTCGCGTCCTGCCTGCACCATGCGGCGGTGGAGGCGGCCGGGAAGATCACCGACGAGGCGCACACCGTCCAGGTACGCGCCGAGGCGAAGTTGGGCCGCGACGACGACGGCCGTTACCGGGCCGACGTGCACGCCTCGATCTCCTCCGCCGGTCTGAGCCGGTCGCAGTTGGCCGACCTGGTCGAGTACGCCGACCGGCTCTGGCCCTTCTCCAGCGGTGACAACACCCGGCACCGGCTGACCGTCACCCCGGCGGAGAGCGGTCGACACTGAGGGACAGTCAGCCGCTCGGGGGCACCGACCTCACGCGTTCGGTGGAGCCTGTGATCCACCGAACGGGGGACGATCAGAGGGTGGCGGGGATCGACCCGCCACTGGTACATGATGACCGAGTTGACCTGCCGAATCGGGAATACCCGTCTCGCCTGATCGGCGAGGTTATGCCGGCATAGCCGTCTTTTGACCGATGCTATGACCAAAATTCGGGCAAATTGTGGCGCATGCCACTCTACGGACCGATGGCAGCGGACGGTCGACTATCTAGCCTCGGCGGGTGCATCCCGACGACCCCTCCGCCCAGAAGCTGACCGACGCGCCCTCGACCACCCGCACGGGGGACGCCGCATCAACCGAACGGACGATCGGCCGTCACCGGGTCCCCGATTCGCCGCGCCGCGCACTGCTCGGGTCCACCCCGGTGCGGATCGCCCTGGCCACCGGCGTCACGTGCTGCCTCGGCCTGGGCGCGTTCGCCGCCACCCGTGACACGCCGGAGGCCCCGCAGCCGGTACGGCCGATCGCCGACGCGCTGGCCGACCGTGCCGCCATCGCCGACGAGCGCGCCTCCCGGTCGCTCGACCGCGACGCCGCCCCGGCCCGGGTCGTCCCCACCCCGACGGCCTCGCCGACTCCGGCGCCCACCGTGACCCGCAAGGCGCCCCGCAAGCCGGCCAAGCCACGCCGGCCGCGCCCGGTCGCCGGCCTCGACCAGGCGCAGATGGACAACGCCAAGATCATCGTGGACTTCGGCCGGGAGCTGAAGATGCCGCGCCGCGCCCTGGTGGTGGCGCTCGCGACCGCCATGCAGGAGAGCAACCTCTACAACCTGGCCAGCGACGTGCTGCCGGAGTCGAGCGAGTACCCGCACCAGGGCAGCGGCTCCGACCACGACTCGGTCGGACTGTTCCAGCAGCGACCCAGCAGCGGGTGGGGCACGGTCGCCGAGCTGATGCGCCCGTCGTACGCCGCCCGCGCCTTCTACACCGCCCTGGCCGAGATCCCCGGCTGGGAGGACATGAGCGTCACCGCCGCGGCCCAGGCCGTCCAGGTCTCCGCCTACCCCGACGCGTACGCCCCGCACGAGGAGCGCGCCACCACCGTGGCGGCGGCGCTCCTGGCCTGACGCCCCCTCAGCGGGTCGTGTGGCCGGTGGGCGGCTGCGCGCCGCTGTCCCGGCCACCGGCAGCCACCCGGGTCGCGGGTACGCCCGTACCGGCCGCCGCCGTGGGCGTGTCGGCCGGCACCGGTTCGCCGGTCACGCCGGTGAGGATCTCGTCCACCAGCCCCTCTCGGCGGCGACGCGCGTGCAGCGTCTCCTCGAAGTCGCGCCGGGCCTGCACGGCGTCCGCGTACGCCTGCTCGCGGACCCGACGGGCCTCCTCGCGGGCCTCGTCCAGCACGCGGCGGGCCTGCGCCAGGATCTCGGCTGCCTCCTGACGCCCCACGTCGCCGGCCGGCCGGGTGGTGGCGGCGTCGCCCAGATCCAGCCGCCGCAGCAGGCCACTGAGCCAGGTCGCCTCCTGGCGGATCTCGTCCCACTCGCGGGTCGCCCCGGCGGCGGCCTCCGCCCGTGCCGCGAGCCGGGACAACCGGATCGCCAGCTCGTCCAGGCAGGAATCCACCTGCCGCTGGTCGTAGCCGGTCTTCACGACGGAGAACCTCATACTGTCGCCCCCCAGGCAGCCGCTGTTACTTCCCCACCTGGATCCTCGGGCGCGACGACGCCTACCGAAGCGGTTCGGGAAAATTGTTCAGCATGCGCGGGACGGGCGGATCAGGCGCGCTTGGGCAGCACGACCACACGGCCGAAGAACTCGTCGATGCGGCGCACCACGTCGTTGAAGTCGTCCAGGTCGATCGGCTTGGTGACGTACGCGTTGGCCTGCAACGTGTAGCTGCCGACGATGTCGGTGTCCGCGTTGGAGGTGGTCAGCACCACGATCGGGATGGTCCGCAGATCCTCGTCCTGCTTGACCGCCCCGAGCACCTGACGCCCGTCCATGCGGGGCATGTTCAGGTCGAGCAGGATGACGTCCGGTCGACGGGCTCCGGAGTGGCGACCTTCGGCCCGGAGGAACTCCATCGCCTCCTCGCCGTCACTGACGACGTCGATGATCTTCGCGACGTCGGAGTCGGCCAACGCCTCCTCGATCATCAGCACGTCGCCGGGATCGTCGTCGACCACCAGGATGCGTACCGGCTGCGGGCTGTCGCCCATCACTACCTGCCTCGGGTCGGCGGAGAATGGGGACCGGACGGTCACCACGCTGGCGGGAAAATCTAGCCCATCAGGGGGCGCTCTGGGACGCCGGGTCGGCCGCGTCCGGGACGTATCGGAGCACGTCGGCCAGACCGGTGACCCGCAACACACGCTCGACCCGCCCGCTGGCCCCGGTGATCCTCAGCCAGCCCCCGTCGGCGGCGGCCTGGTTGTCGCCCCGGACGAAAACGGCCATCCCGGTGGAGTCGCAGAAGGTCAGATCGGTGAGGTCGAGCAGCACGCGGCGCTCGCCGGCGGCGTTGAGCCGGTCGATGGCGGCGGCCAACTCACCGGCCGTACTCAGGTCCAGCTCGCCGGCGAGCCGCAGGCAGGCGGCACCGCCGTCGCGCTCGGTGTCGCTGACACTGAACGTCACCGTCTCCCCCTCGCTCGTCCACCGATGGGGTGGGACGTTTGCAGTGCGGCAAGTATACGCAGGGGGGTGTGACACGCCGCAGCCTGTGGTGATCGTCCGACGGCGCTGGTCAGACGGCGGAACGGGACCCGGCGGCCAGCCCGGCACGGCCCAGGGCCAACGCGTGGGCCGCACGCGGGAAGTCCCGCAGCGCGACGGCGAAATGCTCCAGGGTCTCCTCGACGGCACTCGCCGGCACCTTCCGACTCGTCAGGATCTCGGCCAGCCAGTCCACGAACTCGGAGAACAGCGAAGCGTCCTCGACGTAGAGCGCGGCGGCCAGCGAATCCAGGATGTGACCCAGGTCGCTCACGGTCGAGTCGAGCTGGGCGGCCGTGTAGTCGCGCGTCGCCGGCACCCGCTCGCGCAGGTCGGTCAGCGCGCTGTCGATGAGCTCGCCACGGCGGCGGACCAGACTCGCGTACTCGTCGTCGGCCAGGTGCGCGAGCTGCGCCGTCGGCACCCGCCGCAACGCCCGCTCATCGGCGATCAGCTCGGCCGCTGCCGGGGCGTTCGGCGCCCAGGCCGCGCCGAGCCGGGCAGCCCACCGGCCGTCCGCGCCGAAGCCCCGCCCACCGACCACGACCGGCACGTCCGAACGCCGGCAGGCCTCGATCATCCGATGGGCGTGCGGCAGCCGCATCGGCAGCGCGCAGGCCAACGCGACAGCCTGCGCGTCGTACCGGTGCAGGTACGACACGAGGTGCGCCGCCGGCACGCTGGCGCCCAGGAAGGTCACCTGCCAGCCGCGCAACCGCAGCACCTCGGCCACCAGGCGGGGTGGCAGCGCGTGCCACTCCCCGTCCATGCAGGCCACCACGACATGACCGCCGGTCGGACGGGTGTCGGCGTGGGCCGCCACGGCGGCGACCACCCGTTCGCTGATGTGGGTGGCGGCGTGCTCCTGGGCCACGCTCCACTCGTTGCGGGCCCACCGCTCACCCACCTCGGCCTGCGCCGGCGCGACCAGGTCGAGCAGCACCCGCTCCGGCGACACTCCCGCGTCCAGCAGGCCGATCGCCACGTCGATCGCGGCGTACTCGTCGGCGTCGGCGAGGCAGGTCAGGTAGCCGGAATAGGCGTCGGTCGGGTCCGTCGTCGCGGCGGGGGCGGTCACGCGGGGCTCGTCCTCTGCTCGTCGGCGTTCGTCAGGGTGGGCACGGCGTGCAGGTGTCGCGCGCCGCGGCTGACGGGGTTGACCGCACGCACCGCCAGGACGGCGATGTCGTCGTGGTCGCCGTGGCCCAGCCAGTCGCAGGTGAGCTGCTCCACGCGCTCGGCCAGGGCCGGCGCCGGCATGCGCTGGCACCCCGTCACGGCGGTGACCAGCCGTTCCGCGCCGAACTGCTCGTCGCCCCGACGGCCTCCACGGGCCTCCGTCACGCCGTCGCTGTAGAGCAGGCACGTCTCACCCGGCGCCAGGCGTACGGTCACCTCACCGACGCGCGGATCGGGCACCACCCCGATCAGCATGCCGCGCAGCGGCACCGTCTCGACCTCGCCCGAGTTGCGCAGCACCAGCGGGGGCAGGTGCCCGCCGCCGGCCATCGTGAGCGTGAGGCCTCCGTCGCGCTGCGGACGGGCCACACCCAGCACGATCGTGGCGAAGCGGCCCTGACCGTTGGCCTGCGTCGTCTCCAGCAGGGCGTCGTTGAGCAGCCGCAGCAGCCGCCCCGGATGGGATTCCACCCGGTGCAGCGCCTGGAGGCACTGGCGGAGCTGGCCAGTGAACACGGCGGCCTCGACGCCCTTGCCGGAGACGTCGCCCAGGAAGAACAAGGAACCGCCGTCGGCGAGCCGGTGCGAACCGTAGAAGTCGCCGCCGATGCGCAGCCCCGCCTGCGCCGGGCGGTACGCGGTGCCCCACTGCACGCCGACCGCCTCGGTCGGCTCGACCGGCAGCAGGCTGGCCTGCAGGGTGTCGGCGACCTCCGCCTGGTCGCGGTAGAGCTGGGCGGTGGTCAGCGCCGCGCCGGCCCGCGCCGCGAACGCGCGGATCAACTGGGCGTCGTCCTCGTCGTACCAGCGGGTGGAGCGCCGGGCGACCAGCAGCACCCCGACGGGGGTGTCGCGGCCGGGCAGCGGCACGACCCGGGCGGTGCTGTCGGCGCCCGCTAGACCGGGTAGCCAGCCGGCGTCGACCGCCTGTTCCACCAGCCAGTCGACGGCGTGCGGCTCGACACCGGTCAGCCCCTGGGCGATCGCCGGCGGCAGGGTGTCGCCGGTGAGGACGCCGGTGTCGACGATCGGGGTCTCGTCGTCGACCCGGGAAGCCCGCCACCACCGAGCCTGCCCCGCGCGCGGCGCGAGCACCAGCACGGCCACCTCGGCAAGGGTCGGCAGGGCGAGCCGGACGACCGCCGCGGCGGCCCGGTCGGGGTGCAGCGGGTTGCCCAGCTTGTCGCCCACCACGGCGAGGAAGGCCGAGCGCGCCCGCTCGGCCAGCAGCGCGTCGGCACGGCTGACGCTCTCGGTGACGTCCTCCACGTACCAGCAGCAGCGACCGGCGGACAGCGGCACCTGGCGGGCCCTGAGTCGACGGCCGCGGTGGGTGAAGCTTCCCGGCGTCGCCTCGGCCAACCCCGGCACCCTGGACGCGACCAGCGGCTCACCGGCGGTCACCTCGGGCAACAACCGCTCGGCGACGGGGCTCACGTGTCGGACGACGCCGTCCGCGTCGCAGACCACCAGGCCCTCGCGGAAGTGCTCGACGACCTCGGACCAGTCCGGGGTGCCCTGGTCACGGTCGGGGGCCAGCGGCGGTAGCGCGGGTGCGGGCCAGGACGGTGCGTCGGCGGACCACGCCGGGGCCTGTGTGGTGCTCGGCGTGGAGATCCGTCCGTCGCCCGGGTCCCAGTCCCTGACGTCGGAAGCAGTCACCAGCTGAGCCTCACTCCTTGTCGTCCACCCGAACCCGTACCAGTCCGCCCACCCTACGCCGGTCTGCCGCGACCGGCATCCGACAGCAGGCCCGGGCCCAGGCTCAGGTAGCGGGCGGACCCGGTGCGGCGCGCCGCCCCGGGAGTTGCGATCCGTGCGGGGACTGGGAACATGGTGCAATGGCCCACCAGCTGTTGACCATCGCGGTGAGCCGGCCCGACGCCGGCCACGTCCGGCTTCGGCTGACCGGCGAGCTCGATTACGAAACCGCTCCCGAGTTGGTCGCCGCGGCGGCCGACCTGCACTACGGGCAGCAGGTGACGATCGACCTGAGCGGCGTCGGCCTCTGCGACTCGTCCGGTCTGAGCGCCCTGCTGATCGTGCGCCGGGTTGCCGGGTCGGTCCGACTCACCGGGGTCGGCACGCAGGTGCAGCAACTGCTGGACCGCACCGGCCTCACCGAGCTGCTGAGTGTGCAGACGGCCGTCGACGACGATCTGCGCGCCACCGGCTGACGGCCGCGCGCCGCCGCCCCCGGGCAGGGGGTGGCCCCCGACCCTGGGACCTGGGGTCGGGGGCCGGAGAAATGCCTAGGGCGCGGTCATCGGCTGGAGCCGGGGCGCGCCGTCCCGCAGCTCGATCGTCGACGGGGGTTCGATGTCGTCGGGTTCCCCCGAGTCGGGCGTCTGGTACAGGTAGCGGACAAACTCCCCACCCGCCTCGTTGTCGTCGGCACCCGGCCACTGGCCGATGCAGTCCATCCCGACCACTTCGCGGCCGGTTCCGTCGGCCTCCTCCAGCAACGCCCACAGGCTCACCGGATAGCACCGGGTCGCGTCGGGCGTGAGTTGCCAGCGGGCGTACCAGCCGGGTCGAGCGGGAACGATCTCGACGATCCGTTTCATGACGACCTTCCTTCCGCGTACCTCGGAAGAACTGCGGCCCTACCCCGATCCTGCGGTCCGCGCGGGTGAGCACCCCTCACCCCGGGCGGATGAAGCGCGGCCAGCGCTCAGCCCTACCCGGCCGGCAGCGCCCGTTTCGGCTCCCGGCACGGCGGGAACGCGACCGGCGCAGGATCGATCCCCAGCGGAAGGGGCGTCACCATGCGCAAGCAGATGGAGGGCGACAACCAGCGCCGCCGGGCGCTGGCCCGGCAGGCCCGCGAGCAGGGCGGCCAGCCCAGCGAGTACGGCGCGAGCCTGAGCGCGTCCAAGCAGCTCACCAGCCTGGAACAAAGCAGACGGGCCGGCCCGCCGCCGGCCGGTCGGCACAAGTCGGACACCACGCGTGGCGGACCGGCGCCCCCGACCAGGGGCACCCCGGACAATCCGCGCCCCCAGCCACCTCCCGGCGGGGCGGCCGGAGTGACGAGCGTGGGCTACCGCGATCTGGTCGAGGACGTCCGACGCCGGTCCGGGGTCGACTTCTCGACGGCGAAGGTGGGCGCCGAGGCGACAGTGCTGGTGCTGGCCTTCGCGCTCGACGCGGCCGAGCGGCAACGACTGCTCGCCGCCGTGCCGAACTCGCTGCACGACGTCGTGCCCGTGGACGGCATCGAGCGGCACCGGGACCTACCCGGCTTCCTGGCCGAGGTGGGCCGGATCAGCGGACGTACGCCGGAGCAGGCCCGCTACCAGGCGGAGGCGACGATCGCCGCGCTCGCCGAGCAGGACGGTGATCTGATCGAGTCCCTGCACGTCCCCGACGGTCTGCGGGAGCTGCTGAACCCGCCGGCGGCCGGCGGAGGCATCGTGGGTGCCTCCACCACCACGCCCCTCCTGGACGAGGACCAGCTCCGGGCGGCTCTGGACGACCTGCCGTACTGGGCCGGTGACGCCTCCGGCCTGTATCGCGTGGTCGCGCTGCCGCCGGACAACCTCGACCGGGTGCTCGCCCGCCTCGACCGGTTGCGCCAGGAGACCGGGCGCGGCCCGAGCATCGGGCGGCCGGGCGGTACGGCAGCCGTGCTGACCGTCCGCACCAACCAGGCCGACGGGGTGACCGCGCTCGACGTGGACCTCGCCCACTCGGTCGACGACGCGATCGACGAGGTCGGCGCCGGGATGGCCGGCGGCTGACCGCGACCACGGCGTACGCGGGCCGGCGGACGCGGGTGCTCCCGCGCCGCCGGCCCGTCGGGCGCTCGGTTAGCGTGCCGTCATGAACCGCGCCGCCGACCGGTTGGAGCTGGTCGTCGATCCGGTCCGCCGGACCGGCCGGACGCTGCTCTCCGCCGGTGTGGAGCAGTCGTACGTGGACGTCGAAGATCCTCGGCACCTGCACTTCGAGTACGTCCGCCGGATCGCCTCGGCCGTGGAGCTGGCAGCGCCGGCGGGCGTACCGCTGAGCGCGCTGCACCTCGGTGGCGGCGCGTTGACGCTGCCCCGCTGGCTGGCCGCCACCCGGCCCGGCTCCACGCAACGGGTCGTCGAGCGGGACCGCGCGGTGGTCGAGCTGGTGGCCAGGGAACTGCCGCCACTGCCGCCCGAGGTGCGGGTGGAGGTCGCCGACGCCCGGGACGCGGTCACCGCCGCCGAGGCGGGCACCTACGACCTGGTGATCGCCGACATCTACCGGGCTGCCCGGATGCCCCCGCACGTCCGCACCGTGGAGTTCACCGCCGAGGTGGCCCGTGCCCTGCGGCCGGGCGGTCTCTACCTGGTCAACGTGACGGACCTGCCGCCGCTGGTCGGCACCCGCGTACAGGTGGCGACCCTGCGGGCGGTCTTCGGGGACGTCTGCGTGTTCGGCGACCGCCGGATGCTGCGCGGCCGGCGCTACGGCAACCTGGTGCTCGCCGCCACGCACCGCCCCGGAGGGCTGCCGGTCGGTCGGCTCGCGGTGGCCGCGCTGCGCGACCCGATCGCGGGTGGGCTGCTGCACGCCGCCGCCCTCGACACGTTCGTGGCCGGCGCACACCCCCTTCGTGACACCGACGCTTAGGTAGCCGCCAACCGTCCGCAATGCCGGGTTTCCGGCGGTCTGCGCGGGGAAGGCCCGGCGGCTGAGCAACGCCGACGATCGGGCCACCGCCCGCCGGGCCCTGGTCGTGATCGGACTGGTGCTGGCCACCGCACTCGCCCTGGCCTTCGTGTACGCGACCCGCCGGGTGCTCGTCTGGGCGGTGGTGGCCGCTTTCTTCGCGGTCGCGCTCAAACCGGCCGTGGACCAACTGCAACGCCGGTTCGTACGCCGCCGGGCGCTGGCCACGCTGCTCGTCTTCCTCGCCGCGTTCGTCGTGCTGGCGGTCCTCGCCACGGTGATCCTGGTGCCGCTGTTCGACGAGTTGGGCCGGTTCGCCGAGCGGGGGCCCGAGCTGCTGCGCGACGCGCGCGCCGGACGCGGCGCGGTCGGTGCGTTCCTGGAACGCACCGGGGTACGCCGTTACGTCGCCGCGCACTCCGAGGAGCTGCGCGCCGCGAGCGGTCGGCTGCGGCAACCCGCCGTCGGGGTGCTGCGCGGCGTCGGCCGGGAGGGCGCGACGATCGGCGCGGTGGTCGCCGCCGGGGCGGGGTTCCTGCACTCCCCCACCGCCGGCGTCGTCGTGCTCGTCTTCTTCGTCGTACCAGCAGGTGGAGAACCACCTGCTCCAGCCGCTCATCTGCGCCCGCGCGGTACGGCTCAACCCGCTGACCGTGCTGCTCAGCCTGCTGCTCGCGGCGGAGCTGGCCGGGTTGCTCGGCGCGCTGCTGGCCATCCCCGCCGCCGGCATCGTGCAGATCCTGTTGCCCGAGTACGCCCCGCGACGCAGTTCAGCGACCGCGCGCCGCGACCTCGGGTGAGGTGCTCTCCAGCGGCACCGCGTTCGCCGGAACCAGCCCCAACTGCACCGCCGAGCGGGTGAGCGCGGCGTCGAGCACCCAGTCGGCCCCCACGCGGGTGCGGTTGCCGGGCATCGCCATCAGGTGGTACGCCCGGGTCACCGCCTTGGCCGGCAGCCCGGCCAGGTTGACGTGCAACGGGTTCGCGGCGGCGTCCTTACCGCCCAGGTCCACCACCCAGCCCAGATCGTGGTGCTTGTACGGCCTGCGCTTCCCGAAGCCGTACGACGCGGCGATGTTGTGCGCCACACGCTTACCCTGCCGCTCGGCGTGCTGCGCCGTCATACCGCAGATCTGCCCCGGATTCACCAGGTCGGGCACGGCGGCGGCATCACCGCAGGCGAAGACCTCCGGGTAGCCGGGAACGTTCAGGTACTCGTCGGTGACCAGCCGGCCCCGCTCGGTGCGCAGGCCCAGTTCGTTGACGAACGGGTCGGGCCGCACCCCCACACACCACACCAGCGTGCAGGTCGGGACGTACTCGCCGTCGGTGAGCTTGACCCCGTCGCAGGTCGCCTCGGCCACCGAGGTACCCATCCGCACGTCCACGCCGCGCCGTTCGAGCACCTTGTGCGATGTCTCGGACATGCGCTTGTCCAGCTCGGGCAGCACGCGGGGAGCGACGTCGAGCAGCATCCAGCGGGGCCGGACGGTGAGCCGGGGGCGCTGCGCGTGCAGGGCGTCGGTGAACAGTTGCCCGTGCGCGGCGACCTCGGTGCCGGTGTAGCCCGCGCCGACCACCACGAACGTGGAGCGGGCCCGCTGCTCGGCCGGGTCCTCGGCCTGCTCGGCCAACTCCACCTGGCGGACGATGTGGTCGTGCAGGTAGACGGCCTCCGGCAGACCGCGGAAGCCGTGCGCGTACTCGGTGACACCCGGGATGGGCAGCAGCTTGTTGACGCTGCCCACGGCGAGGACCAGCCGGTCGTACGCCAGGCGGTTCTTCTCCCCCTCGGGCTGGGTGAAGCCGACCCAGCGGTTCTGCAGGTCGACGTGGTCCGCCTCGCCGATGACCACCCGGACGCCCTTCAGGGTCCCGGTCAGCGGAACGGCGATGCGCGTGGGCTCGACCACCCCGGCGGCCACCTCGGGCAGCAGCGGTAGGTACAGGAAGTAGTCGGTCGAGTTCAGCACCACGATCTCGGCCCGGTCCCGGGCGATCCGGCTCAACGTCTTCGCCGCGTGGTAACCGGCGAACCCGGCCCCCACGATCACCACACGAGGTTTCGTCATTGCCGGCCGTTTCCCGTCGCAGCCCAGGACAAACGTCGACACGTGGCACGCGCCGGCGCTCACAACCGGACAGCGCGCCCGGTAGATCAGTTATCCAGTGTTTACTCCCTACGGGTTCGTAGACTGAGATCGAATCACGTGCAATCGAAAGGAATCATGTTGTCGAGGTACTCCTCCCCACGGCGGATGATGGCCGGAGCTGCGGCGGCCGCCGCGATGCTCGTCGGCGCCACACTCACGGTGAGCAGCCCGGCCCAGGCGACGCCAGCGGGCTCGGGTGTGGTGGGCACTATCATCACGCAGACCACGATCGGTGACACCGATTACATCCTGCGTGAGATCACCATCCCGGCCGGTCAGGCCACCGGATGGCACTGGCACAAGGGTGAACTTTTCGGCTGGGTCAAGCAGGGCACGTTGAGCCACTTCGACTCGACCTGCGCGTCTGATGGCGTCTACCCTCGCGGAAGCTTCATCAAGGAGCCGGCCGGCGCGGATCACGTGCACATCGGCATCAACCGCGGCAAGGTTCCAGTGGTGCTGGAGGTTCTCTACGTCCTGCCGACCGGCGCGCCGCTGTCGGTCGACGCGCCCAACCCGGGTTGCACTTTCCAGTGACGTAGCACCTCACCCGTTCCACCCTGTTGATCAAGAGGTTCGCGTCATGACACGCCGAGGCGCATGACGCGAACCTCTTGATCACGCCGACGGTGGGGTGGGGATGGGTGGGGTGGAGGCTGTCAAGGCCCAGCGTTCGTGGTCGCGCCACGCGCCGTCGATGAACAGGTAGTCCGGGGAGAAGCCCTCAAGGCGGAAACCGAGCTTGCGGGCGACCCGCCGGGACGGCTCGTTGCCCGGCTGGATGTTCGCCTCCAACCGGTGCAGCCCGACGCTGGTGAACGCGTGGTCGATGACCAGCGCGATGCCCGCCGAGGCGTGGCCCGTGCCGCTGTACGGCTGGAACGCCGCGTACCCGAGGTAGCCGCCGCGCAGCGCGCCCAGCACGATGCCGCTGATGTTCACGTAGCCGGCGATGTCCCCGCTGGCCCGGTCGCAGATCAGGTAGCCGGCGCTGTCCCGGCGCCGGATCCGGGCGAGGTAACGGTCGTACTCCTCACCGGTGGCGGGCGCGACGAGCCACGGGTGGTGCAGGTCCCGACTCCGTCGCACGGCCGCCACGAACTCGTCCGCGTCCGTGGGCCGGGGTCGCCGGATCGCGGCTGGACCACCGCTGCGCAGGTATCTCACGGCGGACCACTCTGACCGACCCGCGGGGCGGTTGTCCAACCGGCTAGCGGGGCGTCAGCACGGAGAAGTCGTTGCCGTCGGGATCGGCCAACACGACTCGGCCGGCCGGGTCGGTGCCGATCCGGGTCGCGCCGAGGGCGAGCAGACGGTCCACCTCCGCCTGCTGGTCACCGTCGGCGGGTGGCGCGAGGTCGAGGCGCACCCGGCCCCCGCCCTCGCGCGACATGTAGGGCGGCCCACCCCACGTGATCTTCGTGCCGCCGCGCGGCGACTGGATCGCGGTCTCCTGGTCCTGATCCCAGACCAGCGGCCAACCGAGCGCCTCGGCCCAGAAGTACCCCACTTCCGGCGAACCGTCGCAGGCCAGGGCGCCGACGAACCCGCAGCCGGCGAGGAAGTTGTTGCCCGGCGCGATGATGTCGAACTCGTTGCCCTCCGGGTCGGCCAACACCACGTGGTCGACGTCCGGGCCCTGACCGATGTCGAGGTGCCGTCCACCCAGCTCGATCGCCCTGGCGACCGTCCGCTCCTGATCCTGCGGCGATGTGCTTGTCAGGTCGAAGTGCATGAGGTTCTGGACGACCTTCGGCTGCTCGGTCGGCGCGAAGCGGAGTCGGAACCCGGTGTCGTCGGTGGACACGAGCCCCACGCCCTCGCCCGGATCGTCGACGATCTCCCAGCCGAGGATCCCGGACCAGAACCGCGCCAGACGCAGAGGTTCAAGCGCGTCGAAGCTGATCGCGAACAGGTGAGAGGTCATCGGTCTGCTCATCTCCGATCCGTGTGGGCGCGGCCTGCCGTGGAACGGAAGCCTAAGGATGAGCACGCCGGTCCGCATCCGAGTATTCGACGAAGCCCTCGTCGGCGCGGGTTCCGCTACCGTCGTTTCCGCCCGGGGCCCAACCTCGCACCGTGGCCAGGACTCGCAAGCGGTCGATTCGCGTCGACGACGTCGACTACCGGTGGACGGCCAGCCGGGCCGATCCGGGCCACGTCGTGGTCCGGGTGTGGGGCGTCGACAGCAGTCAGGACATCCGGCTGGAGGCCCGGGTGGCCTTCGACGACCCATGGCGCAACTACGGACCGATCATCACCACTGATCCGGAGCGGGTGGCCGAGGTGTTCGCCTCGGACCCGATCACGCCACGGCTGGTCGAGAGGCTGATCCGGGCTGCGCTCGCCGGCCCGGTCAGTGGCGCGTGACGAACGTGACGAAGGCGCGCCAGGCCGCCGGGGCGACGACCGGTCGGGTCCATGCCTCTGTTTCCTCCGAGATCACGCTAGGGGTCTGCCCGTGCGACATCGCCTCGGCCCGTGCCGATTCCCACGACTGTCGCGGCGACAGTACGTCGGCGGGGCGCTCGATCACCGTCCCCTTTAGAGGAGCGCCCGCGAATAGCCCTCGGTCTGCACCAGGCCGGGCAGCACCAGCGGCTGGAACGAGCGCAGCGCCGCGCCGCGCCTCCTGCTCGATCGTCACCCACTCCCGGAACCACGGCATCACCGACTCGCGGATCATCGTCTCGCGGATGCGCAGCAACAGCCCGTCGGCGTCCAGCACGCGATCACTGCGCTCGGTGAACTCCAGCCGGGGTGGACGCCGGCAGTGCTCGACTGCACACCTCTGCACACCGGGGGCGGACGACACGTACATCGGCGCTGGTCACGCTCGCGTGCCTTCCGACGGTAGCGGCCCGGTCGGCAGACTGTCACGAAGCGGATCCGCCCGGCCGGAGCGAGGACGACGGGCGGAACCGAACGAGGGGCCGCCGCGAACCCCGTACCGCGGCGGCCCCTCCCCACGTCCGAAGGAGCGTGATCCATGGTGACCTCACCGCCCGTACCGACCGGCACACCGCCACACACGCCGCTGCGCCCGATGTGGCGCTGCCGTGCCTGCGGTGGCCCGTGGCCCTGTCCCACCGCCCGGCTCGTGCTCAAGGCCGAACACGAGCACGACCTGATCGGCCGGCCGCTCATCGCGCCGGACGGCGAGCCGCCAGCAGCAGCGCCGCCAACGGTCCCACAGGGTCAGGGACGCGAAGTAGACCGCGAGCCAGCCGGGCACGGCGAGCGGGGGTCGGAGACCGGGAACGAGCAAGTGGAGTACGTGCACGACGCCGCCGTACGCGAAGACCAGCACGGCCGCCGACACGACCAGCCGGACCCGTGGTGGGACGCCACGCCACCGGCCGGTGCTCACCCGAGCAGTCTGCCGCGCGCGTCGGGCCCCGACACGAGGGGCGTCCCTCGTGTCGAGGCCCGGAGGCGCACGGTCGGCGCGGACCTACGCCGGGTTGTTCGCGTGAGTCAGGGTCTCCCAGGCCACGAAGAGGTTGTTCGTGCCCTGGGGACGCTTGCGCTCGGTGTAGCTCTGGGTGTTCGCCATCCCGATGCCCATCCGGTTGTGCAGCGCGTTGAAGCCGACCTCCGTGATCGGGCCGAGGCCGAGGTCCACCGAGCCGCCGCACACGCTCGACGGGACGGCGGTGCCGTTCTCGAACTCGGTGTGGAAGCCGAGCGCGTGGCGCAGCCGGTCCTGAAGCTCCGGGTAGAGGTCGCCACCCTGGATGCGGGTGGTCTCGGCGACGTGCGAGATGGCGGAGATGCTGTAGCCGGTGTGGACCCAGTCGCGGCAGGTCTCCTGCGCGTGACCGTCGGTGTAGGTGGCCTGGCCGTGCCACCGGGAGACGAGTTCGGCGGGCGTGTCGACGTTGGTGGCCGGCGGGTAGAGGGGTCGGACCCCGTCCGCCGCGATGTAGATGGAGGCGGCGGCCGCGGCCCGGAACCGGGCGAGCGCGCGGTCGTACGACGTGCGGTCCTCGAGGAAGATCGAGATGCCGATGGCCGCCTCGGCGAGGGTCAGGTCCCAGTTGCTGGTGCGGGAGTCACCGGCGATGACGACGGGGAGGTAGACGGTGCGCAGCATGGTGGCGAACCGGGCCTGGTTGGGCCAGTTGCCGTACGTGTAGCGGATGATCTCGGCGGCGCGTGGCCACACCGATCCGGCCCAGCCGGTCTGCAACGGGGCGTTGTCGTTGGTGTGCCGCTGGATGGTCGCGGACCAGGCGTCCATCAGGGCTATCGACTTCTGCGCGTACGCCGAGTTGCCGGTGATGTACCAGGCCAGCGCGTCGGTGTACGCGGCGATGGCGTCCTCGCGCTCGTCGGTGCAACCGTAGTTCGGGTTGGAGGTCTGACCGCACTCGACGGTCGCGCGCGGTGCGGGGACCCGGGACAGCGAGGCGTACCGGCTGCCCATCATCTGGTTGTAGGCGTTTCTCCACAGCTGCTCGCCGGCCTGCACCCTGGCCTTGACGAAGTCGAGTTGTGGGCGGCTGACCAGGACGCCGGGGTGGGTGAAGGTGGCGGGGGCAGCCTGCACGCTCGCGGGCACGTCGAGCGCCACCGTCGAGGCGGCGAGCGTGACCACCGCCGCCATGAATATCGGTCGCCAACGCATGAGGACTCCCTCGGGGGTCGGAGGATTAATAGGAAACTGCGTTAACAGTTGCCGGCATCCGACCGCACCCATGGCGGCGCAAACAACGAAAGAGTTGAATATTTAAGACTGTGAAAAGTTTTCGACATTCGTAAACGTGCCGGACGTACCGGCCTCGGTCACAGCGGCTCGGGAAGTGCCTGCTCCATCGGCATCGGGACCTGGAGGTAGGTGACGCCGCGCATGTCCAGCCAGGCCCGGTCCGGTCCACGCACCAGCCGCACCATCACCGACTCGCAGGACGGGCAGCGGGCGACCAGACCCGGAGCGTGCAAGTAGACGTGCAGGCTGGCCATCGAGCCGGTCATCCCGCAGTTCTCGCAGCGGCCCATCGCGGTGCTCAGGTCGACGGCGAACAGCTCGCGCAGCGGGCCGTCGAGCATGTTGCCGTCCAGGTAGGACATGTTGGTCATCGGATCTCCTCGACGAGACGGTAAGCGGCGGACAGGCTCAGCCGGTGGGGCCGAAGCGTTCGGTCCTGATCCGTCGCGACGGATGGCCCAGCCCCACCAGCAGGTCGGCCACGGCCTCCACGAACCCGGTCGGACCGCAGACGTACGTGAGCGGTTGCAGATCCGGCGGCCAGCCGTGGGTGTTGACGTCGGCCAGGCCGACCCGGTGCGGCTCGCCGCGCCACCCGTCGGGGGCCTCGCGGGTGTAGACGTACGCCACGTCCAGGCCGAAGTCGTCGCGGCCCCGGCGGCGCAGCTCGTCGGCGTAGATCACGTCCTGGGGCGTCCGTACCGAGTAGACCAGCCGGAACGGCACCTTGCTGCCGACCTCCCGTCGCGCCCGGATCATCGCCATCAACGGCACGATCCCGGAGCCGCCGGCCACGAGCTGCACCGGGTCGGTCTGCTCGGGCCGCCAGATGAACCAGCCACCGAGCGGTCCGCGGATCTCCACCGGGTCGCCGGCGGCGAAGACGTCGATGAGGTACGGGGACACCTCGCCGTCGTGGACCCGTTGGACGGTCACCTCGATGCGCGGGCCGCCGGGGCCGTCCACAACCGGCCCGGCGATCGAGTACGACCGGGCGGCCTGGTAACCGTCCGGTGCGGTCAACCGCACGTCGACGTGCTGGCCGGGCAGGTGCCCCGGCCAGTCCGGCACCTCCAGGACCAGCGTCTGCGCGGACGCCGTCTCCACCCGGCGCTCCACCAGCCGGGCCACCTGCCACTTGATCGGCGCGCGGGCCGGGGTGCCCGTCGCCACGGCCCGCTCAGTCACCCTGGTACCGCTGCTCGCGCCACGGGTCGCCGTAGTCGTGGTAGCCGGCGGTCTCCCAGAACCCCGGCTCGTCCATCGTCTTGAGCCGGATGCCGCGCACCCACTTGGCGGACTTCCAGAAGTACAGGTGCGGGACCAGCAGACGCGCCGGGCCACCGTGCTCGGCCGGCAGCGGCGCGCCGTCGAAGGTGTGCGCCACCCAGGCCCGGCCGCCGCGCAGGTCGTCCAGCGGCAGGTTGGTGGTGTACCCGCCGTAGGAGTGCGCGAGCGCGAAGTGCGCTCCGGTGTCCACACCGTCGAGCAGGGTGTCCAGGGAGACGCCCGTCCAGGTGGTGCCGAGCTTCGACCAGTGGGTGACGCAGTGGATGTCGACGGTCGGCGTCTCCTGCGGAAGCGCCATCAACTCCTGCCACGACCACCGGTACTCGCTGCCGTTCTCGGCGGCGATGACGAACTCCCAGGTGTCCAGGGAGACCCGGGGTGTCGGGCCGGCCGAGAGCACCGGAAAGTCCTCGGTCAGGTACTGACCGGGCGGCAGGGCCGGTTCCTGCGATCGGGGCCGACCCTGGAAGCCCGGTGACACGATTCCCATTGCACAGTCGTACCACCCGGGTCGGCCGGGGCAGGAGCTTTCCGGCGTACCCCGGCCCGGCCCGGAGCGGCGCGGTCAGTGCCGGTCGGTGACGACCTCGCGCTCGGTGGGCGTGCCGCCCCGGGTGGCACGCAGGCTGGTCAGGGTGACGACCACCAGCACACCGATGATCACGCCGAGCGAGGCCAGGGTGGGGATCTGCGGAACGCTCTCCCAGCTGCCGTGCGCCCAGTGCAGGCCGAGCTTGAGCCCGATGAAGGCCAGGATGATCGCCAGGCCGTAGCTGAGGTGCACCAGCCGGCTCAGCGCCGCGTGCAGGACGAAGTAGAGCGCCCGCAGGCCGAGCAGGGCGAACGCGTTGGTGGCGAAGACCAGGTACGGGTCCTCGGTGATGCCGTAGACCGCCGGCACCGAGTCGACCGCGAAGACGATGTCGGTGGCCAGCACCGCGACAACCACCAGGGCGAACGGGGTGAGTGCCCGCCTCGCGCCCTGCCGGACGGTCATCCTGGTGCCGTGGTATTCGTCGACCACCGGCATGACCTTGCGCAGCAGCTTCACCGAGCGCATCTTGTTGATGTCGACCTCCTGCTCGTGCCCGGAGAGGGCGTCGCGCAGCAGCTTCACCGCCGTGGCGATGAGGATGATCGCGAAGAGCAGGAACGCGAAGTCGAGGGTCTGCAACGCCGCCGCGCCGAGGGCGATGAAGACCGCCCGCAGCACCAGGGCGCCGGCGATGCCGTAGAGCAGCACCCGCTGGGCGAGCACGGCCGGAACGGCGAACGCGGCCAGCAGCAGCATGAAGACGAAGAGGTTGTCGACCGAGAGGGACTTCTCGACGAGGTAACCGGTCAGGTATTCCACGCCCTGCTGGGAGCCGTAGCGGGCCCAGAGCCAGCCGCCGAAGGCCAGCGGCAGGGCGATGTAGAACGCGGACCAGCCGATCGCCTCGCGCATGGACACCTCGTGCGGCTTGCGCGTCACCAGGAAGTCCAGCACCAGCAGGAGCAGTACGCCGGCGATCGTCACCGCCCAGAGGGTGGGGGTACCGATCGACGTCAGGTCACTCGCCGCGGCCAAGGGGGACAATTCGGTCATGGGGTCTCCTCGAACACCGTGTCATGTTCGAGGTCTCCTTCACCCATCACCCGATGGGCAACCACCCGAGGCACGCCGGGCGTGCCGTACTGACCGGAATGGTTCGTGGGAAGTACTCCCCTCGCACGACAAGGTTAGGCCAGGCCGAATCGACACGCCAAGCCGGACGTCGATGGTTGCCCTGGCCAACCGCTGTGCGCCTCCGCGTGCCGACCCGCCGTCAGGCGCGGCGCAGCGTCGCCCCCGGTGCCATCGCCTGCTCCACGAGGTCCCGGTAGTCGCGCGGCAACTGCGTCGCCACGTCGTCGAACTCCCCGCCGGTGATCGCCTCGCGAAGGGTGGTGAACACCGCCCGGGTGGCGTCCCGCGCCGCCGGTTCCTGCACCCGGGCGCGCAGCGCCACACGGGCCACGAACTCGGCCGCACCGAACCGGTCCGCCTGCTCGGTGCTCGGGCTCGGCTTGAGCACCAGTTGCAGCGGCTGCGGCAACTGCGCGGCCAGGTCCAGCACCTCGCCGCCGGTCAGCCGTTCGGCGAACGTCTCCAGCACGGCCCGGGTCAGCTCGACCGCCTGCTCCGACGACGTGCGGGTGCGCTGGGAAACCTGGTCGACGAAGGTGTCGTAGTTCATCGCGTACTCCCTCGGGCTCCGTCTGCGGCGCCTGCGGGTACCCGCAGGCGACGTGGTGGAAACGACGCCGGATTTCCTGGACCGACCCGGGCGTGACCCGGCGGCGGGCGGGTAACCGCCGCCGGTCGTGACGAATCGATGCCCCGAGGGAGCCCGGACATGGCGAGCTACGCGGACGTCCTGCAGTACCTGTCGAGCCTGGACTACCCGGCCGAGAAGGACGACGTGATCCGCGAGGCCGAACGCGAGGGTGCCCCGCCGGACGTCCTCAAGGCGCTGCGCGCCCTGCCACCTGTCGACTACGCCAACGGCACCGAGGTCGCCCGGTCGGCCGGCATCGAGGCCGCCCCCGAGGTGGGCCCCGCGCAACGCGCCACGCAGGCCCGGGACAAGAAGCACAACCGGGTGTCGCAGCATCTGCGCGGCATCTGACCCGGCGGTGATGGCGTCCGCCGGAACGGGTCGGCGTCGCGGATGACCGGCACCGGCCCGCTGTCGCGCCCCCCGGACGGGCACACCCCTGCGGGGGCGCAACTCGTCGTCGTGGCGGTGGTCGGCCTCGTCGCGGGTAGCGCGTTCGCACTCACGCTGTCGCCGGCGCTCTCCCCACTGGCCGGCTGGGACGCGGCCGCGCTGAGTTGGCTGGTGCTGGTGTGGCGCAAGCTCTGGCCGATGGACGCCGCCCGCACCGCCCAACTCGCCGTGCACGAGGACCCCAACCGGCCCACCCGGGACGTGGTGCTGCTGATCGCCTGCCTCGCCAGCCTGCTGGCCGTCGGACTGGTCCTGGCCAGCGCACACGGCGCGCCACCCGGAGTGCGCCGCGACCTGTACAGCGGGCTGGGCGTCCTCAGCGTGGTGCTGTCCTGGCTGGTCGTGCACACCGTGTTCGCCGCCCGCTACGCGCGGATCTACTACACCGGCCCGGACGGCGGGGTGAACTTCAACCAGAGCGAACCGCCCCGGTACTCGGACTTCGCGTACATGGCGTTCACCGTCGGGACGACGTTCCAGGTGTCCGACACCAACCTGACCAGCAACGAGATGCGCCGTACGGTGCTGCGACACTCGATGGTGTCGTACCTGTTCGGCGCGTTCGTCATCGCCGTCACGGTGAACCTGCTGGCGGGCCTGGCGCGCTGAAGTTCTTCGGAGCGGGCCGGCGCTCGACGGCGGTGCCGGAGCTGGCGGCGGCTCCCCGGGACAGGCGGGCGCCCCTTGGCCACGAACCGCGACCGGGGGCGCCACGCAAACCTGCCCAGGCGGTGAACCACGTCCGAACCGGTCGCGGTCACCAGGCGGTGGATGCCCGCCCGAACCGAGCGGTCAGCACTGCCGGGTACAACCATACGACAGAACATCCTCCATACGGTCAGTTTTCCCTGAACTGTGGGCCAGGGCACGTCCAGGTCAGTCAGTCAGCTCCGCGTACAGGTCGGCCAGGAGGGCACGCTCGGTCGCCGGATTGTTGGTGACCCGGAAGCCGTACTGCTCGGCGAAGCCCCGCCCACTGCCGGCCAGCCGACGGGCCAGGCGCTTGCGGTCCTCCACGGGGTTGATCAGGGTGCTCGCCATGCCGGCGACCACCCGGGCCACCATCGGTCACACGCGGGCACCGTGCCGGTCAGCCGTGCAGGCCGCCGGTGCGGTCGCGGGCCTTGAGCCGGGTGGTGGGCAGGGCGGGCGCCGGCAGCGGCGACGCCGCGTCGTCGGCCACCACCCCGAAACGCCGCCCGGCCATCCAGTCCTCCCGAGCCGTGGCGACCTCCTCGTGCGAGCGGCCCACGAAGTTCCACCACATGACCAACGGCTCCTCGAACGGCGTACCGCCCAGCAGCAACAACCGCGCCCCCGCCCCGCCCCGCACGGTCAGCTCCCGTCGACCCATGCCCAGATAGAGCAGCGCCCCCGGCTCGAAACCCACCCCGGCGGCCTCGGCGGCACCGGACATCGCCAGCAGGGCGTACTCGAAATCGGGCCGCAACGGGAGCGTCGTCGGCGCCGAACCGCCCAGCTCGAGCTGCACGCCCACCAGCGGGGTGTGCACCACGGCCGGTGACCGCTGGCCGGCGAACTCGCCCACCAGCAGAGTGGCGTCGACCTCGCCGTCGCGCCAGCGCGGCAGGTCGGCGTGATGGGCGAAGTCGGCCGCGCCGGCCCGAGCCGGGTCCGGCAGCGCCACCCAGAGCTGCACACCGTGCATGACCGGCGGATGCGTGGCCGGCGACCGCTCCGAGTGGGCGATGCCGTGCCCGGAGGTCATCACGTTCAACTGACCGGGTCGGATCGCCTGCACGTTGCCGAGGCTGTCCCGGTGGATGATTTCGCCGTCGAGCAGCCAGGTCACCGTCTGCAGGCCCGTGTGCGGGTGCGGCGGCACCTCCATGCCGGGCCGCTGCGCCACGTCGTCCGGACCGAAATGGTCCACGAAGCACCACGCGCCGACCATCCGCCGGGGCCGCTGCGGCAGCAACCGCCGCACCGTCGTGTACCGCCCCAGCGGAACGTCGTGGCCCGGCAGCAGCACGCTGCCGGGATCAACATCGGCCAGGCCAGGTGGTCGGGTCTGCGCCAGCATCGATTCGGTACGCTCCACCGCCCGACTGTACGCTCGCGCCCTGCCCCGGCTGCGGCGCTTCCGGTTCGGGGTGACCGCCAACCCGGTCTGGTCGTCGCGGTTCACCGGACCTCGGTCACCGTCACGGTGTCGACGCCCGCCACCAGATCACCGAACCGGCGGCCAATGCCCTGTCCCTCCGCCGGTCCCCGCCGGGAGGTACGTAGCCGCCCGCCGATCGGATCACTGCGCGCCGACCGCTACGTCGATGGCCGGCACCCCGGGTGGGGGTGCCGGCCATCGTTTTGTCTTAGCTGTTCCAGTGCTGGGCAACCAGGTCGGTGGCCTGCTGCTCCCACTGCGCGTACGCGTCGGGGTAGGCCGAGACCTGTACGGTCTGCGCGGCGTCGGTCAGCGGCATGTCCTGCCAGCCGTCGACCTGCTTGAGGCCCTTGAGGAACGCCGTCGTGGAGTACTCCGGGTTGGTGATCTGCTCCGGCGTGCCCCAACCCGAGGTCGGGCGCTGCTGGAACAGGCCGAGGGAGTCGTGGTCGTTGGCGTCACCCAGGTGACCCAGGTTCTCCAGCTTGGACTCCTGCAGGCTCGTCGCGATCGAGATGACCGCGGCCCGCTCGGGCAGGCCGGCCTTCTTCGTGGCCGCGATGATCGCCTTGGCGTTGGTCCTCTGCTCGTCGTTCAGGGTGATGTGCGACTGGTCGCCCTGCGGCTTCGGTGCCGCAGTCTGCACCGCCACGGCGGCGGGCTTGGCATCGACCGGAGTGGCGGCGTGGGCGGCGATCGGGCCGGCGAACACACCACCGGCGAACGCCAGACCAGCAACGGACAACATGCTCTTACGGAAGATCGTGTTCATGGGGGTAGCTCCTTCGGGGGTCGGAAACACCCACACACCTGCTCGGGGGGATCGGGTGACGTGGGGGTCAGCACCTCGTCCGGGCGCTTGAGAAGTCTCGGGTCGGCGGCCTGCGAGCGGGGGGCTCGTGGCGCCGGGACCGGGTGTAACGACCGGCTGACCGGGGTCATTCCCGGGGACTGACGAACCTGGCGAGCCGCGCCGGGACCGTGGGTAACGACCGGCCGGTCGGGGTCATTCCCGCAGGCTGACGGCCCTTGATAGGTGCCGTGGACCGGATGCAACGACCCCGTGGCCGGGGTCATTCCGGGGGCTCGAGTGGCGGCCCGCGAGCGGAGGCTCATCGCGCCGGACCCTGTACAACGACCCGGCGGCCGGGACCATTCCCGGCAGGCCACCTGCGTCCGGCCCCGACGGCAGTCCGGCCCGTCCACGCGACCGGTCACATCCCACCCACACGCCCGGTCACGCCCCAGGCTTCCCGGGGCCGGACACAGCGCACATATCACCCCGGCCCCACCGAGCACAGGGCGGGCGGATCGGGTGATCGACTCGAGGTCGCCGATCCGGGGGCATCGGGTGCGTGGGAAACCCCCACATCGGCGACCTGGAGTGGATCACGATCGCCGGCGCGGGTCAGGTCTCCAGCCGAGAGCGGACCTTCTCCGCACAGGCACCCACGACGGTCTGCGCGTCGAGTCCCAGGCTTTCGATCGCCACCAGCGCGGTGAAGACGACGTCGGCCAACTCGGCTGCCACGTCCTCGCGCGTGTGGGTGACACCCTTGCGCGGATTCTGCCCGAGCAGACCGATCCAGGCGGCGGACGCCTCGCCGGCCTCCTCGGTCAGCTTGAGGATGCGGCAGGTCAACTCGGTCTGCCCGGTGCCGTTCGCGGTGTCCAACCAACTCCGCGCAGCCCGGGCCGCCGCCCAGATCGTGTCGTCCACGACGACAGTCAACCCGACGGGACCGAAGCACGGAACCGAGGCCGACCGGGGCTGACCGACGGGTCAGCGCAGCCATTGACTCCGGTCGACGGCAGTCCTAGGTTCAGGACGCTACCGGCCGGTAGGCAACCGTCCCGCCTGGTCGCCCCGCAGGCGACATCCGTCCGATGGGAAGCATCGATGCTGTCCGTACCCATTCGCACCCTGCGCCGCCTGGTCGCCGCCACCGCGACACTGACCCTGGCCGTCGGGCTGACCGGCCCCACATCCACCACCGCCGCACCCGCAGGCACCGCAGGCGCGGCCGCGGCGACCGACCGTGACCCTGGAGGCGACCAGCCGCTGCCGGGCTACACCTTCCAGAACCCGCCGCTGACGCCACTGACCGTGGCCGGCAAGCCGACGACGGTACGGCAGGGCGTGCACCGTCACGCCGCGTACATCATCGAGGTCCCCACCAGGTGGAACGGCAACCTGGTGGTGTGGGCGCACGGATACCGCGGGCAGGGCACGGTGCTCTCGCCGGAGCCGCCGGGCTTCGACCTGCGGCAGCGGATGCTGACCCAGGGGTACGCGTGGGCGTCGTCCTCGTACGACCGGAACGGCTTCGACATCCGCTCCGGGGTGCTGGGCACGAAGGATCTCGCGGACCACTTCGGACGGACACTACGTCGGCCGCACCGCACGTATCTCGCCGGGGTGTCGATGGGCGGGTACGTCATCGGCCGCTCGCTGGAGCAGTATCCCGGCTACTACGACGGCGCTCTGCCCATGTGCGGGGTGCTCGGCGACCAGACTCTGCTCGACTTCTATCTCGACTACAACCTGGTCGCGCAGGCGCTCGCCGGGGTGCCGGCCTATCCCACGCCGGCCGACTACCTGAGCAACGCGGTGCCGCGCATCCAGGCGACGCTGGGGCTGGCGGGACTCACGCCGACCGGTCCGGACACCACCACCGAGCGGGGCAAGCAGTTGCGGGCCGTGACGGTGAACCGCTCGGGTGGGCCGCGTCCAGGCGCGGAGGCCGCCTTCGCGGTGTGGAAGGACTTCCTCTTCTCGATCATGGTGACCGACGGCGGCGACTCCCCCGCCGAACGGCCGGGGCAGCTCGCCACGAACCTGCTCACCCGCTACAGCCCGAACAGTCCGGTCGACCTGAACTCGACCGTGCGACGGGTCGCGCCGGAGAACATCCGGCAACGGCTCCTGCCGACGCTGACGGAGGTGCCGCGCATCGCCGGCCGTCCGAGCGCGCCGGTGCTCAGCCTGCACGACCTCGGTGACCTGTTCGTACCGTTCAGCATGGAGCAGACGTACGCCACCGACGTGGCACGGCACGGCCGCAGCCGGCTGGTGGTGCAGCGGGCCGTCCGGGCCGCGCAGCACTGCGAGTTCAGCCCGGCCGAGGCCGGCGCCGCCTGGGACGGCCTGGTGTCCTGGGTACGCACCGGCAAGCGCCCGGCCGGCGACACCGTGACCGATCCGGCGGTCGTGTCGCGGCCCGACTACGGCTGCCGGTTCAGCGACCGGGAGGCGTACGCCGCAGGGGTCGGCACCCGCCGCCTCTACGCACCCTGCTGACGAGACGACACCGGCCGGCTCCCGTGACGGGGGCCGGCCGGTGTGTCGAGGTCACCAGAGCTGCTGGACGACGTCCGCCGCCTGCTCCTCCCACTGCGCGTACGCGTACGGGAAGGCGGAGACCTGGACGGTCTGCGCGGCGGCGGTCAGCGGCAGGTCCTGCCAGCCGCCGACGTTCCTGAGCGCGTCGAAGAACGCCGTGGCGGCGTACTCCGGGTCGGTGATCTGCTCGGGCGAACCCCAACCGGACGACGGACGCTGCTGGAACAGGCCCTGCGAGTCGTGGTCGTTGTACGCGCCGAGGTGGCCGAGGTTGTAGAGCTTCGACTCCTGCAGGGAGGTGGCGACACCGATCACCGCGCCACGGTCGCCGACGCCGGTCTTCTTGGCCGCGTCGACGATCGCCCGCGCGTTGTCGAGCTGCGCCTTGTCGAGCGGGATGCGCGACTGTGCGCCCTCGATGCCGTGCGGGATCAGTTCGTCGCGGCTCGGCTTGCCGGCCGGCGGCTTGCCGGTGGGAGAGCCGGTGGTCAGCCCGGACTCGACGGGCTGCTCCTCGTGGTGAGCGGCGGTGGCCGCCTTGCCGGTGGCGAGGTCGATGGCGGCGACGGCACCCTGGTGCGGCCCGGAGGTGACCGGGGCGGCGGTCGCGGTCGGCGCGAGCGCCAGGCCACCGAGGGCGGCAACACCCACCACGCTCAGCGCGGTCTTGCGGTACGAGTCCTTGGCGATGGCGGGGAGCCATCGAGTGAAGTCGGACTTCACGATGGTTCCTTTCGATCGTGCGGAGCGCTCCGGGGTGAACGCGCCTCGGGAGAACCGCGGAAAAGGGGTTTGGGCTCCGGCGGTACGGGGGACACAACCAGCCCGACGAGTCGGTCATTCCGGAAATGTCTCCCCCGTGACGGGCTGCGGTGCCGGTCACCTCGGGGAATTCGGATTGTCGGCGTGGTCGCGCGACAACTGGACGAAACGGACGATCCGCGCGATCCGGTCAGCCCGGATGGGCCGTACCGAACCGGACGAGCACGTGCCAGAGCTGCTTGAGGTGCTGGAGGGTGTCGGCGGCCGAACCCCGGTCGGCCCAGCGGTGCGGCTCGGTCACCACCGACACGGCGCCCCGGCCGATCAGCGCAGCGTCCACCGGCGCGCCCGGCCGGGCGAACTCCCGGTGCAGGCGCGCCGCGAGCACCGGGATCGCGGGGCCCCGGAACTCGGCGTCGACCTCGTCGACGGCCAGCGCGAAGCCGGGGTGCCACCGCAGCGGGAAACCGTACCGCCGCGCCACGGATTCCAGCGCGTCGCCGGTGGCGGTACCGGCGAAGGACGGGTCCACCACCAGCTACCCGAGAGCGACGGCCTGCGCCGGCGTCAGGGCCCCGGCGTGCGGCGCGTCCCGCTCGGACGTCGCCGTCACGGCGTGTCCGGCTCCGTGTCCAACTCCTGGAAGACGGTGATGTGCAGGTCGGCGGGGGCGTCGAGGCGCGCGTTGAGCGACCGCCACGGCGTCAGCGTCGGCGGCGCGACCTGGCTCGCTCGCCGGATCGTAATGCCTACGCTGACGGGGGGCACTGTCCCGAAGGGAGCAAAGATGGTCGACGCGTACCTGCTGCGCCCGGTCGGCCGGGTCGCCTCGCCGCTGGTCGACGCGGCGAGCGCCCCGCGGCAGGGCGACGAGGGCGCGCCACCGGCCTGGCTCGTCTTCGACCCGCAGGTCGAGCCGGCTCTGCGCGACCTGGCGGTCGGCGCGGAGCTGCTGGTGCTGACCTGGTTGGACCGCGCCCGGCGCGACGTCCTGGCGGTGCGTCCGCGGGGTGACGAGACCCGCCCGGTGACGGGCGTGTTCAGCACCCGCTCCCCGCACCGGCCCAACCCGATCGGGCTGCACCGGGTGCGGGTGCTCGCGGTGGACGGGCTGCGCGTCGAGGTGGCCGACCTGGAAGCCCTCGACGGCACCCCCGTGCTGGACGTCAAGCCGGTGCTGGGCGCAGCCGACGAACGCTGAGCCGGCCGTCGGTACGCGCGGGTCAGTGCCCCCGGGCCAGCCACTCCGGCAGGTGTGGGGCCTCCGCGCCGATGGTGGTGTCGTCACCGTGACCGGTGTGCACGACCGTGTCCGCCGGCAGGGTCAGCAGCCGGGTACGGATCGATGAGACGATGGTGTCGAAGTCGCTGTACGACCTCCCGGTCGCGCCCGGCCCGCCCTGGAACAGGGTGTCGCCGGTGAACACCGCGCCCAGGTCCGGGGCGTGGAAGCTGCACGCGCCGGGACTGTGCCCGGGGGTGTGCAGCACCCACAGGGCGGTGCCGGCCACCTCGACGCCCTGCCCGTCGCGCAGCTCGCCGTGCGGCGGCAGGTGCGGGTGGACCATGTCCCAGAGCACCCGGTCGTCGGCGTGCAGCAGGATCGGCGCGCCGGTGGCCTCGGCCAGTTCGGGCGCCACCCGTACGTGGTCATCGTGCGCGTGGGTGGCGAGGATGGCCCGTACCCGACGACCGTCGACCAGCGCGAGGACCGCGGCCACGTCGTGCGGCGCATCGAGGATGACGCACTCGTCGTCGTCACCCACCACCCACACGTTGTTGTCCACCTCGAAGGTCTGCCCGTCGAGGGAGAACGTGCCGGAGGTGACCACGTGGTCGACCCGGACGGTCATCAGAACACCACCACCGAACGCAGCACGTCGCCATGGTGCATCCGCTCGAACGCGTTCTCGACCTGGTCGAGGGCGATCTCCTCGGTGACGAAGGCGTCCAGGTCGAGACGGCCCTGGAGGTACAGCTCGGTGAGCATCGGGAAGTCCCGGCTGGGCAGGCAGTCGCCGTACCAGCTGGACTTGAGCGCGCCCCCGCGACCGAAGACGTCCAGCAGCGGCAGCTCGATCTGCATCTGCGGCGTCGGCACGCCGACCAGCACGACCGTGCCGGCCAGATCCCGGGCGTAGAACGCCTGCTTCCAGGTCTCCGGTCGGCCCACGGCGTCGACGACCACGTCGGCCCCGAAACCGCCGGTGGCGGCGCGGATCGCCTCGACCGGGTCGACGTCGGAGGCGTTCACGGTGTGCGTCGCGCCGAACTTCCTCGCCCAGTACAGCTTGCGGCTGTCGGTGTCCACGGCCACGATCGTCGTGGCGCCGGCGAGGGCCGCGCCGGCGACCGCCGCGTCCCCGACGCCGCCGCAGCCGATCACCGCGACCGAGTCACCACGGGTCACGTTGCCGGTGTTCATCGCCGCGCCGAGGCCGGCCATCACGCCGCAGCCGAGCAGACCCACGGCGGCCGGCCGCGCGGCCGGATCCACCTTCGTGCACTGTCCGGCGTGCACCAGCGTCTTCTCGGCGAACGCGCCGATGCCCAGCGCCGGCGCGAGTTCCGTGCCGTCGGTGAGGGTCATCCGCTGGGTGGCGTTGTGGGTGTTGAAGCAGTACCAGGGTCGGCCGCGACGACAGGCCCGGCAGTCGCCGCAGACCGCCCGCCAGTTGAGCACCACGAAGTCGCCCGGGGCGACGTCGGTGACGCCCTCCCCCACCTGCTCGACGATCCCCGCCGCCTCGTGGCCGAGCAGGAACGGGTAGTCGTCGTTGATGCCACCCTCGCGGTAGTGCAGGTCGGTATGGCAGACGCCGCAGGACTGGATCCGGACGATCGCCTCACCCGGGCCGGGGTCGGGCACCACGATCGTGGTGACCTCGACCGGCGCGCCCTTGCTGCGGGAGATGACTCCCCGGACTTCCTGGCTCACTTCGCCTCCTGGTGGTGGTCGGTGGCGGGGCCGGTACCGGGCCGGTGAACCGGGCTCGGCGGTGGGCCCCGGGCGAACCTACCGCGATCATCACGGTCGGCCCAGTCGGTTGGGCGGCGGGTTATCGGGGGTCACGGTGGGTACGCGGGCCGCGATTCGGACCACGGCCATCGGGAGTAATCATGAAACTCGCGCATCTGCCGCTGCGGGCCACCATCGGCGCGTACTTCCTCGACTCGGGCCTCGGCAAGCGGAACCTGGAGGGCGAGGCCGCGCAGGCGATGCACGGGATGGCCGTCGCCGCCGTTCCGCAGCTCGGTCAACTGGACCCACCGCGGTTCGCCAAGCTGCTGTCGTACTCGGAGGTCGCCCTGGGTGCGGCGCTGCTCGCGCCGTTCGTGCCAACGCCGCTGGTGGGGCTCGGTCTGACCGCGTTCGGCGCGGGTCTCGTGCAGCTCTACCTGAAGACGCCGGGGATGCGCCGGCCCGGCAGCGTCCGGCCGACCCAGCAGGGGGCCGGGTTGGCCAAGGACGTCTGGTTGGTCGGCGCCGGCCTGACGCTGGTGCTGGAGGGGCTGACCCACGGCCGTCGGCGCGGCTGACCTGGCCGAACCGCATCGTCGGCACCCGCTATCGTGTGCCCGAGCCCGACGGTCGGCCTGAGGAGCTGCGGTGACCCACAGTCGTTCGGTGCGGCCGCTCTACCGGCCCATGAGGCCCCGCCGCCGCGACGAGCCGCACCGCTCGGCCACCCCCCTGGAACTCTTCTTCGACCTCTGTTTCGTGGTGGCCGTGGCGCAGGCGGCGACGAGCCTGCACCACGACGTCGCCGAGGGGCACCTGACCCACGCGCTACCGAGCTACCTGATGGTGTTCTTCGCGATCTGGTGGTCGTGGATGAACTTCACCTGGTTCGCCTCGGCGTACGACACCGACGACGACGTCTACCGGATCACCACACTGGTACAGATCACCGGGGCGTTGATCCTGGCGGCCGGGGTGCCGCGCGCGTTCAGCGACGGCGACTTCACCGTCATCACCTACGGGTACGTGGTCATGCGGCTGGCCGCCGTCGGGCAGTGGAGCCGGGCCGCCGCCGGTGACCCGACGCACCGGGCCGCGGCCCGCCGGTACGCGATCGGCGTGAGCGTCGTGCAGCTCGGCTGGCTGCTGCGGCTGGTGCTGCCCGACGGCTGGGGCATCATGACGTTCCTGCTGCTGGCCCTCGCCGATCTGCTGGTGCCGGCGGTGGCCGAGCGTCCCGGCATGACACCGTGGCATCCCGGACACATCGGCGAGCGGTACGGGCTGTTCACGCTCATCGTGCTCGGTGAGGCGGTGCTGGCGATCTCGGTGGCGATCCAGACCGGGCTGGACGCGGGCGACCACGGTCTCTGGGCGCTCGCGGCGGCCGGCGCGGTCATCGTGTACGCGCTGTGGTGGCTGTACTTCGACCGTCCGGTCGAGGCGCCGGACCGCTTGCCGTACTCGCTGGTGTGGGGCTACGGCCACTACCTGATCTTCGCGGCGATCGCCGCGGTCGGAGCCGGCCTGCCCGTGGTGGTAGACCACGAGCGGCACCTCGCGCACGTCTCCGGTACGACCGCCGCGTACGCGGTGGCCGTACCGATAGCCGTCTTCCTCCTGACCGTCTGGGTGCTGCACGTACGCCGCCAGCAGCACGGCGCGGTGGTCGCCGCGTATCCGGTGGTCGCCGGACTGGCGCTGCTCGTGCCGCTGGGACCGGCCCCGGTGCCGGTGCTCGCGCTACTGTTGGTCGCCCTCGTGGCGGTGACGGTGGTGCTGCGGGGACGCGACGCCGGGTCGGCCGCGATGGCGGCGGCCTGACCCCGATCCGGATCAGGCATCGATCACACGGCCTGCCGGCGCGCGGGACGGCCCGGGAATGGGCAGAATTGCGGGATGCTACGCCGCCGATGGTTGCTGGCCGACCAACTCGGGCCACATTTCCTCGACGACCCCGATCAACCGGTCCTCCTCGTGGAGATCCGGGAGCTGTTCCGCCGTCGCCCGATGCACCGGCAGAAGGCGCACCTGATCCTCTCCGCCCTGCGTCACCGCGCCGCCGAGCTGGGCGACCGGGCGCTGCTGCTGCGGACCGGCACGTTCCGTGAGGCCCTGGCCCAGGTCGCCGAGCCGGTGGAGGTGTGCCACCCGCACTCCCGGGCCGCGCTCGGGTTCGCCCGCTCGGTGCCCGGGTTGACAGTGCTGCCGCCGCGCGGCTTCATCACCAGCCAGGCCGACTTCGCGGCCTGGGCCGACCGCTCCCGCCGGGGCCCGTTGCGGATGGCCGACCACTACCGGCAGGCCCGCCGCCGGCACGCCGTGCTGGCCGGTCCGGCCCGCATCGCCGCCACCGCCCCGACGCCGCGACGGCCCCGGGGGGAGGCACCCGCCGTACCCGCCACGCCGCCGCCACCACCGCCGATCGTCGAGGACGACATCGACGCGCAGGTCCGCCGCGACCTCGACCGGTGGGCGGCCGAGGGGATCCGGTTCGTCGGGCGGGACGGCCCCCGGCAGCACCCCGCCACGCACGCCGAGGCACAGGCGCGGCTCGCGCACTTCCTCGCGTACCGGCTGCCCGGGTTCGGCCGCTACGCCGACGTGATGAGCGCCGACGATCCGCTGTTCGCGCACTCGGCGCTCTCCTCGTCGTTCAACCTGGGGTTGCTGCACCCCGAACCGGCCGTACGCGCGGCCGAGCAGGCGTGGCGTTCCGGCGCCGCACCCCGCACCGCGGTCGAGCCGTTCATCCGCGGGCTGCTGGGTTGGCGTGAGTTCCTCTGGCAGCTGTACTGGTACCACGAGCCGCGCTTTCGGGGAGCGAACTGGTTGGCCGCGACCGAGCCGATGCCGCGGTGGTTCGCCGACCTGGACGCCGACGCGGTGGAGGCGCACTGCCTGGCCGACGTGCTCGCCGCCGTCCGGGACCGGGCCTGGACGCACCAGAGTCCCCGACTGCTGGTGCTGGGCAACTACGCGTTGCAGCGCGGCTGGCGTCCCACCGAGGTGGCGGACTGGTTCCAGCGCTGCTTCGTCGACGGCACCGACTGGGTGATGAACGCGACGGTGATCGGCATGAGCCAGTACGCCGACCTGGCCAGGGTGGACACCCGACCGTACGCGGTGGACGGCACCGACATCGACGAGATCAGCGACTACTGCGCCGGCTGCCGGTACGCCCCGGAGCGGGCGCTCGGCGAGCTGGCCTGCCCGTACACCGGGGGTTTCGAGAGTTTCCTGCACCGCAACCGGGAGCGGTTGGTGACCGACCCACGGCTCGCCGCCGAGCTGGCCCGCCGCGACGAGCCCGAGCACCGCGAGGCGGTGCTGGCCCAGGAGGAGAAGCGGGGCAGCAGCCCGCCCTGATCAGGTGGGGTCCGCGACCGGCGGCGGTGCCGGCGCGGGCCGCGTCACGCCCCGGTTCAGGCCGACCACCAACAGCCGGTTGTACGAGGCCGGCAGGAGCCGGGCCAGCAGGTCGGGCACCTTCGCCGACCAGCCGATGAGCACCCGGCCCCGGCGGCGCTCGACGCCCCGCAGGATCACCTCGGCGGCCCGCTCCGGCGCGATCGTCAGCAGCTTCTCGAACTGCGCCCGGCCGGCGGCGTACTCCTCGCTCGACACGCCGCTGCCGACCCGGGCGTTCTCGGTGATCCGGGTCCGGATTCCGCCCGGGTGCACGGACGTCACCCCGATGCCATCGTCGACCAGCTCGTGCCGCAGCGCCTCGGTGAGGCCACGGACGGCGAACTTGCTCGCCGCGTACGCGGCCTGCCCGGCCGGCGCGATCAGCCCGAACAGGCTGGAGATGGTGACCAGGTGCGCGCCCGGCTCGGCCTTGAGCGCGGGCAGCAGCGCGTGGGTCAGCTGCGCCACGGCCCGGAAGTTGATGTCGACGACCCAGCTGAACTCGTCGAACGTCACCTGGTCGAACCGGCCGCCGAGGCCGACGCCGGCGTTGTTCACCAGCAGCCGGACACGGGGATGGCGCTGGACGATCTCCGCCGCCACCCGGGCGGTGGCCGCCGCGTCGGCGAGGTCCACCCGGTACGTGTGCAGCCTGCGGTCCGGGTGGGCGGCCCCGATGGCGGCGACGACGGCGTCCAACCGCTCGGCGTCCCGGTCCAGCAACGCCAGGTCCACGCCCCGGCGGGCCAGAGCGTGCGCCAACGCCGCACCGATACCGCTGGCCGCGCCGGTCACCACGGCCGTCGCGCCGGCGAACTCAAACCTCCGCACGATCGCTGCTCCTCTGCTCGCGGGCGCGGCGGGAGAACCGCACACCCTCGTCGGCGAGCCGGCCGTGCCGCATCAGCAGCACGTCACGGACGTAGTTCTGGTGCAGCCGCCACGGCGCCCTCGCCCCCTGCCGGGGCAGGGCGTCGACGCCGCGCAGCACGTACGAGGAGCGCAGGTCGATCAGCGGGGCCCGCTCGTCACCGGGCGGCGGCAGCGGGGTGACGACCTGCTGGCCGGTGCGGTCCAGGTGGCGCAGCAGCCGGCAGACGTAGCCGGCGACCAGGTCGGCCTTGAGGGTCCACGACGCGTTGGTGTAGCCGATCGTCAGCGCGAAGTTCGGCACGCCGGAGAGCATCATGCCCTTGTAGGCGACGGTCTCGGAAAGCTCGACGTCGACACCGTCGACACGCAGCGTCAGGCCACCGAGCGCGAGCAGGTTGAGCCCGGTCGCGGTGACCACGATGTCGGCGCTCACCTCGTCGCCGGAGCCCAACCGGAGGCCGTCGGCGGTGAACGTGTCGATGGTGTCGGTCACCACCGACGCCCGGCCCTCTGACAGAGCGGTGAAGAGGTCGCCGTCGGGCACCACGCAGAGCCGCTGGTCCCACGGGTCGTAGCGGGGCGAGAAGTGCCGCTCGACGTCGTACCCGACCGGCAGCAGGCGCGTCGCGGCCCGGCGCAGCAGCCGCTTCACCAGCCCCGGCGCGCGCCGGCTGAGCTGGAAGTTGGCCGTGGACAGCAGCACGTTCTTCCACCGCAGCACCGGATACGCGACGCCCACCGGCAGCCGACGCCGCAGGGCGTCGGCCAGCCGGTCACGCGAGGGCAGGGCGATGACGTACGTCGGTGAGCGTTGCAGCATCGTCACGTGGGCGGCCCGCCGCGCCAGGGCCGGCACCAGCGTCACGGCGGTCGCGCCGCTGCCGACCACCACCACCCGCCGGCCCGCGTGGTCCAGGTCGGCGGGCCAGTGCTGCGGGTGCACCAACCGCCCGGTGTACGCGTCGACGCCCGGCAGGGTGGGCGTGTAGCCCTCGTCGTAACGGAAGTAACCGGTGCAGGCGAACAGGAACGAGCAGGTCAACACCACCGTCTCGGCAGTGTCGGTGCGCTCGGCGTGCACCGTCCAGCGGGCGGTGCCGCTGTCCCACTCGGCGCGCGTCACCCGGTGGGAGAAGCGGATGTGGCGCTGTACGTCGTACTCCCGGGCGGCCTCGCGCACGTACGCCCGGATGGTCGCGCCGTCGGCGATGGCCCGCGCGTCGGTCCACGGCTTGAACGAGTAGCCGAGGGTGAACATGTCCGAGTCGGACCGGATGCCGGGGTAGCGGAACAGGTCCCAGGTGCCGCCCACGGCGTCCCGCGCCTCCAGCACCGCGTACGTCTTGTCGGGGCAGTCGCGGCGCAGGTGGCAGGCCGCGCCGACGCCGGACAGGCCGGCGCCGACGATGAGCACGTCGACATGGTCGGAGGGCATCGCTTCCTCCCGGGGCGGTGGTCGGACCCTAACACCGCCCCGGATGCGCGGCACCGGGCGGCGAGGCCACCGCGATCTGCGTGGGACGCAGGCCGTTGCAGGACCGGGCCACCCAACTCCAGCAGCGTTTCCACCTGGACACCCCCGGTTGGTACGCCGACGGCGACGCCTCCCCGGAGCTGGCCCGCACGGCCGAGGCCGTCTGGCGGCAGCAGCGCGTGCGGGTGCGCTACCGGGGCTGGCGGGGTGAGGTGACCCGGGTGCTGGAGCCGTACGGCCTGGTGCTCAAGGGCGGCCGGTGGTACGTGGTGGCCGGCCGACTTCGACCTGCCGGCCTGGTGGCGGGAGCACGTGGTGCGGTTCCGCGCCCAACTGCACCAGGACGAGGCGACCGTACGCCGGTCCCCCGCCGGCCGGGACCGGCTGCGGGAGATCGGCAGTGATCCGGTGGTGTCCGCCGTGGACGCCAGCGCCGGGCCACCCGACGCGCGCGGTTGGGTGACAGCCGTCCTGCCCATCGAGTCGCTCACCCACGCCCACGGCGATCTGCTGCGCCTCGGCACCGACGTGGAGGTGCTCAGCCCGGTCGCGCTCCGCGACCGCCTGGCCGCCACCGCCGGCGGCCTGGCCGCCCTCTACGCCCCGACCCGGTAGCCGCCGCCACTTCCACATCGGATTCCACATCGGAAGATCGGCGGGACATCGACTGTCGGCACGGTGTGCCACCCTGGGACGGGCACCAGGGGTCACCGGAGGTGAGGGCCACGTTACGAGTACGCGCACTGGTCGCCGTGCCCGGCACCGGGCCGGTGACCCTCGACGTCGCGTTCGGCGCCACCGTCGCCCTGGTCGCGCCACCGCGGGTCGGCACGGCCGTGGCTCGCGTACTGGCCGGCCTGGCCGCCCCGGTCGCCGGCCGGATCATGGTCGGCGACCGGGACGTCACGGCGCTCGCGCCGCCGCGCCGGCAGATCGGCTACGTGCCCGCCGGTGGGGCGCTGCTGCCGCAGCTCACCGTGCGCCGCAACATCGAGTACGGCCAGCGCAAGCGCGAACGGGTGCACGAGATGGCCGACGACTGGACGGCGACGGTGGTGGACCGGCTGGAGCTGGCGCCCACGCTGGGTCTGCTGCCCCACGTGCTCTCCGACGCCCAACGTTTCCGGGTGGCGCTGGCCCGGGCGGCGGTCTGCCTGCCCGAGGTGCTCGTGGTCGACCTGCCCGTGGACCCGCCCGGCGGCAGCCGCCTCGGCGACCTGCTGCCCCGACTGGCGCCGCCGGGCGCGCCGGGAGTGGCCACACTCGTCTGCACCGCCGACCCGGCCACCCTCGCCGAGATCCCGCAGCGGCACGAGCTGGTCGCCGAGACCGACGAGGTGCCGCGGTGACGCCGGACGGCCGGGTCACCCGACGTACGCTGCTGCGCGCCGCCGCGGCCGGTACGGCGGCGACCGTCGCGGGGTGTGCCGGTGTCAGCCGATCGGTGCAGGTGGCGGTGGTCTGGTCCGGGGGCGAGCTGGACCGCTTCCGCGACGTCGTTGCCACCTACCCCCACCCGGTGCGCGTGGTCAGCGCCGGCAACGACATCGACGCGTTCCTGCGCGCCCGGCATCTCGCGGGCACCTCCCCCGACGTGGCGATCATGTCGCGTCCCGGCCTGGTCACGGAGTACGCCGCGCGGGAGTGGCTGCGGCCGGTACGCCCCTCGACCGAGTACGCGGTACCCATCGGCCTGGGCGACCTGCTGATGGCCGGCGGGCAGCGCTTCGGCGTGTGGGTGAAGGCCGCGCACAAGTCCCTGGTCTGGCACCTGCCCTCGATGCTGCCCGAGCAGCCGACAAGTTGGGACGCTCTGGTCGCGCTGACCCGCCGTCTCGGCGCGCTCGCCCGGCGCGGTGCCGGTCCGGCGCCGCTGGCGATCGGCGCGGCGGACGGCTGGGTGCTCACCGACTGGTTCGAGAACGTGTTGGCCGACCTCGCCCCGGCGGCGTACGACGCCCTCGCCGCGTCGGACGGCGACTGGCAGGGCCGGGCGGTGCGCGACACCCTGGATCGGCTCGCCGAGCTGTGGAGCATCGACGGGGCGTTCCTCGGCGGCGGCCGTCGCGCCCTGCTCACCCAGTACGAGGAGTCGGTGATCCAGGTGGTCAACGCCCGCCGGGCGGTGATGGTCTTCGAGGCCGACTTCACCGCCGAGGTGGTCGGCCGGTTCCGCGGTGGCGCCGAGACTCCGGTCTCCTTCCGGTTTCCGAGCGCCGGTGCGGGTGGCGGCGCGTTGATCGTCGGCGGGGACGTGGCGGTGGTGTTCGCCGACGCCCGGGGTGGGGTGGAGCTGGTCGAGTGGTTGACCAGGGCCGACGCCTTTCGCCCCTGGCTGCGCGCCGGCGGCTACCTGTCGCCGAACACCACAATCCCGTTGACCGACTACGCCGACCCGGTCCGTCGCCAGCTCGCCCGCGAGATGCGCGGCCCCGACACCCTGCACTTCGACCTGTCCGACCAGCTGCCCGCGCCGTTCACCGGCTCCGACGGCATCGGCATCTGGCCGATCATGCAGGACTTCTTCGCCGACGTCACCGACGGTGTCCGGGCCGACGAGGCGGTACGCCGGGCCACCAGGCAGCTCGCCGCGGCGGCCCGCGACGCGGATGGTGGCCGATGAGCCAGGTCAAGGTGCTCGGCGAGCTGGCGGTGCTGGACGACGTCGGCCCACCCCGACGCGGCAGGGCCTACCCGGCGGCCGGGGCGACCTCCGCGCTGCTGCTGCCGGCAGCGGTGCTGCTCGGCGCGCTGGTGCTGTGGCCGGTGCTGCGTACGCTGCACGCCAGCGTCACCACCGACGGTCGCTGGGTCGGCGCGCAGCACTTCCGGGCCGCACTCGCCGCGCCCGGCACCGGCGCGGTGGTCGGCCGTACGGTGCTCTGGGCGGTCCTGGTGCCGGCGGTGGTGACGGCGCTGGGCTACCTGTTCGCCGTCGCGTCCCGCCGCTCCCAGGAGGGCGGTCTGGTCCGCCTGATCCTGCTGGTGCCGGTCGCGTTGCCGCTGGTCGTCACCGGGGTGACCTTCCGGCTCATGTACGACCCCGACCCGACGCGTGGCGTGGCCACCCTGCTCGCGGCGCGACTCACCGGCCGCGCCGCCGACGACGCCCCACAGCTGCTCGGCCGGGGCCTGGTCACGGTGGCGCTGATGTCGGCGTTCGTGTGGGCGTGGGTGGGGTTGGCCGTGCTGGTCTTCCGCGCCGCACTGGACCGGCTGCCGCCGAGCCTGGCCGACGCGGTCCGCGCCTACGGCGGTGGCCGACGGCACGTCCTGTGGGACGCGCAGTGGCGGCCGCTGCTGCTGCGTACCGTCGCGGTGGTGTTCGCGCTGGTGGCGCTCGGCACCAGCCGGACGTTCGACCTGATCCTCGTCATGACGCCCGGGTCGGTCCGTGACGACGCCACGGTGCTCGCGTTGCAGGTGTGGCAGACCTCGGGCCGCACCACCACCGGGCAGGGCGCCGCGCTCGGCGTCGTCTGGCTGGTGGCGGTGGTCGCCGGGATGCTGGTGGCGGCGTTCTTCGTCCGACAGGCGTGGCCGCCGCCGCGCGTCGAGCCGTCACCCGACCCCGCCCCCACGACGCCGCCGCGACGACTGTTCCGGCTGCTCGCGGCGGGCGGCGCGGTGGCCTGGCTGATCCCGCTCGTGGTGCTCGTGGCGACCTCCGCGCACGGTCCGGTGGACGCCGCCGCGCGCGGCTGGTGGTCGGCACCACCCGGGACGGGCTCCTACACGGCACTGCTCGGTGGCGACGAGCTGTGGCGGGCGCTGGGCTTCACACTACTGCTGGCGACGGTCGTCACCGCCACGGTGCTGCTCGTCGCGCTGCTGGCCGCGTACCCGCTGGCGTGGCTCACCGGGCCGGCCGCACAGGCGACCGGGCTGCTGCTGATGGCCGCCACCGTCGTGCCGGTGCAGGTGATCGCCGGGCCGGTCAACGAGGTGCTCGGCGCGGTGCTCTCCTCCGGCACCGCGCGCGGGCTGGCCCTGGTGCACGTGGCGTTGGGGGTGCCGTTCGCGGTGCTGGTACTGCGCAACGCGTTCGCCGACCTGCCGGCCGAGCAGGTGCGGGGCGCGCGGCTCGGTGGGCGGCGCTGGTGGGGCACCCTGCACCGGCTGGCCCGGCACAACCTGCCGGCGGTGATCGCCGTCTCCGTGCTGGAGTTCGTCCAGGTCTGGAACGACCTGGCGGTGGGGCTGCTGTTCAGTGGGCCGGAGGCCACGCCGGTGGGGCTGTTCCTGGCCGGGCAGAGCCGCGGCTTCGTGTCCAACAGCGGCATCCTGGCCGCCGGGTCGGTGCTCGCCTCGGTGCTTCCGGTGCTGCTCATGGTGGTCGCCCGGCGGCAGCTCGTCGCCGGGCTGGTCTCCGGTGGTGTCCGGTGACCAGCCCCGGCGGCAACGGCCGGGCGCCGCGCTGGCCGGTGCTCATCGCGGTCGGCACGCTGGTCAGCGGGGTGCTCGGCAACCTCGCCAGCAACCTGCTCTCCGAGCTGGCGGCCAGCGTCCTCGGCCCGGCCGGCATCGCGCTGGCGGTCCTCGGTGGCGGGGGCTTCGTGGTGTTCGAGGTGCGACGGCGGCGAGCAGTGCGGCAGACCGGCCCGGAGCCGACCGACGTCGTCCCCACGCCGGTGACCGACGTGCCCAACCTGCCGTACACGGCCGGGTTCGCCGGTCGCGAGGAACACGTCCGGGCGGTGCTCGACCTGCTCGCCCGCGAGCACGCGGTGGCGGTGCTCGGCCGACGGGCGGTGGGCACGTCCGCGTGCGCCGTACAGGCCGCGAACCTGTGCCGGGAGGACTTCCCGGACGGGCAGTACCACTTCGACCTACGCCGTGGTGGTCGTCCCCGGTCCGCTCGGCAGGTGCTCACCGCGCTGGCCGGTGTGCTGGGCACCCCGCCGCCGACCTCCGGCCGCCCGGACGCCCTCGCGGTCGCCGCCGCCGCGCTGCGCCGCAAGCTGGACGGCCGCAAGATCCTGCTGGTGCTCGACAACGTCGACCGGCCCGAGCAGGTCCGGCCGCTGCTGCCACCGACCACGCGCACCTCCCGGTTGCTGCTGGCCGGCGGGCCCACGCTCAGCGGCCTCAACGGCGTGGTGGAGCACTGGATCGCCGAACCCGGCCCGGACGAGGCGGTCGAGTTGTTCGCGGACGCCGGCGGGGCCGCGCCCGCCGCCCGGCTCCGCCGCGCGGACCCGCGCACCGACCCGGCGGTACGCGAGATCGTCGACCTGTGCGGCCGGCAGCCCCGCATTGTGCGTGCTCTCGGCTACCGCACCGCCCAGCACGGCTGGCGGCACTCCGACGTGCTGGACGCGCTGCGCCGCGCGGCACGCACACCACCGCACCAGCGGGTCGCTGTCTCGCCCGCGGTGCAGCTGGTCACCGAGCGGGACACCGCGTACCGGGCGTTGACCCGCGAGGGGCGTCGGCTGTACCGGCTGATGTCCCTGAGCCCGGCCCCGGTGGACCGGCCGACCATCGCCGCCCTGGCCCGCCGCCACCCCGAGCGGGTGACCGCGCTGCTCGACCGGCTGGCCGCCGCCGCGTTCGTGGTCGGCGCGCCCGGCGACCGGTACGAGATCCGCCCGCTGCTCGCGCCGAGCGCCCGGCTGCACCTGCGCGACGCCGATCCGGCCGGCTCCCGGGTCGCCGCGCAGGCCCGGTTGACCCGTCACCTGGCCCGCCGCGCCGAACGGCACGCCGCCAACCTGGCCGTGCTCGGCTCACCGCCGGACCGGGAGTGGTCGCTGCCGCTCGACGACGACCCGTACGGCTGGTTCGACCTGCACCAGGAGCTGCTGCTGGCCGTCGTCCGGGTGCCGGCCGGGGCGGCGGAGGCGCTGCCCCGGCGGGTACGTCGGTGGTGGTTCCGGTTGGCCGTGGCGCTGTGCGGGTGGTTCGCGCACGTCGAGCGGCTCAACGAGTGGGAGCAGGTCTGCCGCACGGTGCTGGCCACCCCGACGGCCGACGACCGTCCGGAGATCGCCGGGTGGGCGCACAACGAGCTGGGCGTGCTGCGCCGGCGTCGGCACGACCCGCAGGGCGCGGCGACGGCGCTCACCCTCGCGGTGGCCGAACGCGGCCGTCGGGGCACCGCACAGGCGCGGATGAACCTCGGCCTGGCCCTGCTCGACCTGAGGCAGCTCGACGATGCCGTGGAGCACCTGGAGCTTTCCCGCCGGCACCGCTCGTCGGCGGACCGGTCCGGGCACGCCCTCACCGACCTGGGCCTGGGCGCGGCCCAGTTGGCCCGGGGTGAGCTGGAAACTGCGCACCGCCACCTGGTGCGGGCGGCGAACACGTTCCGGTCGGTGGGTGACGCGCGCGGTTACGCGGCCGCGCTGACCAACCTGGTGCTGGTGCACGCCAGCCTCGGCGAGCACCTGGACGCGGCGCAGGCCTGGCGGGCGGCCCTGCGCGAGTACGAGTCGGTCAACGACCCGACCAGCCGAGCGGCGGCGCTGCTCAACGCCGGCGCGACGCTGCTGACCAGCGCTCCGGGGCAGGCGCGGGCGGCGTACGAGCTGCTGGCCGAGAGCCGACGGCTGCGTGCCGAGACCCGACCCACGGCGGGGCTGGGGCGTACCCTGCTCTACCTGGGCGACGCCGCCGCCGCGCTGGGCGACCCGACGGACGCGCGGCGGCTCTGGGCGGACGCGGCGACGGTGGCCGAGGAGGTCGACGACGACCAGGCGCTCGCCGCTGCGGACGAGCGCCTGGAACACGACGTCGACGTGCCGCCGGCCATCCCCTGACCGGTGTGTCCCACCGGGTCGGCGTGATGTCGATCGCTCGTCGTGGCCGGTGGCGCGGGTCTGGGAGAGTGTGTGACCGTGGACGCTCTCTCGGTGCGGGGACTCAGCCGCAACTTCGGCAACCTGGTCGTGCTCGACGACGTGACCTTCACGCTGCCGGAGGGCCGGATCGCGGTGGTGCTCGGCCCCAACGGCAGCGGCAAGACAACCCTGCTGCGCTGCGTGGTGGGCGCCGACCGCCCGGACGCCGGTGAGGTGCTGGTGCAGGGCCGGCGCGCCGACGAGACCGACCCCGAGGTGCGGGCGATCGTCGCGGCCGCCCTGGACGACATCGACTTCTTTCCCGACCTGTCCGTGGTCGAGCACCTGGAACTGGTCGCGTACGCCCACGGGGGCGACGCCGAGCCGGTCGAGGAGGTGCTCACCGAGCTGGGCCTGGAACCGGCCCGCGACCAACTGCCGGTGACCCTCTCCAGCGGGCAGCGCCGACGGCTGGCGCTGGCCTCCTGCTTCGTGCGCCCGCGCCGGCTGCTGATCCTGGACGAGCCCGAGCAGCGGCTGGACGTGCGCGGCCGGCAGTGGCTGGCCGACCGGCTCCGCCGGGAGCGGAACGCCGGCACGGCCGTCCTGCTGGCCTCGCACGACCCGGAACTGATCGACGCGGTGGTCGACGAGCGGATCGAGATCGGCCGGTGAGCGCCCCACCGGCCACGGTCACCCCGACGCCCGCTGGGCTGCCGAGCGCCCGACAGGTACGGACGCACCTGCGCCGCGCCCGCCGCCGGCACCACGAGCACTCGCTGGGCGACGTGCTGGGCGACGCGTACGTCATCGTGCTCTTCGTGGGCATGTACGGCTGGTTCGCGGTCAGCGCCAGCCGCGACATGCTGGTCTCCCCCACCGTCGGCCGCGCCGACGCGGGGGTGCGCTGGTGGCTGGCGGTGGCCGCGCTGCTGGCCGGCGCGGGCCTTGCCTGGCGGGGTCTGCGCGCGCTCGGTCCGCTGCTGGTCACCCCGGCGACCCAGAGCTGGGTGACCAGCGCTCCGATCGACCGGCGGGCCTGGCTCGCGCCGCGACTCGGCGTCCTGCTGGTGGGCGCGGCGGCCGGCACGGCGCTGCTGGGCGTGGCCGTGGCCGTACTGGGCGGTGCCACCGACCTGGGCGCCGTGGGGTGGGCCGCGGCGGCCGGCGCCGGCTGGGGCGCTGCCGCGCTCGCCCTCGCCGTCGTCGCCCAGAGCAGTCGGGCGGGCCGCCGCTGGCCGACAGTTGTCGGGGCAACGCCGCTGGTGGCGGCCGCCGTCGTCGCGGCGGTGGTGGTGATCGCGGGTCGCCTCGGCGAGGCGCTGCCCCGGCCGGCGACACTGCCGACCGGCGTGCTGGTCGCCGTCGGGGTGCCGCTCGCGGTCGTCGTCACCGTGCTCGCCCTGCGGGCGCTGCCCCGGGTCGACCGGGCCACGCTGACGACCGGCGCGCAGTTCGCCAACGCCGCCGCGACGGCCACGATCCTGCTCGACCCGAGCATGCTCACCGGCCTCGTCGAGAGCCGCCGCTGGCGTCGCATCGGCCGGGTCCGCAGCCGACGCTTCCTGCCCGGCCCCGGCTGGTGGGCACTGCTCCAGGCCGACGTACGCCGGTTGCGCCGCCACCCCAGCGCCCTGCTGATCTGGGCGGGACTGGCCGGCGTCCAGTACGCGGCCGCGCTCGCCCTGCCCGGGTTGGCCGGCGCCGCGCAGGTGGTGCTCGCCTACGTCGCCACCGAACGGCTCACCGGCGGTCTGCGCGCGGTCAGTCGGTCACCGGGCCTGCGCCGGGCACTGGGCGGCAGCGACGCGGCGCTGCGCGGGATCCACGTGGTGGTGCCGGCGGCTGGCGCGGGCCTGTGGTGGCTGCTGACCCTGCCGAGTCTGCCGACCCTCGATGCCGGCCCGACCTGGCTCGCGCCGACGCTGGCGCTCGGCGTGGTCGCCGCCGCCTGGCGCAGCGGCACCCGCCCGCCGATCGACTACGGCGGCGCGACGGTCAACACGCCGTTCGGGATGGTCCCCGTCGACCTGCTGCGCCAGGGCGCCCGGGGGCGGGCGCTGCTCGCCGTCCTGGTGCTCGTCCAACTGTTCCTGGGCTGAGGGCAGCAGCGCTCTCAGCGGCCCACCCAGCTCAGCCGCCCAGCTCAGCCGTCCAGCCGGCGGACCATGTTCATGATGGTCTCCACCTGCGCGCCACCCTTGATCGGGAAGTTCGTCGCGCCCAGATAGCCCCACCAGTCCCAGCAGCCGTGCAGGGCGACCAGCAGCCGGCACGACTGCCCGGCCGCGCAGGCCGAGGGCACGTAGGCGAAACCGTTGGCGTCCATGCTCAACCCGTTGGCCCGGCCGTTGACCGCGAACGCGTTCTGGTCGAACCGGACGAGCGTGCCGCCGAGCGCCGCGGTGTTGGGCGCGTTCACACCGCCGAGCAGTGTGCGCAGCAAGGCGTTCTGCGGGTCGCTGCCGCAGTCGTCGAGGAACGGTGACGCGGTCGCCGTACACCCCAGCGTGCCGTACGGGGTGACCCACCCGTGACCGGCGGCGGAGCCGCTGTCGTACCGCACGCTCGCCCCGAAGCGCTGGTAGTAGCGGACCAGGTCGTCGGTGACGGACTTCTTGACGGTGGTGTCGTTGGCACCGTGCAGGACGTACACCGGGTCGCCGGAGAGGTCGCCGACCGGGTCGACCCAGCCGTACGCCGCCCACGTCCGGGTGTACGCCTCGAGGGCCGACACGTTCGTCGGGTACAGGTTGTCGCCGCAGCCGTAGAGCGCCTGGGCGACGGTGTTCTGGGAGCAGTAGTAGGGACCGGCCGCGAAGAGACCGGCGGCCTGGGCGGGGGCCGCGACGGTCAGGATCAGCAGCAGGACGGCGGTCAGGGCGGTGGCGGCTCTGCGCGGTGTGGTCAACCCTGTCGACCTGCCCTACAGATGGAACGTCGGAGCGCAGCGGAGGCGGCCGTCATCCTCGTAACACCGCCGCGCGAACAGCGTCGGCGAACCGGCGGTTGCGGACCATCTGCCCGAGGGCCACCCCACTCTGCTGTTCGGCGTCGATGATGCTGCCGAGGGTGGGCAGAAGTTTGAGGATGGCCTGCTCCGAGGCACCGGGATCCCACACCAGATCGAGTAGCCGTCGGCACTGCTCGCTGGCGCGCCGGGGATTGCCGGTGAGACGCTCTGTTCCGAGAACCTGCCACCGCATAGCAGCCATGAGGTGGTAGCGCGCCGGCCGTAGCGTCGCCCGAATTCGCCTTGTTCGCAGCAGCCACTCAAGGCGGTAGTGGGCAGCAGCAGCCGCGTAGTACGCGTCCGGTAGGTGGTCCTCCTGGAATAGCGCGTCGCGGTGACGCTGGGTCAGCTCGCGGTAGTGACCCGCGGCAGCCGGCTCTCCGAGGAACATCGCGGCGTAGGCGCGGGTGAGTTGGGCTCGGTTGACCACCCGTGTCTTCTCCACCTCATTGCGGGCCGCATACTGCTTGGAGCGGCGCTCGTACCACAGTCGACGCGCCTCCGGTTGCGCCGCAAACCAGTCCTCCAACCGTCGGTGGAAGTCCTCCCGCGTTGACAGCTCCTCCTCGCTGACCGCGGTCTGCCGGTTGGTCGCGGCGATGATGCCGGCGATAACCTTCTCGTCCTCGCTGTGCACGATACGTACGCTGACCTGCACATCGTCGGTGAGTCGATCTCGCTCGTCGAACAACACGTGACAGGTCTGGCAGCCGTTGACCACCTGGAAGTCTCGAATGTGCACCTCGTCGCCAACCACGTTGAGGCCCCGGGTGACGATGGTGACGCCGTTGTTGAGTACGGCGAATCGGCGGTGCTGGAGCGGATCTCGGATGGCGTCGCGGATCTGGCCGTTGACCCCGTTGTAGCCCTGGAAGTCCCGGACGTTCTCGTGAAAAAGGGCCTTGCGGATGTTGCCAGCCGGATCGGTCAGCACGCGGGACACCAACTCGCGGGCGGGCAGCAGGCCGAACAGCGACTGAACCACGCCGGGCATGGTCGGGGGTGAGAGCTTCTTGAGCATCTCGAAGGTGGCCGGTACCGCCTGTGTGGCGCGTTGGTACAGCTCACGCAACTCGTCACGGGTCACGCAGCGTACGTCGACTGTGTCGAAGCGGCCGGAGCGCATGAGCCCCCGCTCCGCCGACGCGGCCTTTTTGCGCAGCATGTCCGCCACCTGGCCACCGGTGGTGACGTACCGGACGTGCAACTTGGGACGGCCGCCGGAGAACTTCGCGATGTTCCCGTAGACCGCCCGGAGGCACCCTCGGAGGTTCTCCACGTCCGGCGAGGCGGGGTACGGCAGGTCGGCCTTGTCGACGACATGCGCCAGGTTGTCCGCCAGGTCGGCGATGACCTTCGACTCGAACTTGGGGCTAGTCTTCGCCTGCACGACGATGACCCGTACGTCTAATTGGCGTGCCTGCTCGGTCGCCGCCCTGACATCCGCCTCGTCGTGCAGCAGCTCACCGTTAACCAGTATGCCGAACACGTCGATGCCGAGGTCGTTGCCGCCGCCCATTCGGAAGACGTCTGGACTGAAGTCGCTTTCGTAGAAAGAGCTGAGCACACAGAAACCCGCAAAGGCCTCGAATGCCTCGTCCTGTGGCAGCCCGACGAGGTCGCGGTCGGTCTGAAACTGCCGAACCAGGCTGTCGATGACGATATCCATGCTGTTCCCCCTGCCGGTCTGTCAACTCCGGGCGCGGACCAATACCTCTTCCACGGTCAGCGCGCTCGTCGGGTGGTGGCTGAGGCACATCGGTGTTGCCAACTTCTGAAAGCCGAGGCCCTCACCCACGGCGTAGAACTGCCCGGCGGTCAGTCGGGAGATGTCCAGGACCGCGCTCGCCTTGGCCTGCGCCACCTCCTTCGCCGCCGCGATTTGGATCGGACTGTTGAGAAAGCCGAAAAACTGGGTCGCGGCGTTGCCGACGATCCGGTTGTGGATGCCTTTGGGTGCCTGCGTCGCGAAGATCAGGCCGAGGCCGTACTTGCGGGCCTGACTGGCCAGGGCGAGGGTGCTCTCGGTGCAGGCCGTCAGCGAACCCGACGGCGCGAGCGTCTGCGCCTCGTCCATCACGAAGAGGCCTCCGAGCGGGCGATCGCCGGCGGGATGTTGTTTGATCCACGCGAACAGCGCCATCTGCAACTGGTTCACAAAGCCCTGCCGCTGTTCGTTGCTGGGCAGTCCGACAAGACTGATCACCGAGATCCGCGCTCGTTTACCTGTCGACGGAGTCAGCAGGATGCCCGGATCGAGGGGCACGCCGGCACCGCCGAACAGCGGATCAAGGATCATCGCGGCCTTGAGGGTCTCGGCCATATCGTGGGCCAACTCACCGGCCCGGGTCAGCGTGGTGGCGTTGTCGGGCAGCTCCGCGAGCAACGCGACGAAGTCACGAAGACCCATCCCTCCACTGTGTGCGAAGTACGCCAGCGCCTCGCGCAGTACCGCCCGGCCGCGATCCATCTTCGCGGTCTTGCCGCCCATCCGTGCCCGCGGTGCGAGCCCGGCCACCGCCGTGTCCAGGGCGAGAGCGAGCTCGTCGGGCTCGTCGAGCACGGCGGCGAAGTCGGGTAGCGGCTGAAGACTGAGCGGACGACCGGCCTCCCGGCGGGGAGTCCACACCACCACGTCCGTGCCCTCCAGGTAAGCCGCTGCCCTCTCGGCGTCGCCTGGTTGCCACGATGGCGGGGCCTCCGGCCACGGATCACCGAGCCGCGCCAGGTCGTTGTTCGGATCGAGGACGATCGTGGAGACCCCCTGTAGGGCACACTCCTCGATCAGCCGCCGAATCAGGACGGTCTTGCCCGATCCCGAGCCGGCGAAAATGGCGGTGTGCTTGCGCAACGACTCCATCGGCACCCGAACCGCCGCGCCGGTCTCGACCGCCGTCCCAAGGAGGAGGCCCTCGCCACCGGCCGTCGGTGACCGCCGAACGGCGTCAACATCCCCGGGTGACGTCCTGCCCGGCTGGCCACGCTCGCCGGGATCCGCGGGGACCGGCTCCGGCAGGCGCGGTCCCCCGGTCGGGCCGTCGGGACCTGCGGGGCCGTGAGGCTGCGGATCCGCAGAGCCAGACGGCGTGCCGAAGACCGTCCGGAACAGCGTGGTGCTGCCCGCCGGCCGGTGCAGCCGCAGCCAGTCGCCGAGAGCAGTGGCGTTCTCGTCGAGCAGTGCCGCGAGAGCCGCGAAGGTACGCAGGTCCTCGGTGGACACCCTGGTGATTAACCCGCCTGCGTCTTCGAACTCCTGCAACAGACGTTTGGTCACCGGCCCGGTGGGCCAGCGGGTGTTGCGCAACAGCACTGCGCGCCGCTTGTCGACGGCGGGATCCAGGCCGACGAGCAGGCGAAGCCGCTCGATTCGCGCCTGCACGGCGCGGTGGTGCGTGTGCGACAGCGCCCGGAACGACCAGTGCGCCTCGTCCTCGGTCGACTCGTCGAGGCTCTCCCTGAGCCACGCGTGCATCGACGGGTTGCCGTCCTCGCCGAGCACGACCTTGTATCGCCCGTTCCGGTCGCCCTGTTCGATCGTCCACGCCCGCAGTCCGGCCCCGAGCAGCCGAGGCATCTCGACGTCTTCGCTGACGGGGTCCATCGCGCGGTCGACGCCGATCGATTCGCGCAGCACGACGAATCGTCGCTGCACCGACTCGACATCCTGCGACGGAGCCGTCGGTCCGTCTTCGGCAGGTGACGCGGGTGGTTGGTCCAACTCGCGAAGTGGCTCGACGTGGTCCGTCGTCAGACAGACCCGGAGGTGCTCGTCCACCCGCTCGAGCAGCGAACGCGGGGTGTAGTCGGGGGCGGCGGAGAACGCCGACGGCAGTACCGGCCAGGTCGGGTACGGCGCCACGAACCCCACCGCCTCGAACAGAGGGCCGAAGCGCGCGGCAACCAGCTCCGCGCCGACGTCCGGGGACGGCAGTCGACTCAGCCGCGTCTCCCGACGAAAACGGTCGCGTACGGAGTCGACCGTGTGGTTGCTGATCAGTTGCCAGGAGGTGGGCAGGCAGGCGACCACGGTCACGGTGCGCCGCAGCGCTTCCCGCAACTGCATCAGTCCGCGCCCGAGATCCTCGGCAACAGCGACCGACTCGGTCGGCATGGCTTCCGGCTGGCCGTGATGGACAGCGGAGGTGCGGGCCTGAGCGATGACGGTGTCGATCTGATCGACCGCGAGCATGCTGGCACCGGTGCTGGCCAGCAGCCGCGATATCTCCTCCGCGATCTCCTGTGCCGTCTTCGCCCGGCTCGGCAGACTCCACCGGGCATGGTCGCCCGGGTCCTCATCGGGGATCGACGTCAGGAACGCCTCGCCGAGATCCTGGATCGCGTCGTCAGTAGCGGCCAGCAACACCAGGGCCCGGACCGTGTGCCGGCACTCGCGCCCCAGGCCGGGGTCCGCCCGTCGCAGCGCGGTCACGAAGGCGTCGAGCGCCTCCGTGGTCAACTGTTGTCGCCCACGAATCTGGTCGCGCAGCTTCCGGCCCACGGCGGCGCGCTCACACAGCCGGTCGAGAAGCACCTCCAGCTGCGTGTGCCGGTACGAGCCCGAACGTCGCAGACCACGCAGAAGGGTCTGCACGACGTTCGGCCAGAAGGCCCTGCCGTCGGAGATCCCGAGGAGGAAGAAGTAGCCGCCGCCGCGTTGCACCTGCTCACGTGCCCACCGCAGAAGGTGGGTTTTGCCAGCGCCGTGCTGCCCCTCCAGAATCAACCCGAGCGGGCTCCGCCCGGTGCTGGTAGACGCCTCCCCGTACGCCCGCAGGAGGGCCGCTCCGGCCTCACCGTTGAGAGCGTCGATGTGGATGTCCAGCGGGGACCAGACGTCCTCCTGGGTTGGCGCCCAGTCCAGCCGCCGCAGCTCCAGCAGGGCTAGCCGCTGGGTCTCGTCGATCATGACTGGTCGATGGTGATGAGGTGTTTGTCTTCACCACCGATGACGACCGCCGCATCCCGGGCTGCCTGCGTCAACGCCTTCCGGTTGGGATCCGGCTCAAGGTGGATCTCCCGCCGTCGGTCCATCGCCCGGAGCACACGATCGAGGTCGTCGCGGGCAAGGTCCTCCAGGCTCCCCCGCAGGCGCGCCAGGCTGACCAGGTCGCCGGGCGCGTCGGCCAGCCGGAGGTACACGTTCCGCACCCGGGCCTCGATCCCGTCCGGTTCGCCCGCCGCCCTCTCTTCTTCCGCCGGGGCGGGCTGCCCGTCGATGTCAAGGGTGGCAGGCGGACCAATGTACAGGTCGGCCAGCTGCAGATTGTGGGCCGTGAGCAGGCGGTTCAGGTGCATCAGAGTTCCGTAGTGCAACAGCCAGGCAGACGACACCCGCTCGGGCGGGGCCGCACTCAGCTCGCGTCGCGCGCGTTCCCAGCCTTTCTCGGTCAACTCGTGAATGATCGTTCCGCGCATCCCCTTACGCCAGACGATGAACCCGGCATCTTGGAGCTCCTGCCGGACGTTCTTCTCAATCCGCACGCGGAACTGCTCGTACAACTCCGGATTTGACGCCTCCGAGACGTGGGTCATCAGCGCCACGAGCGCCTGCCGAGCTGACGTACCGAGGGGTTTGTTCGACATGAGGCAGTTCTCCGGGTGTGCGAGGGGGCACGGACGACGGCATGCCTCAGGGACCGGTCGTGAGTGGGAAGCCACGCCGCCGAGAAGAGCATCATTGCGGCACGAATGAATGAGCGCGAGCCCACAAGGGCACCTGACAGGTGTGAAGCGCTGTCGTATTCCGGACTTTCGATCAAGGCTGAAAGACATTGATTCCGTTGCCTCGTCCGGAATGGATCAGCCTTCAACGGCGTACCGCAGTGGCCCGGCGGCGCGGTCGTTCAGGCGGTGTCGACCGGAGCGAGGTGGCGGTAGCCGGGGATGGTCTCGGCGAACCAGCCGACGACGCTCGCCAGACCACGGTCGTTGAGTTGCGCGTCGTGGATGGGGTACGCGGCGGCGCCTACCGCGCGGGCGAAGCGGATCGCCTCGTCGAGGCGTAGCCACGATCCCTGGGCGGGGACGAGCAGGGTGTGCACCGGCTCGTCCGGCACGTGCACCGAGTCGCCCGGGTGGTACAGCCCGTCGCCGATGAGGTAGCCGAGGTTGGGGCAGTCGGGCTGCCCCTCGTGGATGACGGCGTGCCGGCCCCCGTGGGCGCTGACCGGGATGCCGGCGGCGGTGAAGCGCTGTCCCGCGCGTACCCGGGTCACCGGCAGCGGCGCGAGGTCGGGCAGCCGGGCGCTCTCGGGGGCGTACACCGGCACGCCGAGCCCGGCCAGCCGCAGCACGTCCACGTGGTCGGTGTGCTCGTGGGTGACCAGGACGGCGTCCGCGCCGACCAGCGCGCGCGGTTCGCTCCAGGTGCCGGTCGACGACGAGCACTACGCCCTCGTGCTCGATGCGGACGCACGAGTGCGTGAACCGGGTGATCCGCAGCCGGTGACGGTACGCCGCCACCGGGTCCGCAGGCCGACCCGCTGACAAGCGGCCGGGCGTCGGGAAGGAGTGGACGTCAGGTCCGGCGTCCCCTCGACATCCGGACGATGTAGAGGAACTGGGCCACGAATGCCGCGAGCGCGACCGCCACCCCGGCGACGACCATCAGCCAGTGCCAGTCCCCGACCATGCCGAGCACCAGAGCGACGCCCGACCCGACCAGCGCCGCGTTGACCGCGCCCACGAGCGCGGCCGTGGTGAGCAGCAACTCCCAGCGCCCCGACCGAATGCCGACCAGCATCCGGGCCGCCTCCGCGTTGTCCTCGGACGCCACCGCGTCGGCGAAGAAGTCGTGCTCGCTGGCGAGACGGTGGTGGTAGTAGGCGCGGATGCGCTGGATCCGCCTCATGTCCACCGAGTTCTCCACGGTGGTCTCGACCAGCCGCAGGAAGGTCAGTATCCCGATGATCACCAGGATCGGCAGCACCGCGCCCAGGTAGGGCCGGACCACCTGCTCGTTGCCGGCCGCGAAGCCGAGACCGATCAGGGCCGCTGACAGCACGGACAGGAAGATGGTGGCGCGGCCGGTGGCCTCCTCGATCGTGCCGGACCGGGACGTCTGCAGGGCGTGGTGCTCGGTGTTGAGAACGTTCAACAGCGCCTTCTCGCGTTCCGCGTCGTCCACACCGTCACCTTCCGCGCTCGCCCGACTCCGATACCGTCACCCTAAGAGCGGTACGGCGGGTCCAGCCGACGAAACTGCCGGTCCCGAACGGGACGGCGAGCGGCAAAGCCGGCACGTATCCTCCGCATCTCGGTGGGCCGTGACGGAAAAGGGGGCCGGATGCCCGAGTGGGCAGGTCGGGGCGAGGGTGGCGGCCGACAGCGACGTGCCTTCGTCGTCGGCGGGACGCTGCTCGGCATCGCGTTCGTGATGCTGCTCGCCGCCTGGCGCAGCAGCGGCTTCCTCAGCGACCTGCTGCTCAACATCGGCTCCAGCGTGGTCCTCGCCGCCATCTCGTACGTCATCTTCGACCCGCTGTTCGAGGAGGCGCGCCGGGCGCGGGTGCAGGAGCACCTGAGCTTCGACCAGCACGCGTTCGTGACCCGGCTGCACCGCTGCGCCCGCCGGGTGCGCATCCTCGACACCTGGACGATCCTGTTGGAGGACACGCACCGCGAGGAGACGCTGCGAGCGGTGCGCAGGGCCCTCGCCAACGGCGCGCAGGTGCAGTTGCTCCTGCTCGACCCGGACTGCACGGCAGCCCAGCAACGCTCGGAGGAGTTGGAACGGCAGCGGGTGGACGTGCCACGCCAGATCCGCACCAACCTGCGCCACCTGACGCTGTTCCAGGAGACCCTGGACGCCCGGCTACGGCACCGGCTGCAGGTCCGTCTGTACGACGCGTCCCCGTCCATCCAGCTCTACCAGTGGGACTCTCGGGCGCTGATCTCGTTCTTCCCGATCGGGAAGCTGTCGTTCAACGTGCCCCAGCTCGAGGTCGACATGGACAGCCCGTGGGGCGGGTTCGTGCACGCCCGTTTCGAGGAGCTGTGGGAGCACGAGCAGGCGACCGTCAACCTCGAACGGTACTGGTCGGTCACCGTGACGCTGCGCCATGACGACTCCGACGTGGTCACCATGCAGGTGCCCTACGTCAGCGTGGACGGGCAGCACTACGTCGACTGCGGCGGGTTCCAGGTGAACGGTCCGCTGACCGTGCGGGCCGTGCTGCCACCGCGCGCCCCGGGTGGCGCTCCGGCGGTGTTCGCGCTGGCGGAACCCGTCGAGGAGGACCCCACCCCGGCCGCCACCGTGCGCCGACACTTCGATCAGAAGTACGGCGAGGGGCAGCGGGAGATCCACCGGCTGGTGCCGCCGCCGGGCGCTCCGCGTACCCCCGATCCTCGCTCCGCGGCGGCCAGCGACGCGCACGGACGGTGACCCCCGCCCGGGCGGTGGCGACCACCCCCCGGGACAATGGGGTCGCCGCCCCGACCGCCAGGAGGACCGTTTCCGTGTCGACGCACCCCGCCCAGCCGTCGGGGTCGACGCGCCTCGCCGCCGACTGCGCGCGCTGCTTCGGGTTGTGCTGCGTGGTACCGGCCTTCGCCGCGTCGGCCGACTTCGCCATCGACAAGCCGGCCGGGCAGGCGTGCCCGAACCTGCGCCCGGACCACGGCTGCGGCATCCACACCACCCTGCGGGAGCGCGGGTTCGCCGGCTGCGCCGTCTTCGACTGCTTCGGCGCCGGGCAGCAGGTCGCGCAGGTCACCTTCGGTGGACAGGACTGGCGCGACGCCCCGGAGACCCTGCCGGCGATGGCCGAGGCGTTCCGGGTGCTGCGCCCGCTGCACGAACTGCTCTGGTATCTGACCGAGGCGGTGTCGCTGCGCCCGTCAGCCGAACTACGCGCCGAACTCGAGCGCGCCCGCGCCGAGATCGCCGGGCTGACCGCGGCCGATCCGACGCGCCTGCGAGCCGTGGACGTCGACGCGCACCGGGCCCGGGTCAACCCGCTGCTGTCGCGCGCCAGTGATGCGGCGCGCGCTCCCGGGGGCGTCGACCGCCGGGGTGCCCACCTGCTCGGGGTCGACCTGCGTCGGACGGACCTGCGCCGGGCCAACCTGCGCGGCGCGCTGCTGATCGGCGCCGACCTGCGCGGCGTGGATCTCGCTCTGGCCGACGTCACCGGCGCGGACCTGCGTGGGGCCGACCTGCGCGGCGCGGACCTACGGACCACGCTGTTCCTGCACCAGGCGCAACTCGACGCCGCGCGCGGTGACGCCCGCACGGACCTCCCGGGGACGCTGACCCGGCCGGCGCACTGGACGGCGCTCGCGCTCACACCGGTGCGCGCCGCCGCTCCGAGCCGCCGTGGGCGGCGTCGCTGACGACGGTACGGGTGCGCTGCCGGTCAGCTCCTCAGGTATGCATAGGTCGTGGTCGTCAAACTGCCCCGTCGAGCGGTCCTGCTCGTCGCGTCGATGACCGTGGCGCACCTACCGGTCGCCATGCGTCAGCTCCTCGTCGTGCTGCTCGGCCACGAGAACACGGGCAGCTTCGCCGCGGCCGGTGCGGCAAGCGCCGGCTGCGGGATCGGGCTGGCGCTCACCGCACCCTTCGTCGGCCGACTGCTGGGCCGGCTCGGCCACCGACCGGTGCTGCTCGGTACCGGCGTCATCCACCTGCTCGCCCTGGTCGGGCTGGCGGTGACCACCGCGCCGGTGGCGTTCGTGGCAGGTGGGCAGCCTGGCCGGTGGCCTGCTGCTGGCCCGCCGAGGTCGACCCGGCACTCCCGGGGGCGCCTACCTGACACTGGTCGGCACGTTGGCCGTCACCTCGCTGGCGCTGGCGCTGCCTCGGACCGTGCCGCAGATGGCCGCCGCGCTGGCGGTCTTCGGGCTCGCGCTCGCGCCGTTTCTGGCCGTCACCGACGAACTCCTGGCCCGGTCCACCCCGACGCCGCAGCTCGCCGAGGCGTACGGCTGGTTGCAGACAGCCGGACAGGTCGGTCTCGCCGTCGGCTCGGCCACCGCCGGAGCGATCACCGATCACGTCGGCAGCACCCCCGGCTTCCTGGCGGCGTCCGCGGCGCTGGTGCTCGCCACGGCCGTCGCGTTCACCCGCCGGCGGAGCCTGCGCCTGCCGAACGCCGCGCCGCAGGTCGCCCGGGTCGCCCAACCGGCGGCAGCCGCTCCGCGAGGTTTCGCGGGCGACGACGCCGGGTAGCCACTGCCGACGCGGACCGGCATCGACGGGAGGCACGGCGTGGGCTACCGAAAACGCGACGGTGAGCTGCCGGGCGACCCGCAGCACAGCGAGGACGAGAACGGCCAGGTGCCGTTGGTGCAGGTCGAGACGGACACCGAGGTCCCTGCCCCGGCCGATACGGACGAGCGGCCGGACATCGTGACGGAGGGCGACAACTCGGGTGTCGCCGGTGGCTCGTCCGGCAGCAGCGGCGGCGGGTCGAGCATGCCGGGGCACCCCGACGCGACCCGCCGAGGCTAGCGGGTCGCCGGCGCGGCGCGTGCCTCGGTCATGCCCTTGTTGGCCAGACCGTCCGCGCGCTCGTTCTCCGGGTGACCGTTGTGCCCCTTGACCCACAGCCAGGTGACCTCGTGACGCTCGCAGGCCGCCTCCAACCGCTGCCACAGGTCGGCGTTCTTCACCGGCTGCTTCGCGGCGGTCCGCCAGCCGTTGCGTTTCCACGACGCCAACCAACTCGTGATGCCGTTGCGCACGTAGGTGCTGTCGGTGTGCAGCTCGACGGTGACCGGCCGGTTCAGGCTCTCCAACGCCTGGATGGCCGCCATCAGCTCCATCCGGTTGTTGGTCGTCGGCGTGGCCTCGCCGCCGCACAGTTCCCGCTCGTGGTCGCCGTAACGCAGCAGCGCGCCCCAGCCGCCCGGCCCGGGGTTGCCACTGCACGCCCCGTCGGTCCAGATCTGCACGCCCCTGCCGGCCGCCACGTCCACCATGGCAGGCAACCTACCGGGTGGCGACCGTACGCCGGCCGCTCGGGGGCCGGCGCGCCCGCCGAAAATCGTGCGCGCGATCGTGGCCCGGTCTGTCAGAGTCGACCGTCGTGGACGGGAACTGGGACGGCCTGCGAGCCGATGGAGGACCTACGGGTGTTGATCCGCGACGCGGTGACGGCCCGGCGCTGACCGGGCCGGTCAGGTCTCCGAGTCGGCGAGTGGCCGGGGTTGACCACCCACCACGGCCGCCGGAATGGCCGGCGCAGGCCGCGCGGGCCGCAGGCGGTCGCGGACGCGGTGCGCGGCGTCGCCGGCCGTGGCGGCCATCATCGGCAGCAGTCGGGTCGAGTTCATGATCGCGATCTCCTCCGCCGGGGTGGTACGGCCGTCGAGGAAGCGTAGGACCCGCTCGGGTGGGTTGCGGTCGAAGAGCCGGTCGAAGAAGTCCGGCCCGCCGACGCCGCCTCGGTCGAGCGCCCGCAGCGCCACGGCGTCCATCCAGCGGTGCCGGGCCGGGTACGCGGGCGCCGGCACCGGCGGGCGACCGGCGGCCAGGGCACGGGCCACCTGGTCTGCCTGGCGGTACATGGCGGAGAAGGTGAACCCGGTCGAGGGTCGGGTCGCGCCACCGGCCGTGCCGAGGCGTACGACGCGCGGGGAGGGCCGGGCCGGGAACGGCGCGTCGGTCATCGGGATCACCCCGTTCTCGACCTCGCGGACGCGCAGCCCGCTCGGGTCGAGCCCGAGCAGGTCGCGGTAGGCGGCCAGCGCCGTGTCGTACCCGGCGTCGGTGAGCAGGTCGGGCGAGAACTCGGTGTACTCGACGAGGGCGTACCTGTCGTGGACCGGCAGCACGTACCCGAAGGAGACGCCCCGGGCCGGCTGTGGGGTGCGGAAGTCCATGAGCACCGCCCGCCGCCTGTCGAACACCGGCCGGTCGGCCTCCAGCCACCAGCCCCGGAAGTGCTGCAACCAGGTCGTCCGTCCGGCGCGCGCCGGTGGGCGGGGGCGGGAGTCGAGCACCCAGCCGGCCCGCACGACCGACCCGTCACCGCAGCGGACGACCACCCGGTCACCGTCGTCGGTGACCGTCTCGGCCGGGGCGACGATCCTGGTGGCGTCCAGCCGACGCTCGGCCTCGGCAGCCCGGTCGTAGACCGGGCCGGAGCGCAGCATGGCGTACCGCAGCGGGGTGAGGTCCAGGACGCGGCGCCGGGCGGGCGTGACCACCGCGACCTGATGCCAGCTCGCGCTGAGCAGCGGGTCCAGGTCGGTGTCGGGATGGCCCCAGAACGCCCAGGTGCGGTCCTGGCCGCGCCGACGGACCGGGTCGACGACCGCGATCCGCAGGCCCCGCACACCGTGCCGGTCGAGCGCGGCGAGCAGCAGCGAGGCGGCGCCCCCGCCGCCGAGCAGCGCGAGGTCGACGTCGAGCCGGACGGAGTCGGTCACCCGCACCACGCTGCCACACCATCGGGCCGACTCCCCCTTTGCCCAGCGATCTTGCAGTTCCTGTCGCGGTATACCGGGCATGGCACGCATATCGGCGACCGAAAGTGCAAGATCGGCGCAATCTCGTCGGGCTGCACCAGGACCCGCCTTCGGGTGGACACGTGACGGCAACGAAGATTTCTCATTTTCACCTGATCGGGGTCCCAACCCACCTAGTGTTGGGCACACCGGTGCTAGTCACGGAGTTGGCCACCCGAACGACGTCCCACGCAGTCAGCGGACGAAAAGTGAGGGAAGACGCGTATGAAGGTCTCAACAGCACTCTGCTCGACGGCACTCGGCGTGGGTCTCGGCACGCTTCTGCTGCCGGGCGCCGCACTGGCCGACACCGTCGTGTCACCGGCCACCACCCCGGTCGGAGGAACCGTCGTACTCACCGCGACGACCTGCAACCCGAAGTCCGGTGACGTCATCTTCCGGGTCACCGGACCCAACCGCGACGAGAACGTCCGATCCACCACGGCCGCCGCGGGCGGCGGGCTCAGCGCCGAACTGTTCACCGCCGGGTTCACCCTCGGCACCTACACGGTGGCCGCGACCTGCGGCGACGGCAGCTCGGCGGGTAGCGCCACCTTCACCGTCACCCCGATCGGCGGCGCGCCCGCCGGCTCCGGTGGCAACGACCGCGACAGCGGCGCGCTCGCCGCCGGCGGCACGCTGCTCGGCACCGCCGCCGCGGGCGCGGTGCTGCTGCTGCGCCGACGCCGTCCAGCATCCATCGTCGCCTGACCGGCGACCCGCTCCATCCCTGCGGAAGGGTGCCCGTGCCGGCGACACCGGCACGGGCACCCCGACCATCGGCGTACGGAGGTGAACACGTGTGGTGGCGGCGGCGCACTCTGGCGGCGGCGGTGGTCGCCCTGCTCGGCGTGTCCGGACTGGGGCTGATCACGGTCGGCCTCACCGACGGACCAGCACGCCCGCCACGCCCGCCGGCCGTCGCGCCGACACACTCCCGGCCCGCGCCGGACCTGGCGCCGCTGCCCCGCGCCGCGCCCGTCCGGGTCCAGATTCCCACCATCGGTGTACGCGCCGACATCGTCGCCGTCGGCGTGGATGCCGCCGGAGTGCTGGAAGTCCCCCCGCTGGACAAACCGACCCTCGCCGGCTGGTACCGGCACGGGGTCAGCCCCGGCGAGACCGGCAACGCCGTCCTGGTGGGACACGTCGACTCCCCGGCCGGGCCGGCTGTCTTCTTCGACCTCGGTCGCCTGCGCGCCGGCCAGGAGCTCCAGGTGACCCGTTCCGACGCGCGGGTCACCACGTTCACCGTGGACGGTGTCCAGGCGTACCCCAAGGACCGCTTCCCCAGCGGCCTGGTCTACGGCCCGGCGGACGTCGCCGGGCTGCGCCTGATCACCTGCGGCGGCCGGTTCGACGACGCGACCGGCAACTACGTGGACAACATCGTCGTCTTCGCCACCCGCACCGCCTGAGGGGCTGGGTCCGGGGCGGTCGGCGCCCGGTCGTCCGCTTCGGCTGTCCACCATGCCGATGTGCTGGTGAGCGGTATACCTCAGAGGAATGAATATGACTCTGAGGTATACCGATCACGACCACATCCGCCCCCACGAAGGTGGCCGAGCGTTCCGGTGGCACCATGCCCTGCGAGCACCGTGGCCGCGTCGGTGCACGGGAGGGGGCGCGTCGTGGATCAGCGAGCGGTACGGGACCGGGCCGGTCGGGGCGTACGCGCCCTGGCCCGTCGACTGCTCGGCCGTCCCGACGGGGACACTCCCACACCCCGCCGGTCCAACCCGGATGCTGTGGTCGACTGCGCCGTCTACGTCAACGGTCGACGGGAGCCGGGCCGACCGCACTACGACGACGCGTACGCCCGCGCCCGGCGGAGCCGCGACGCGTTCGTGTGGCTGGGACTGCACGAGCCGGGGCCGGCCGTGCTCGCCGCCGTGGGCCGCACCTTCGGGTTGGACGAGCTGACCGTCGAGCAGGCGCTCGCCGACGGGCACCGGCCCACCGTGCAGCGACACGGGCCGGTCACCCTGCTGGTGCTGCGCACCGCCGGGTACGTCGAGCACGCCGAGCTGACCGACACCTCCGAGGTGATCGACACGGGTGACGTGATGGTGCTGCTCGGTGACCGGTTCGCCGTCACCGTGCGGCACGGTGCCGCCGGAGCATTGCGCGACGTCCGCGCCGACATCGAGCGGCGGCCCGCGCTGCTGGCCGCCGGGCCCTGGGCGGTGGCGTACGCGGTCTGCGCCCGCATGGTCGACACGTACCTGGAGGTGGCCGGGCATGTGGAGCGCGACCTGGAGCGCGTCGAGGAGGCGGTCTTCGCCCGGGACCGATCGGCCGACATCCAGCACATCTACCAGCTCAAGCGCGAGGTGGTGGAGTTCAAGCGAGCGGTGCTCCCCCTCCAGACGCCCCTGCGCACGCTGCTCGACCCGACCGGTGACGGACCGCCGCGCGCCCTGCACCGCTGGTTCGTGCACGTGGACGGTCGACTGGGTCGGGCCGTGGACAAGGTGGCCGCGTACGACGACCTGCTCACCTCGATCGTCCAGTCCCGTCTGGCGCAGCTCGGCGTCGACCAGAACAACGACATGCGCAAGATCGCCGCGTGGGCCGCCATCGCCGCGACCCAGACCGGCATCGCCGGCGTCTACGGCATGAACTTCGACCACATGCCCGAACTGGCCTGGCGCTACGGGTACGCGGGCGCACTGGCCCTGATGGCGGTGGCCGCGCTCGCCCTCTACCGGCTGTTCCGCCGCTCCAACTGGCTCTGAACGGCCAAGACGACCGTAACTGTCCGCCGACCACCGCTCGGCGGGCCGACGAGCAGGGAACGACGTCCTGCGTCCCTCCTTCGATGCGGACCAGGTCGCCGAGGACGTCGCGGCGATGCAGCGGGCGCTGGTCGGCCAGGGCGCCACCGTGCTGACCTTCACGATGCCGGACCCGGCGCCGGTGATGCCGCTGGCCAGGCCGCTACGGGGCCGGATGCTGGCGCTCAACGCGGCGCTGCGCGCGGCCACCGCGCGGACCGGGGCCACACTGCTCGACCTGGGTGCGCACCCGGTCTCGTCGGATTCACCGGGTCGCCAAACGGCCGGTGCCCCTGCCGGTGGCGCTGGAAAGGTGACGGCCGGCCGCCGAGACCGCCCTGCGGTGCGGCAGGATGACGGCGTGGGCAAGGGTTCGGCACGCCGGCGGGCGAACGCGACGACGGGACGTACCTGCCCGTGCGGCTCCGGCCGGGCGTACGACGACTGCTGCTCCCCCATCCACGACGGCAGCACCCAGGCGTCGACCGCCGAGGCGCTGATGCGCTCCCGGTTCAGCGCCTTCGCCCTCGGCGACACCGCGTACCTGCTGGACAGTTGGCACTCCTCGACCCGGCCAGAGCGGCTGGAGCTGGACCGGGGTCAACGCTGGACCCGGCTGGAGATCGTCGACACCGAACGCGGGGGCCTGCTCGACGCCACCGGGACCGTGACGTTCCACGCCCACTACCGCGACGCCGGTCGGCCGGGCACGCTGACCGAGCGCAGCCGGTTCCTCCGCGAGGACGGCCGCTGGGTCTACGTCGACGGCGAGCAGTCGTAACGGCGGCGCCGCCGGCAGGACACGCCCATGCCGCGCCTCAGCCCGGGCCGCGCGTGCCGGCGGCGGCGACGCCGCTGCTCACGGTCGCGGCGCGCCGGCGGCGACCCAGCAGCACGAACCCGGCCGAATGCCGGACGAGCGCGCCCCCGGCCAGCGCCACGGCGACCAGCAGGACGGCGGACCGTACGGGTGGTCGCGTCCGGACCTGCGTCACGCCGGCCCGCAGCGTGTCCCACCAGGTCATGTCGCCGTCGTCGTCGGGTCCTGCCGAATCGGGCAGGTGGTCGCCGGGCGGCGGGCGGTGCTCGGGGAACCGGGTCGCGACGAGCGCGGCGAGCAGGCCGGCGAGCACGCTGCCGGCGCCGACCGCCGGGGAGCCGCCGGAGTCGAACACCGGACCGGGCAGCACCCCGGTGACCACCACGCCCAGCACACCCGCCGTCCGCGCTCGGCCGAGCACCCGGGCGTACCTGTCGACGACGTCGAGCCGGGCCAGCTCGGTCCAGACCAGCGCCTCCAGCGCGCCGGAGACCAACGCCCCACCGGCGCCCCAGAGCAGGAACCCGACCGCGAAGGCCGGATACGACGGGAGCAGCGCCCAGAGCGCATACCCGGCGGCGGTCACCAGCAGGGCGAGGCACAGCACCCGTAGCGGGTCGCCGAGAGTCGGCGCACCGCCGGGTCGGGCACGCGCGAGGCGAGGTGGGTCATGAGGCCTTCCCGTGGACGTGGAGACGGACACCGGACGTGCGGTGCCCGTGGCGGCCCACGGGTCGGGCCTACGGCGCTGGATCAATGTCGCCAGGTCATGTCGGCGATGGTAGACCGGCCGCGTCGACGCCGGCCAGCGCTTTCGGTGCAACGGGAGCGGGGGCGTGATCCAGGTGGATCACGCCCCCGCTCGTTCCGCAGCGATTCAGCGCCGGTCGGGGTCCGCCGGCGGGATGACCGTCGTGGTCTCGCTGTCGTCGCTGGTGCGCTGAGCGGGAACCCCGCCGGTGCCACCGCCGATCACCTGGGTCGTGCCGGCGTCCCGGTGGGGACCCACCACCTGCGTCGTGTCGTCAGTGGCCTCCCGGGTCGGAGCGGCGTCGACGGACGTCTCCCGGACGACGAACTGGGTGGTGTCGTCGGTCGACGACCGCACCACCTGCGTGGCGTCCGGGTCGGACGGCCGGGTCACGACCTGGGTGGCCTCCGGGTCGGACGGGCGGGTGACCACCTGCGTCACCTCGGGGTCGGACGGACGGGTCGTCACCTGCGTGGCGTCCGCCTCGGACGGCCAGGTCGACAGCTGCGTGGCATCCGCGTCGGAGGGGAGGGTCGTGACCGGCGTGCTGTCCGCGTCGGCGCGGGCGGCGGTCGAGCGGGCCGCCTCGGTCTCGGCCTTGGCGCGGGCCGCTTCGGTCTCGGCACGGGCGGCTTCGGCTTCGGCGTCGGCGCGGGCGGCCCGGTAGGCGCGGGTGTGCGTGGCGATGAGCTGCGACTCCTGCTCGGCGCGGGTCAGCCACGACTCCCAGCGGTTCTGCATCGGCCGGATGAGACCACCGCCGACCCCGACGACGAGGATGCCGCCGATCGTGGCCAGCACGGCGATCAGCACCGGCGTGGTGACGGCGGTGGCCACGCCGATCTGGTTCAGCGCGGCGATGACGCCCAGGCCGAGGATGAACACCGAGGCGGTACCGGCCAGCACCCGGCCGTAGGACAGGCCGCCGAGCGCGCCACCGATGATGTCCTTGACGGCGTTGGCGATGGCGGCGGCGACCACGACGATGACGATCGCGACGAAGGCGCGGGGCAACCACGCGACGACTGCGGTGATGAGGTCGGAGATCGGGTTGGGCCCCCAGATGCCGAAGGCGAGCTGGAGGGTGAGCAGCAGTACCGCGTAGTAGACGAGCTTCGCGACGATGTCGCTGGCGTCGTACCGGGAGCGGTTGAGGGCCCGGCGGATGCCGCCGCGCTCGACGGCGCGGTCGAAGCCCACCCGTTCGAGGACCTTCGCCACGATCTTCAGCACGGCCTTGGCGATCAGCCATCCGGCCACCAGGATCGCCAGGAAGGCGACGGCCTTGGGCAGGAAGAGCATCACCGAGCGAAGGGCGTCGCCCACCGCATCGCTGACGTTGTCACTCATATGGTCATTCCTTAGGGGCAGCGCGGACAGTCCGCCCCGACCTACCCCCATCAGCGCCCGAGGAAACTCCGAGCGGCCCTAGCGCGGCGGCGACTTTTGGCAATAATCTCCGTGATACGTGCGGCCACTGGAGCTACTTTTCATCCCCCGCCGTCGGCCGCAGGAGGAGATGTCAATGCACGTCGACCATTCCGAAGTGGACCGCCGGACGCTGCTGCGCGCCGGTCTCGGCGCGGCCACGGTCGCCGTCGTCGGAAGCGAACTCGCCTTCGCCGGCGCGGCGCAGGCCGCCCCCGGCACGGACCTGGACTGGATCATCAGTTGCGACGAGTGGGGCGCCCGCCCACCGGCGGACCCGCTGTCGGTCAGCGCCATCGCCACCAACAAGATCATCGTGCACCACATGGCGTTCCCGAACGTCACCGACTACTCCCGCGACCAGGCGGTCAAGCTGGCCCACGACTGCCAGGACCTGCACATGGACGGCAACGGCTGGTCCGACACCGGCCAGCACTTCACGGTGAGCCGGGGCGGCTACGTGCTGGAGGGCCGCAGGGGCAGCCTGGAACGCCTCGAAGCCGGCGACCGCCAGATGATCGCGGCGCACTGTCCGGGCGAGAACGGCCGGGCCATCGGCATCGAGAACGAGGGCACCTACGTCACCGAGACCCCGCCGCGGGCGCTGACCGACTCCCTGGTCGACCTCTGCGTCGCGATCTGCCGGCAGTACGGCCTGCACGCGTACGACATCTTCGGCCACTGGGACTTCCGCACCACCGAGTGCCCGGGCGCGGCCTTCTACCGGCAGTTCCCGGAGCTGCGGCGGCGGGTGCACACCGCCCTGGGCACCACGCTCGGTGATGTGCCGGCGCGCCGCTGGCCGGACCTGTGGCGGTTCGTCAACTCGCCGTCGGTCCGGGTGGTGCAGCACCTGCTCGCCTTCCGGGGCTACGCGGTGACGGTCAGCGGGACGTTCGACGCCGCGACCGTGGCCGCCGTGCAGGACTGGCAGGCCCGCAACAGCATCGCGGTCGACGTGGACGCCACGCTCACCACGCCCACCTGGGAGACCCTGGCGCCGGAGTTGGACCAGCACGCCGCCGGCGCGCCGGTCACGGCCGTCCAGGAAATCCTCGCCACCAAGGGGTACGCGGTCACCGCCACCGGGCTGTACGACCACGCCACCCGCAGGGCCGTGCAGGACGTGCAGGCGCTGCACGGGCTGCCCCGCGACGGCAAGCTCAGCACGAGCACCTGGTGTGTGATCGTCGGCGGCATGGTCCGCCAGTCGTTCAAGCGCCACTGACCTTCGGTCGGAGGCGGCCAGGATTGTTCCGCGCCGCCTCCGACGCGGCACCAGCGCGCCTCGTTGTCCACCCCCTCACGGCCTGCCACGATGATGCCGACCAGGGCGAAGGAGGGTGCTGTGCAGTCACGACTCAACCCGTACCTCAACTTCCCAGGCACGGCCCGGGAAGCGATGGAGTTCTACCATCGCGTGTTCGGCGGAAAGCTGACGATGATGACGTTCGGCGAGTTCGGCGCTGCCGAGCCTGATCTGGCCGACCAGATCATGCATGCGATGATCGAGAGCACGAGCGGCTTCGTCCTGATGGCCTCGGACACCGCGCCCGGCATGGACCACGTTCCCGGCACCAACATCGCGATCAGCCTGAGCGGTGACGACGCGGCCGAGCTGCGCGGGTACTGGGAGCAACTGTCCGTTACGGGTTCGGTGACGACGCCTCTGGAGAAGCAGATGTGGGGCGACGAGTACGGCATGTGTGTCGACGCGTACGGGATCGCCTGGCTCGTCAACATCACCCAGCCGGCGGCCTGAGCAGCGCGATGTCGCCGGCTGGCCGGTTTGGCAGGTGGCCCCGGCGGAAAGGTTGCCCGGCATGACTTGGGCCCGTCGAGCCGTACCTGCCGTCGCCGCCGCCGTCGCGGCTCTCGCCGCGCGCGACCTGATCCAGCGCGACCACGCGCTGCTGCGCAACTTCCCGGTGCTCGGCCGGGCGCGGTACCTGCTGGAGGCGATCGGGCCGGAGCTGCGGCAGTACATCGTGGCCGGCAACAACGAGGAACGCCCGTTCACCCGGGACCAGCGCCGCTGGGTCTACGCCTCGGCCAAGCAGGAGAACAACTACTTCGGCTTCGGTACGGACAACGACATCGAGTACACGCCCGGCTACCCGATCATCAAGCACCGGACGTTCGGCCGGGCCGTGCCACCGTCGTCCCCGACGGCCGGGCACGACGTACGGCTGCCGTGCGCGAAGGTGCTCGGCGCGGCCCGGGGACGGGCGCGCGCCTTCCGGCCGGAGTCGGTGGTCAACATCTCCGGGATGAGCTTCGGCTCGCTCTCGGGCAACGCCATCAGTGCGTTGAACAAGGGCGCGGCCCTCGCCGGGTGCCTTCAGAACACCGGCGAGGGCGGCCTGTCGCCGTACCACCGCAACGGCGGTGAGCTGGTCTTCCAGCTCGGGACGGCGTACTTCGGCTGCCGCGACGAACACGGCCGGTTCAGCCTCGACCGGCTGAAGGAGCTGGTCGCCGAGGCCCCCGTGCGCGCGTTGGAGATCAAGCTGAGCCAGGGCGCGAAGCCGAGCCTCGGTGGACTGCTGCCCGGGGCGAAGGTCTCCGCCGAGATCGCCGCCACCCGTGGCATCCCGGCCGGGCAGGACTGCGTGAGCCCGTCGCGGCACGCCGAGTTCTCCGACTGCGACAGTCTGCTGGACTGGGTGGAGTTGCTGGCCGCCGAGACCGGCCTGCCGGTCGGCATCAAGTCGGCGGTCGGCGACCTGAGCTTCTGGCAGGAGCTGGCCGGCCTGATGCGGGACACGGGTCGGGGCGTCGACTTCGTGACTGTCGACGGCGGCGAGGGGGGCACCGGCGCCGCGCCACTGATCTTCACTGACTCGGTGTCACTACCGTTCCAGCAGGGCTTCTCCCGGGTCTACAAGGTCTTCGCCGAGCACGACCTGCACGAACAGGTGGTGTTCGTCGGCAGCGGCAAACTCGGTCTGCCGGACAATGCCATCGTCGCCTTCGCACTCGGCTGCGACATGGTCAACGTGGGCCGGGAGGCGATGCTGTCGATCGGCTGCATCCAGGCGCAGAAGTGCCACACCGACACCTGCCCCACCGGGGTGGCGACCCAGAACTCCTGGCTGGCCCGGGGCCTCGACCCGGCGCTCAAGTCCGTCCGGGCAGCCAACTACCTGGCGACGTTGCGCCGGGACCTGACCAAGGTCGCCGAGGCCTGCGGCGTCGAACACCCCAGCCTGATCGACACGGATGCCGTGGAGATCCTGGACGGCCGCACCGGCTCCAGCCCACTGCACGAGGTGTACGGGTACCGGCCGGAATGGGGGCTGCCCTCCCCCGCCGACCAGAAGGAGATCATCCGGCTGATGACCCTGGAGGCGCCCCGAGGCGGCAGCGCCCCGCCGTCGGCCACCGCCGTCGGCTGACGGCGGCGGTACCGGGCGCGGCCCTCTGGTCCGGGCGGCCATGCTTCTGACGAGCCCACCGGTAGACGCCTGGAACCGCTGCCGGCGGCGCCCGTATCGTGGCGCGATGCTGATCAGACGTGAGACCCCCGCTGACGTCGACGCCATCCGGGCGGTGCACGCCGCCGCGTTCGCCAAGGCCGGCGACGATGGGAACGGCGACCGCGTACCGGTGGAGGCCACCCTCGTCGACGCGCTGCGCGCCGACGAGGGATGGCTGCCCGCGTACTCTCTGGCGGCTGTCGATTCGGACGGCCAGGTGGTGGGGCACGTGGTGGCCACCCGGGGCCGGGTGGCGCGCCTCTTCGTGGTGCCAAGCGCCAGAGGGTTGGCGCTGGGCGGTGCCTTGCTGGACCGGGTTCGCGAGTGGGCGAGCGCGCGTGGGACCGACCTGGTGCTGGAGGTGACGTCTGACGACGCCGCGGCGGTGGCCCTCTACGAGCGCGCCGGGTGGCGGTACACCGGGAGCAGCACCGCGCCGTGGACAGCACCGGACGGCAGCGCGGTGTCGCTGCGTCACTACACGCTGTCCTTGTGACGCCGTGCCGACCATCGCCGCGAGCCGACGGGCGAGCAGGGCTGCCGCGTCGCGCAACTCCGGAGGCTCCACCACCTCCACCTCGTAACTCAGACGGGCGAGGTGCGCGGCGAGCCAGTCCAGGCGCTCCCCGCCGACGATCAGCACGCACCACCCGTCGCGGTCGTCCTCGACCCGCCCCACCTGGGGCGGCACCAGCTTCCGCACCTGGTCGACCGTCGCACGCACGCGTGCCCGGGCGAGATAGCGGTACGACGCCTCGGTCACGGCCCGCTGCACGAAGGCGACCGGGTCCGGATGCTCGCGCGCCCGAAAACGCCAGGTCGTCGCGACAGCGGTAGCCATCCGGTCCAGGCGGAACGTCCGCCAGTCGTCGCGGTCCACGTCCCAGGCCATCAGGTACCAGCGGCGACCTGTCGTGACCATCCGGACCGGCTCGACCGTCCGCTCGTGTCGCCCACCGTTGCGTGTCTCGTAGGTGAAGCGCACCCGTACGGCATCGCGGCAGGCCCGGGCCAGCGTCACCAGCACCTCGGCGTCGACTTCGGCCACCGGACCCATGAGCGTCTCCGTGGAACCCGTGCACCGCCCGTACCTCGGCGCGTAACCGTGCCGGCATGACCTGGTCGAGCTTCGTGAGGGCCCGCAGGGCCGCCTCGCGCGCGCCGGCGATCGTGCCGCCCGAGGCGAGGCGCAGCGAGACCGCCGTCGCGATCGCCTCCTCGTCGTCGAGGAGCAACGGTGGCAGGCGGGTGCCCGCACCGAGCTGGTAGCCACCACCGACGCCCGGCACCGCGTGCACGGGGTAGCCCAGCGCGCGCAGTCGCTGCACGTCACGGCGAACACAACGGTCGGTGACACCGAGTTCGGCGGTAAGGTCCCGAGCCGTCCAGGATGGCCGCTGCTGAAGCAGCGCCAGCAACCGCAACACCCGCTCGGTCGTCGCCTCGACGGTCACGCACCGATCGTTACACAGATTGCGGAACAGAACTCTCCGCTATCCACGAGAGGCTGGCCCATGACCGACCAGGATCACGAGACAGGGAGCTGACATGGCCCGCGACATACAGATCACCCTCGACTGCGCCGACCCCGCCGCGTTGGCGGCGTTCTGGGCCGAGGCACTCGGCTACCAGGTGCAGGACCCGCCCGGGAACTTCGAGTCCTGGGAGCAGGCGCTCGACGCGATGGGGGTGCCGCCGGAGCACCGCAACGACGCATCGGCGGTGGTCGACCCCGAGGGTTCGCGACCACGGCTGTTCTTCCAACGGGTCCCCGAGCCCAAGCAGGTCAAGAATCGCGTACACATCGATGTGCGGGCCGCACCCGGACTGGAGGGTGACGAGCGGATGGCGGCCCTGGAGAAGGAAGCCGAACGGCTCGCCGCGCACGGCGCCACCCAGCTCAGTCGCCACGAGCCCGCTCCGCCGCTGGGTGCCGGTCACCTCGTCATGGCCGACCCGGAGGGCAACGAGTTCTGCCTCGACTGACGCCATGTTCGCCCAGGTCACTGCCGCGACCACCGGATGCCGTGCGAACATGTGTACGTGTCGCCCGGTGCCAGCATCCTGCACGCCGACCTGGACGCCTTCTACGCGTCGGTCGAGCAGCGCGACGATCCACGCCTGCGCGGCCGGCCGGTGATCGTCGGCGGGGGCGTGGTCCTCGCGGCCAGCTACGAGGCGAAGGCGCGGGGCGTCCGCAGCGCGATGGGCGGCCAGCAGGCACGCCGGCTGTGTCCGGACGCGATCGTGGTGCCGCCTCGGATGTCGGCGTACACGGCGGCGAGCCGCGCGGTCTTCGAGGTCTTCCGGCAGACCACTCCGCTGGTCGAGGGGATCTCCATCGACGAGGCGTTCCTGGACGTGGGCGGCCTGCGGCGGTTGGCCGGGTCACCGGCCGACATCGCGGCGCGACTGCGTCAGGAGGTCCGTGAACGGGTCCACCTTCCGATCACGGTGGGTGTGGCCCGCACGAAGTTCCTGGCCAAGGTGGCCAGCGGGGTGGCGAAACCGGACGGCCTGCTGGTGGTCGCACCGGATGCCGAGGTGGCGTTCCTGCACCCCCTCCCGGTCGAACGGTTGTGGGGCGTCGGCCCGGTCACCTCCGCGAAGCTGCGGGAGCACCGGATCCGTACCGTCGGCGACGTGGCCCGGCTCGGTGAGGCCGCGCTGGTGTCGCTGCTCGGGTCCGGTGCCGGTCGGCACCTGCACTCGCTGGCACACAACCGTGACCCACGCGCGGTGCAGGTCGGTCGCCGACGCGGCTCGATGGGTGCCCAACACGCGTTGAGTCGTACTCCGCACGCCCCGGCGGAACTGGACGCCATCCTCGCCGGTCTGGTCGACCGGGTCACCCGCCGGATGCGCGCGGCCGGGCGGTCCGGTCGCACCGTGGTGCTGCGGTTGCGCTTCGGCGACTACAGCCGGGCGACCCGCTCGCACACCATCGGCAAGGCGACCGCGGACACGACGCCGCTGCTCGCCGCGGCGCGCGCGTTGCTGCGGGCGGCCCGGTCCGAGATCGACGGTCGTGGTGTCACGCTGATCGGTGTGTCGGTGGGCAACCTGGACGATAGTCCGGTCCAGCCGGAGTTGCCGTTCCACCGCGACCCGGGCGCACAGTTGGACGCCGCGGTCGACGCGGTCCGCGACCGGTTCGGCTCGACGGCGCTCACCCGTGCGGTCCTGCTCGGCCGGGAGCCGGGTGTCGAGATACCGCTGCTGCCGGATTGACCGATCTGCGTGCGGTGTCCACGCGCCCAGTTGCGACAGGAGACACATCACAGCAGGTCGGCGGTTTAGCCGGCGGCCGACGGGTGACCCTTGTGGGGTACAGCCTGACGAGGGGGGCACATGTCCGACGACACCAGCAACCGATCGAGCCGCCGCGCCGAACGCCCGCACGACGTGACCGACCCGCTGCTCTGGCAGCTCGCGGTCGACGTGCTCGAGGCCCACGAGCCCGACGACGAGGGGCACTGCCGCAATCTCCAGTGCGCCGGCCAGGCCTGGCCGTGCGCGGCCCGCACGAGCGCCGAGCAGTCGGTGCGGCTGGCCCGCAGCACCCCCGACTCGGCCGAGATGACCGTCGACGGTGACGCCGCCGGCACCGGCTGGGCGGCCGCGCCGGCACCGCGCTGGGGCTGGAACGGCGAGGCGGCGGCGCGCCGTGAGCCCAGGAAGGCCGCCTCGGCAGCGTGACGCGTACCGCGCGGAGACCAGCAGACGAACGAACGCTCGGCCGGTGACCCGGCCGAGCGTTCGTCTGTCGAGCGTCAGAGAGCGAGTCGCTGGCCCGGGAGAATCAGCCCCGGGTCGGCGCCGACCAGCTGCCGGTTGCGCTCGTACAGGGCCTGCCAACCGCCGGCCTGGCGGTGCCGCTCGGCGATCTCCGACAGGGTGTCGCCCGGCTTGACCACGTACGTGTCGCCGCTGGCCGCCGGGGCGGTCCGCTCGTGACTACGGGTCGCCGGCTGGTCGCCCCGCGACGACCGCTCCTTGCCGGCGGTGGACTTCGACGAGCCGGTGGACGACTTTGTCGAGGGCTTCGCGGTGGACGTGGTCGACTTCGTGGCGGAGCCGCCCGACGAGCCGCCCTTGCGGCCGCAGGTCGGCCACGCGCCGATGCCCTGCCCGTCGAGCACCTTCTCGGCGATCGCGATCTGCTCCCCGCGGCTGGCCAGGTCGGCGCGGGCGGCGTACTTCGTGCCGCCGTAGCCGGCCCAGGTGCCCTGGGAGAACTGCAACCCGCCGTAGTAGCCGTTGCCGGTGTTGATCTTCCAGTTGCCGCCGGACTCGCACTGGGCGACCGCGTCCCAGTTGACGCCGGCCTGGGCCGGAGCCGCCGGGCCGAAGAGGGCGACGGCGCCGGTGACCGCGCCGACGGCCAGGGTGCCGACGGCGACGCGGCGGGTGGTGACCCGTCGATGACGGGGGGTGTACGCAGACGTCATGGTTCGTTCCTCCACGCCGGCGAGGTGAGCTGTCGGGTTCGGGCCGAGGAGCCCGGCCGCACGGTGGCGGCTTCACCCCGAGGTGACATGCACCGAGGAACGTTGGGTCCCCCGCTCCTGCCCGGGTTCTGTTTCCGACGACCGGGGGCAGGATTTGGCGTTGCCGGTCGCGGCGTCCACGGTGGTGGACCCGACCGACGGTAGGCACGGTCGGTGACGGTCGCCCACCGCTTGTGAAGTTGTTCACCGGCCCACGCGGGGCGTCCCGGCCAGCGGTTGCGGACGACGTCCACCTGTGCACCGACCATGATGGACCGTTTCCGATCAGGTCCGACGTCCACCTGCCAACCGGCCGACGGACCCCCGGATCGGGGTCCGCCGGCCGGGGGTGATCAGAGGGTGCGCGCCAGCCGGTCCGCGAGCGTACGGGTGAAGCGGGCCGGATCGGCCAGCTCACCGCCCTCGGCGAGGACCGCCAGGCCGTACAGCAGCTCGGCGGTCTCGGTCAGCGCCTCCGAGGAGTCGCCCTGCTCGTGGGCCTTGCGCAGCCCGGTGACCAGCGGGTGACCAGGATTGATCTCCAGGATCCGCTTGGTCGTGGGGACCTCGTGCCCCATCGCCCGGTACATCTTCTCCAGCGTCGGCGTGAGGTCGTGCGCGTCGCCCACCACACAGGCCGGTGAGGTGGTCAGCCGCGACGACAGCCGGACCTCCCGGACACTGTCGGCGAGGGTCGTGCCGAGCCACTGCACCAGCGCGCCGAACTCCTGCCGCTGCTGCTCGCGCTCGGCCTCGGCCTGCTGCTTCTCCTCGTCGGTGTCCAGGTCGACCTGGCCCTTGGCGATCGAGCGCAGCGGCCGGCCGTCGTACTCGCCGACCCGCTCGACCCACACCTCGTCGACCGGGTCGGTGAGCAGCAGCACCTCGTGACCCTTGGCCCGGAACGCCTCCAGGTGCGGGGAGTTCTCGATGGTGGCCCGGGAGTCGCCGGTGGCGTACCAGATGTCGGTCTGGCCGTCCTTCATCCGCGAGACGTAGCCGGCCAGGTCGGTGGGCTCCGCCGCGTCGTGGGTGGAGGCGACCGACAGGATCTCCAGCAGGGTGTCGCGGTTGTCGGTGTCGTCGAGCAACCCCTCCTTGACCACCGCGCCGAACTCGGTCCAGAAGGTGCGGTAGCGCTCGGGGTGGTTGGCCTTCAGGTCCTTGACCGTGGCGAGCACCTTACGGACCAGGCGGCGGCGGACGATCTGGATCTGCCGGTCCTGCTGGAGGATCTCGCGGGAGATGTTCAGCGACAGGTCGTGCGCGTCGACGACGCCCTTGACGAAGCGCAGGTATGTCGGGACCAGCGCCTCGCAGTCGTCCATGATGAACACGCGCTTGACGTAGAGCTGGACGCCGCGGCGGCCCTGCGGGGAGAACATGTCGAGTGGGGCGTGGCTGGGCAGGAACAGCAGCGCCTCGTACTCGAAGGTGCCCTCGCCCTTCATGTGCACGACCTCGAGCGGGTCCGCCCAGTCGTGGCTGACGTGCTTGTAGAACTCGTTGTACTCGGCGGCGTCGACCTCGTCGCGGGGGCGCGCCCAGAGCGCCTTCATCGAGTTGAGGGTCTGCACCTCGCTGGTGGCCGCCTCGCCCTCGGCGCCCGCACGTTCGACGGTCATCCGGATCGGCCAGGCGATGAAGTCGGAGTAGCGCTTGACGATCTCGCGGACCGTCCACTCGGCGGTGTAATCGTGCAGGTTGTCCTCGGTGTCGGCCGGCTTGAGGTGCAGGGTCACCGAGGTGCCCTGCGGCGCGTCGTCGACGGCCTCGACGGAGTAGGTGCCCTCGCCGGCGGACTCCCAGCGGGTGCCGCCGGTCTCGCCTGCCTTGCGGGTCAGCAGGGTGACCCGGTCGGCGACCATGAACGCGGCGTAGAAGCCGACGCCGAACTGCCCGATCAGCTCCTGCGAGGCGCGGGCGTCGGCGGACTCGCGCAGCTGGCGAAGCAGCTCGGCGGTGCCGGACTTGGCGATGGTGCCGATCAGCCGGACCACCTCGTCGCGGTTCATCCCGACGCCGTTGTCCCGCACGGTCAGCGTGCGGGCGTCCCGGTCGACCTCGATGGCGACGTGGAGGTCGTCGGTGTCGGCGACGAGATCCTTGTCGACGAGCGTCGCCAGCCGCAGCTTGTCCAGGGCGTCGGACGCGTTCGAGATGAGTTCCCGCAGGAAGACGTCCTTGTTCGAGTAGATCGAGTGGACGACCAGCTGCAGGAGCTGACGCGCCTCGGCCTGGAACTCCAACGTCTCGGCCTGGTTGCTCACACCGTCTCCCCTTCTCGGCTCGTGCGGAGGTTCGCGCAAAGGATACGAGCCGCCACCGGCGTACACGCGTGCGCCTCCGGGTCGTATTCCCGATTCCCGTGCGCCCGGCGCGCGACCTAGCTGACTTTGCCTAACAGAAGCCAGCCGGATAGCGTTCCGTGCGACACGCCCCGCCACGAACCTGGAGCAACCCCATGAAGATCGCTGGAAGCACCGCCCTCGTCACCGGCGCCAACCGGGGTTTCGGCCGGCACCTGGCCGCCGAACTCGTCTCCCGGGGCGCGACGGTCTACGCCGGCGCCCGCAACCCCGACAGCGTCGACCTGCCCGGCGTGACGCCGGTCCGGCTGGACATCACCGACCCCGCGTCGGTGGCCGCCGCCGCCGAGCTGGCCGGGGACGTGAACCTCCTGGTCAACAACGCCGGCATCGACAGCCGGGCGGACCTCCTCGACGGCGACCTGGACCTGATCCGGCTGGAGCTGGAGACCCACTACCTCGGCAACCTGTCGATGATCCGGTCCTTCGCCCCCGTCATCGCCGGCAACGGCGGCGGCACGGTCCTCAACGTGCTCTCCGTGCTGTCCTGGGTGAATTTCCCCCTGCACGGGGCGTACGGCGCCGCGAAGTCCGCCGAGTGGGCGATGACCAACGCGCTGCGTCTCCAGCTCGCCGAGCGGGGCGTCCGGGTCGCCGGCCTGCACGTCGGTTACATGGACACCGACATGGCCGCGACCATCACGGGCGCCAAGTCGGACCCGGCGGTGATCGCCCGGCTCGCCGTCGACGGCATCGAGGCCGACGCGTACGAGATCGTCTCCGACGACATCAGCCGGCAGGTGCAGGGCGGGCTCGCCGGCGGGGTCGCCGCGCTCTACCCGCAACTCCCCTGACCGCAGACGCGACGGGCCGCCGCCGGGAGCATCCGGCGGCGGCCCGTCCTCGGTTACGCGGCCAGCTCCATCCGCGCACCGGCTCGACATCCGTCGCTCAGCAGCCGCCGCAGCTGTAGAAGAGGATGTCCCAGTGGCTGCCCTCCTTGGTGTAGAGGTTGCCCGAGGCGGCCCGGTACTGGTAACCGAAGCCGGAGATGTAACCGACATAGGTGTAGTTCGCCGAGATGTAGTTCTGGATGCAGGTGCTCAGCGCGATGTCGAGCTTGTAGCCGTTCCAGTGGCTGTACGTGCCTCCGGCGTGCCCGACCTCGGTGCCGGCGGTGACGGTGACGGCGCAGCCGCTGGCCCGCTTGAAGGTGATGATGCCGTCGATGGTGGCCTGCCGAACCCCGTCGAACGAGGTGCAGGTGGCCACGTTGCGGTCGCTGCAGTTGCCGCTGGAGGTCCAGGAGATGCCGGCGGCGCGCAGCTGCGAGGTGGCGCTGGAGTGACTGATCGCGAAGGCCGGCGCGGCCAGGCCGAACGTGGCACAGAGCGTCGCCAGGGTGGCCACCAGCAGCGTGAGCACGCGGCGGCGCGGGGTGGATCGGTCGGGTGACATGGCACTCCCGTTCGCGTGAGGGGCGGAATTCTGCGAATCAGGGGCCGGCCTTGAAAGATTTCTACCAGAGATCGATGGCCATGACCAGATGTCGGATGGGAGCGGTGTGACCGCCACCCCCACCCGACATCCCTCAGCTGGCCTGGAGCGTCACGTCGTCGATCACGAAGCTGGTCTGCAACGACGAGTCCTCGGTGCCGGCGAACTTCAGCGTCACCGTCTGGCCCGCGAACCCGGCCACGCTGAACGTGCGCTGGGCGTAGCCGGAGGCGGCGTTCAGGTTCGAGTACGTCGCCAGCGTGGTCGAACCCACCTGCACGGTCAGCTTGTCGTACGCGGTGGAGCCGGTGGTCTCGGCGGTGTCCACGTGCAGCCAGAACGACAGCGTGTAGCTGGAACAGCCGGCCGGCACGGTCACCGACTGGGACAGGGTGTCGGTGTGGCTGCTGCCGTACCCGTCGAGCCACGCCTTGTACGACCCGGTCCGGGCCGGCTGGCTACCGGAGTTGGTGATCACGCCGGAGGAGGCGGTCCACGGCGTGGTGCCGCTCTCGAAGCCACCGTTGCCGATCACCTGGCCGCCGGCGCAGCCACCGGTGCCGGTGACCGTGAGGGTGAGGCTGGCGGTCCGGGTGACCGAGCCGGTGCCGGTGACCGTGACGGTCACCGTGCCCGTGGTGGCGCTGGACGACGCGGTGAGCGTCACCGTGGCCGACCCGCCGGAGGTCACCGACGACGGGCTGAAGGAGACACTCACCCCGCTGGGCGCTCCGGACGCGCTGAGGCTGACCGTCTGCGCGGAGCCGGAGGTGGTCGCGGTGCTGACCGTCGCGCTGGCGCTGGCGCCCCGGGCGACGGTGAGCGCGGTGGGGCTGACCGCGAGCGAGAAGTCGCTGGTCGGGGTCCCACTGCCCACGGCGAGCTGCCACAGCGCGTACGCGACGCCGTCCGCGGCCCGGTTCAGCACGGTGGCGCTGACGTTGGCGGTGGTGTCGCAGGAACGGTGGTAGCACGAGTCGTAGGCGGCGTTGGCCGTGCCGCCCCACTTGGCCGCCTGGCTGCTGGTCTTGCGGGCGCTCGCACCCGCCGCGTACCCGGAGGTGGGGATGCCGGCCTGCTGGAAGTAGTAGTCGTCGGAGCGGCCCTGGCCCTCGACGTTCTCCTCGGGTTGCAGCCCCAGCGAGTCCCAGTACGCCTTCAGCGGCGCCGCCGTGGTGGAGCTGACCCGGTTGATGAAGTAGCCGCCGTTGGTGGAGCCGACCATGTCGAAGTTGTAGTAGCCCTTGATGTAGCCGCGCTGGGTGGAGGTGAGCGAGTTGACGTAGAAGCGGGAGCCGTTGAGGCCCTGCTCCTCGTCGGTCCACCAGGCGAACCGGACCTTCTTCGTCACTGTCGGGTTCTGCGCGGCGAGGACCAGCGCGTTCTCCAGCAGGGTGGCCGAGCCGGACCCGTTGTCGTTGATGCCCGGACCGGCCGAGACGCTGTCCAGGTGCGCGCCGAACATGACCACCTGGTCGGACGGGCCGCCGGGCCACTCGGCGATGAGGTTGTTCGAGGGGTACGTGCAGCTGGAGCAGTACTGCTCGCTGACGGTGTAGCCGGCCGCCTGGAGCTTACCCTTGACGTAGCTGAGCGAGGCGGTGTAGCCGGCCGAACCGGCCCGCCGGTTGCCGCCGTTGCTGCTGGCGATGGAGTTGAACTGGGTCAGGTGCGCCTGGACGTTGCCGACGGAGATGTCCGGCGCCGCCAGGATGGCGGCGGACGCGGCGATCGGCCGGGCCGCTGTCGTCGTGGCGGAGGGTGACGCGGTCGCCGGCTGGGCGGCGAACGTCACCGTCATCCCGGTGAACACGGCGAGCGCGATTCCCGCGCTCAGCGTTCTACCTCTCATGAGGGCTCCTCGGGGTCGGAGAGATAACCGAGACACTTACAGATATCTATGTCTGTGACATCGGACGTTCGTCCCGAACCCCCGCCCGTTAGACGGTGGGTGCCGGCGTCGGCACAGGTGAGTAGAGGTGTCAGGATGGGTAGGTAACGCCAGCAGGGGTCGTCGGGCCCGGACGGGGGGCTAGCGATGAGGCCGGGGCGAGCGTGACACGACCCCGCACCGACCTGTTCGACGACGGCGGTGACACCGGCCGGCTGATGGCGGAGCTGGACTGGGCCGACACACCGCTCGGCGCGGTGTCCGACTGGCCACAGAGCCTGCGATCCGCCGTACGGGTGGTGCTCTCCTCCCGCTACCCCATGCTGCTGCTCTGGGGCGAGCGCTTCTCTCAGCTCTACAACGACGCGTACTCCGCGCTGATCGGCGACAAGCACCCCACCGCCCTGGGTGGCGACGTGCGGGTGACCCTGGCCGAGGGCTGGGACGTCCTCGCCCCCCTGATCGAGCAGGCCATGGTGACCGGCGTGGCCAGTTGGGTACCCGCCCTCCAACTCCTGCTGGAACGCGCCGGCTACCGCGAGGAGGCGTACTTCAGCGTCTCGCACGCCCCGGCCCGCGACGACGACGGCCGCACGGTCGGCGTGCTGACAGTGTGCAGCGAGGTCACCGAGCAGGTCGTCGGCGAACGGCGGCTGCGACTGCTCCGCGACCTGTCGCTACCCGGCGACGGGCGCACCGTCGACGTCGACGCGACGTGCGCGCGGCTGATCGACGCGATCGACGGCGATCCCATGGACGTACCCTTCGCCGCGATCTACCTGCGCGACGGCGCGACCCTGCGCCGGATCGCCTGCGCGGGCGGCGGCCCACACGATGCCACCGTCACCGGTGCGCTGCCGTCCGTCGTCGACCTGGCCGACCCGAGCCCGACGGCCCGGGCCTGGGCGCTGCCGGAGGCGGCGTCGGGTCGACCCACCGACCTGACCGGCGTCGCCGACCGGCTGTCGCTGCCCGCCGGCCCGTGGGGCGACCCGGCCCGCGCCGCGCTGGCCCTGCCGCTGCCCTCGGCCGCCGGGGACCAGCCGCTCGGCGTCCTGCTGGTCGGCGTCAGCCCCAACCGGGACCTGGACGAGGCCTACCGCTCCTTCTACCAACTGCTGACACAGCAGGTGTCCGCGGCGGTGCACAACGCCCAGGAGTACGAGCGGGAGCGACGCCGGGCCGAGACGCTGGCCGAGCTGGACCGGGTGAAGACCACCTTCTTCACCAACGTCAGCCACGAATTCCGTACCCCGTTGACCCTCATGCTCGGGCCGCTCGCCGACGCTCTCGCCGACACCGCCGCGCCGCTGGCACCCGCACAGCGAGAGCGGGTGGAGACCGCCTGGCGCAACGCGACCCGCCTCTTGACCCTGGTCAACAGCCTGCTCACCTTCTCCAGCCTGGAGGCCGGGCGGGCTCGCAGCGACGCCCACGAGGTCGACCTGCCCGCGCTCACCGCCGAGCTGGCCAGCGTCTTCCGCGCCGCCGTCGAGCGGGCCGGCCTGACGTTGGAGGTCGACTGCCCGCCCCTGCCCCGCCCGGTCAGCGTCGACCCGGTCAACTGGGAACGGATCGTCACCAACCTCCTGTCGAACGCCCTCAAGTACACGTTCATCGGTCGCATCCGCATCGCCGTGGACGCGGACCACGACGAGGTACGCCTCACCGTCGCCGACACCGGCATCGGGATCGCCGAGGCGGACCTGCCGAAGCTCTTCGAGCGCTTCCATCGCGTGCAGGGCGCACGGTCCCGCAGCCACGAGGGCACCGGGATCGGCCTGGCCCTGGTCCACGAGCTGGCCCGTCTGGAGGGCGGTGAGGTCCGGGTGACCAGCCGCGTGGGCTCCGGCACCACCTTCACCGTGGCCCTGCCCTGGTCGGCGACGCGACGCCCGGCCACGACCGAACCGCCCGCCGAGGGATGGGGCGACGCGGCACGCGCCGCCGTCCAGGAGGCGGTGAGCTGGCTGACCGACCCCACCGGCGACGTCGCCGAGCCCGCCACGGCGCCGGGCCCGGCCGCCGACGAGCTGGTCGGGGCACGCATCCTGGTCGCCGACGACAACAGCGACATGCGCGCGTACCTGAGCCGGCTGCTCGCCGCCCAGGGCTGGCGGGTGCGGTCGGTCACCGACGGGCTCCAGGCTCTCGACGCGATCCACCGGGAGCCACCGGACCTCGTGCTCACCGACGTCATGATGCCGGTGCTGGACGGCTTCGACCTCGTCCGCCGGTTGCGGGCCGACCCCGCAACCCGGACGCTGCCGGTGCTGGTGCTCTCCGCGCGGGCGGGCGAGGAGGCCAGCGTGGCCGGTCTGAGCCTCGGCGCCGACGACTACCTGGTCAAGCCGTTCGCCGCCGCCGAGCTGATCGCCCGGATCCGGACCGCCATCCGCCGCGCCCGCACCGAGGTAGCCGGCGACGACGCCCCCGCGCCGAGCGCCGACGGCGAGCCGGCGTCAAGCGCTCCCGCCCGGCACACAGTGGTCGAGGTCCAGCCCGAGCAGAGCGCGCCCCTCGCGGATCGTGTTGTCGATACCGTAACCGGCGACCCGGCCAGCACGTCGACAACCGACACGTCGACAGCCGGAGCCCCGCACGGCGACGGGTTCGGCGACCGGCTGGACGAGCAATGGACGTACCCGTCGGTGCCCACCTCGGCGGCCGCCATGCGACAGGACGTCCGGCTGGCGTTGGACGACCTCGACGTCGACGGGGAGGTGGCGGAGGATCTGCTGCTCGCCGCCTCCGAGGCGATGAACAACGCCGTCGAGCACGCGCAACGACCCAGCCGCCCCGAGGTGCGGGTCCGGCTCCAGGTGGGCGACACGCTGGTCCGGATCTCGGTACGCGACTTCGGCACCTGGCGGGACCGTCGGCCGGCCATGGACCGGGGCCGGGGCGCGCTGCTGATGAACGCCTACGGCGACGTACGGCTAATCTCCACCGGCGAGGGGACGACGGTGACCATCGAACGCCGGTTGGCCTGAAACGGGTGGCGCCGTTCCGCGTCTGCTCTGCTGAGTGGGGCTGGCGTCCCGCTCAGCTCTCCGGCGGCGGGGTTTCGTCCGCTCCCCTGGCCTTCCAGGGCTGATGCGCCGCTGTGGCTGCCCGCCCTGTCGATGTGCTGATGAGCGGTATACCGCCTACCAGCACATCCGCCGTCACGAAGGCGACCCAGGGTCACCGCAGGTCGCCGGCTACGCCCACCGCCCCAAAGGGTGGGAACTACTCGTCTAGGGCCCGTCCCGGTATCAGAGCCGGCGACCCGCGCTGTCGTGGGCGACGATGCCGTCCAGCCGGGCCCCCGGCGTGAGCGTGGTCGGATCGAACCAGAAGATCACGACCTGCTTGTCGAGACTCCACCGCGCCACCGTGGCGTCGACCTGCCGACCGTCGACGGTGCCGATGATCCGTGCCGCCGGGCCGACGAAGTAGCCGAAGGTGGGCACCGGAAAGGCCGACTCGCTCTCCTCGTACCCGATCTGGTGGAAACCGGGACTGCGGTCGGCGCCCTCGACGTCGTTGACCAGGATGTCCGTGCTCACCGTTCCGTCCGGGGCTTGGCGACCGGCGGCCAACCCGATGGTCACCCTGGGCGCCCCGGGGACCGTCACCGCGACGACGAAATAGACCCTCCGGTCGATGCCGTGCCCTATCCCGGAGTCGATCACCTGCCCCAGGGGCTTCGGATTCGGCACGCCACGAGCCCGCGTGGGCGGTGGCGTCGGCCCGTCCGACGTCGCCGCCGTCGTCGGCGCGACACCGGCCGGGGGCGAGGCCACGGCGACCGGGGACGCGGGCTCGGTCGGCAACGGATCGCGCGACCCGGTCGGGTCGACCACCACCGCGGTGACGGCGACCAGGCCGGCGGCGAACGTGGCCGCCGCAGCCCCGGTGATCCGCCGACGGGCGCGCAACCGCCGTCCCTCGCGCATGACGCTGGCCAGGTCGAGGATGGCGTCGGGGCGTTCGGTCGCCCGCATGGCCTCCCGGAGGCGATCCAGCTCGCTCATCGGCACGCCTCCTCGTCGGCGGCGCGCGGCGCTGCGGTCCGCAGCTTCTCCAAGGCTCGCGAGCTGGTGCTCTTGACGGTGCCCACGGACACGGCGAGTTCCCGAGCCACCTGTGCCTCCGGCAGGTCGAAGTAGTACCGCAGCACGACGATGGCCCGCTCCCGAGGGCTCAGCGCGCCGAGGATGGCGACCAGCCAGCGCCGGGTGGCCACGTCGTCGGCCACGTCCCCACATCGCTGCTCCGGCACCGCGTCGGTCGGGTACTCCCGCATCGGCCGCCGCCACCGGTCCACGAGGTGGTTGACGAGGGTGCGGCGCGCGTACCCGTAGGCGTCGTCGTCGTGGATCCGCGACCACGACACGTACGTGCGCACCAGCGCGGTCTGTGCGGCGTCCTCGGCCTGGTGGTGGTCGCCGGTCATCAGGAACGCTGCGTGCACCAGTCGCGCGGACGCCGCCCGCGCGAACTCGACGAACTCCGCGTCACCGCGCGCCACCGCGAACCCTCCCCCGTGCCACACCACTACAGACGGCACAGGCCGACAAAAAGTTGAGACCGGGGTCACTTCAACTTTTCGCCGCCCGCACCCGTCTTCTCCTTTGCGCGCCGCCACACTAGGCGGCGCGCGAGGGGAGAGACATGTCGACGAAGGGTACCCGCCGGTGGCTTCCTGCCTCTGGGGCGTCACTGCTGGTGGTGGCGCTGCTCACCGGGTGCACGGGACCGACGGCCGGGCAGTCCGGCGCCGGAGACCCCACCACCGGACCGCGACCCGGTGGTCACGCCGCAGCCTCGAACCGGCCGACCGGTGTCGGTATCCTCCGCCCCAGCAGCACGCCCAGTCGCCCGGTCAGCTATCCCGCCACCGGCGACAACCGCTGGACGGTGGCCGGGGCCGAGACGACGGGTGGCGGCGGGGACAGCGGCACCCTGCTGCGCTACCGGGTCGCCGTGGAACGCGACATCCATGGCCTTCCAGCGGGTGACATCGCCACCGCGATCTCCGCGACGTTGAACGACCCCCGCGGGTGGACGGCGGGCGGGAACTGGCGGCTGCGCCGGGTGGGCGCCGACCAGGCGGCCGACTTCACCATCTACCTGGCGACCCCCGGCACCCGCGACACCCTCTGCCAGGACGTGCCGGACGGCTACACGTCCTGCCGCAACGGGGCCAAGGTGGTGCTCAACGTGGCGCGCTGGGTCTCGGGCGTGCCGAACTACGGCGCGAGCCTGGCCACCTACCGGCAGTACATGGTCAACCACGAGGTCGGGCACAGGCTCGGATTCGGCCACGAACGCTGCCCGGGGCAGGGCCGGCCGGCGCCGGTGATGCAGCAGCAGACGTTGGGCCTGCACGGCTGCCGAGCCAGCGCGTGGCCCTACCCGAGCGGCACGGTCCGCTACCGCGGCCCGTCCGGGGCGTACGACGACGCGATTCCACGGCGCGAGGGCGCGTACCCGAAGCACTGAGACCGCCGGTCAGGGTCGGCGGCGGCGCTCCTGCTCGAGGCGCTCGTCGAGCCGACCCAGTTCGTACACGGCGTTGAGGCTCGTCGGCAGACGGCGGACGTTGTCTGGTCCGGGGTCGGGATCGTGGTCGGGAGTCGGTTCGGTGTCGGGTGTCGGTGGTGCGGGAGCGGCGGCATCACCGCGGCGCCGCAGCAGCAACGCTGCCAGCACCACCAGGAGCACCGCGACCAGCAGGTAGGACACGGGCGGCCAGCCATCGCGGACGGGGTCGGCGAGCGACGGCGCCACGACCGGAGCCGGCGTGTCACCACCGCGCAGGGGCACGGCCGCCTCGCGGTCGTCGGCACCTGCGCCCTTGCCGGGGCGGTCGGGGGAGACCACCGGCCGGCCACCGGATTGCGACCCGGCGGGCGCGCCGGGCGTCGACGGGCTGGACGGCCCGGTCGTCGATGGTCGGCTCGGCCCGGTGGTCGGGGCGCGGGTGCCCGTCGGGCTCGGCGTCGGAGTTGGCGTACCGTCGCCGCCCAGCAGGTCGCCGATAATCCGGCCGACACCACCGATCAGTTCACCGATCGGACCGGGGGTGACGGACACCGACGGCGTGGGCGTTGGCGCGAGCGCGAGGGTCAGCGCGAGGACGACGACGGCCGGCATACATCCACCTCCGATGTGCCGATGCGAGGCACCGTATCGCAATGTGGGATCGCCTGGGTGCCGCGCCACGCTGTACTGCGGCTGACGCTGATTGCGGCGGGGTGGACGGCTGTTACCCGGCGGTTACGCCACGGCGAGGTGCCCGTGTCCGGACGGGACGACGGTGACGGCAAAGGGTCACCGGCAGGGCCGCCGCGACGTGACCCCGGGACACCGAACAGAGAACGACGATGAGGATCAGGAGCACTCTGACCGCGATGGCGGTCGTCCTCGCCGGACTGCTCGGCAGCGCCGGCACCAACAGCGCGACCAGCACCAGCAGCGCGACGGGCAGCACGGCCAGCGCGGGCAGCACGGCCAGCGCGGCCGAGGCGGCGTACTGCGGGATCACCTGGGGCAGCGCGGACAAGTCGGCCGGCGCGCTGAGCGACGCCCCGCTCGTCGACGTGCGGACGGGCCGGCAGGACTGCTACGACCGGGTGGTGTTCGAGTTCGCCGGCCCGGTCGACGGTTACGCGGTCGACGCGCACGTCACGAACCTGCTGCGTTACCCCACGCTGCGCGACGTGGTCTTCGGCGGCAGCTTCGAGGGCTACACCACCTTCGCGGTCGGGGTACGGGCCCGGCTTCCGTGCCGCACCTTCGTGCTGGCCGGTCCGGGCACCCACAGCCGGATCGTGCTCGACGTCGCCCACCAGTGGTGACCACCGCCGGCCGACCTCCGCCGCGAGCAGGGCGGATGTCGGCCGGCGCGATCCGTTGAACGGCTAGCCAGCGGAGTTCTCCGGGGCCTCGTCCGCGAGGTGCCAGACCTCGCGCATCGGGGCCCACCAGTCCCCCGAGCCGGGCTCGGCCAGCGACTCCTGACACGGGTCCGTCAGCTTCCACCACTCCTGGGTCTGCGGGTCCGCGGCGATCAGTCGCAGGTCGGCCTCGTAGTCGTCGCCGACGTACTCGTAGTAGCCGAAGAGCAGGTCGTCGTGGAGAACGATGGTGTAGTTACGGAAGTTCGCCTCGCGCAGCGTCTGCTCGACGCTCGGCCAGACGGCGGCGTGTAACCGCGGGTAGGTCTCCCGCTGCTCGGGGCGGAGTCGAATCACGCAGCCATGACGTTGCACGTCGTGCACTTTCGTGTGAGGGGTGCCGAAGGCACCTGACCGTAGCCCGTGGACAGTGCCGGGCCGAGGACCCGACCGGCCCGGCGATGACGACCGTTCCGCCAGGGTTACGCACCGTGGCCGCGGTCTACCCTCGAATGGTGGAGGGCCGCGTACTGGTGGTCGAGGACGACGTCTCCATCCGGGAGGTCACCGCCCTCGGCCTGCGCAGCGCCGGCTTCCGGGTGGACACCGCGGCCGACGGGCGGCAGGCACTGGTGACGTGGACCCTCACCCAGTTCCCGACCGTCCGACAGGTCCGCTTTTCCGGCGGCGCACCGGTCGGTCGGGCCGACTATCCCCTGCTCGCGCCGATCGTGGTCACCGGCCCGAGCGTCGGCGACCGGGTCACCGCCCCACTCACCGTCACCGGCACGGCGGACGCGTTCGAGGCCACCGTGAGCGTCCGGGTGCTGGACGCCGACGGCCGTCAGGTGGCCGCCGCCTTCGGCGCCGCGAGCTGCGGCAGCGGCTGCCGGGGGGCCTACCGGGTGGTGGTCACCTGGCGCACGGCACGGGAGCAGCACGGCACGATCGAGGTGTACGAGGTGTCGGCCCGCGACGGCGCCCGGATCAACGCCGTGATCGTGCCGGTGCTCCTCGGCCCGCACGGGAGCTGACGGGAAACGTGACCGTTTCGCTCGTGCGGTGCGACACAACTCATAAAACCCTGCGCGAACCGCTACCAGCGAACTATGGTCGGTACGACATCGTTTCACGGGGGGTTTTCGGGTGGTGGAGGGTCAGCAGGTGAACACGGGCGTCGGGGTGCCGGCCGCCCGGGCAGCGCGGTGCACGACCACCGACCTGTTCACGGTGGTGATCGACCTGCTCCGCGAGGTCGGCTACGACCGGATGACCATCGACGCCGTCGCCGCCCGCGCCCACGTGAGCAAGGCCACCATCTACCGGCGGTGGGACGGCAAGGCCGAACTGGTCGTCGCCGCCCTGAGCGATCGCCAGGTCGGTGTGCTCAACCCACCCGACACCGGCTCGCTGCGGGGCGACCTGATCGAGCTGCTCCGCGCCACCGCCGCGATCTGCGTCGCCGACTGCGACCTGATGCAGGCGCTGACCTTCGCCATGCGGACCAGCCCGGAGCTGGAACGTCTGGTACGCCACCAGGTGCTGCCCGCCGGCCGGGTGGCCAGCACCGCAGTCCTCGTCCGTGCCGCCGCCCGCGGGGAGATCCCTCCGGAGGCCGGCGAACGGGAACTGTTCCACGACCTGGCGCCAGCGCTCCTCCTGTCCCGACTGGTCGCGCACGGCCTGCCCGCCGACGACGCGTTCCTCACGCAGGTCGTCGACCAGGTGCTCATCCCGGTTCTCCGCTACCGGCACGACCGCCCGTCCCAGGCCTGATCCCATCAACATCCGCACCACGGAAGGCTTCACCATGCCCGGAACCACCTCGACCGCCCCCGGAGCACCCGGCGCCGGGACGTCGACAGGCGCGCCGCACCCGCGGCGTTGGATCGCGCTCGCGGTCATCGCGGTCTCGCAGCTGATGGTCGTCCTCGACGCCACCATCGTGAACATCGCGCTCCCGCAGGCCCAGGCCGACCTGGGCATCACCGACGCGAACCGGCAGTGGGTGATCACCGCCTACACGCTGGCCTTCGGCGGTCTGCTCCTGCTCGGCGGCCGGATCGCCGACTACTGGGGGCGCAAGCGCACCTTCATCGTCGGCATGACCGGTTTCGCGCTTGCCTCCGCCCTGGGCGGCCTGGCCACCACCGGCGGGATGCTCTTCGCCGCCCGCGCGTTGCAGGGTGCCTTCGGCGCGCTGCTCGCGCCGGCCGCGCTGGCGCTGCTCACCGTGCTGTTCACCGAGGCCACCGAGCGCGCCAAGGCGTTCGCCGTGTACGGCGCGATCGCCGGCGGCGGGTCCGCGGTGGGACTGCTGCTCGGCGGCGTGCTGACCGAGTACGCCGACTGGCGCTGGTGCCTGCTGGTCAACATCCCGGTCGCCGCCATCGCGATCGCCTTCGCCCTCCCGCTCGTGCCGGAGAGCCGGGCCCAGGGCAACACCCGCTACGACGTGCCCGGCGCGGTCGTCGTCACCGCCGGTCTGGTCTCCCTCGTGTACGGCTTCACCAAGGCCGCCGAGGACGGTTGGGACGCCACCGCGACGCTCGGGTTCATCGCCGCCGGCGTGGTCCTGCTCGCCGCCTTCGTGGTGATCGAGCTGCGCACCAACCACCCGCTGCTGCCGCTGCGGATCATCCTGGACCGCAATCGGGGCGGGGCGTACCTGACCTCGACGCTGATCGGCGCGGGCCTGTTCGGGGCGTTCCTGTTCCTGACCTTCTACTTCCAGGTGGTCCTGCAGTACAAGCCCCTGGAGGCCGGTCTCGCCTCGCTGCCGGTGACCGCCGGTGTGCTGATCGCCGCGGGTGGCGCCAGCCAGCTCATGCCGCGACTGGGCGCCAAGCCGCTGATGGTCGCCGGAGCGGTGCTCGCCGCCCTCGGCATGCTGGTGCTGACCCAGATCGACGTGGACACCCCGTTCCTGACCCACCTGCTGCCCGCGCAGGTCATCCTGGGCCTGGGACTGGGCTTCACCTTCGTGCCGCTGTCCAGCCTCGCCCTGGTCGGAGTGCCGGAGCACGACGCCGGCGCGGCCAGCGCGACCCTCAACGCCACCCAGCAGGTCGGTGGCTCGCTCGGCACCGCGCTGCTGAACACCTTCTACACCAGCGCGGTCGCCGCGTACCTGGTCGGCCGGGCGCCGAGCCCGGTCACCCAGGTGGAGGCGCTGGTGCACGGCTACCGCGTCGCGTTCGCCTGGGGCGCGGTCCTCATCGTGCTCGCCGGGCTGGTCACCCTGGTCCTGGTGAAGGTGCGCAAGGAGGACATCCCGGCTGGCAACGCCGTGCACATGGGCTGAAGCGGGTAGCGTGCCGAACCCTGTCGAAGATCCGTTGAGGAGACATCATGTCCACGCCTGCCGACCAGATCATCCACGCGCTACGGGCAGGCCACGAGGAGCTTGCCGCGCTCGTGCGCGACCTCAAGGAGGACGACCTGCGCCAGCCCTCGGGCGCCAGTGAGTGGCAGGTCTCCCAGGTGCTCAGCCACCTGGGCAGCGGCGCCGAGATCGGCCTCGCGGGGCTGAAGGCCTCCATCGAGGGCACGCCCGCTCCGGACGGCGACTTCAACCGCGGCGTGTGGCAGCGCTGGGACGCCATGTCCCCGGAGGACCACGCCGCCGGCTTCCTGGAGTCCAACCAGCGGCTGGTCGAGGCGTACGAGGCACTGGACGCCGAGACCCGCGAGACGCTGCGGATCAACCTCGGCTTCCTGCCCGAACCGGTCGACGTCGCCACGGCCGCCCGGTTCCGGCTCAGCGAGTTCGCCTTTCACCAGTGGGACGCCGAGGTGGCGTTCAACCCGTTCGCGGCGGTCACGCCGGAGGCGGTGCCGCTGCTGATCGAGCAGATCGGCGGCATGCTCGGCTGGACCAGCCGACCGAAGGAGCTGGACGGCCGCGAGGCGACCCTGCTGGTACGGCTGCGCGACCCCGAGCGGACGTTCGGGCTGCGGCTGGGCGAGCAGATCACGCTGACCGACGCGCCGGAGCAGCCGGACGGCGAGCTGTCCCTGCCGGCCGAGGCGTGGCTGCGCCTGGTGGTGGGCCGGCTCGGGTCGCGCTACACCCCGGACGGCGTGCAGGTGAGCGGGCCGGTGACCCTCGACGACCTGCGCCGGGTCTTCGTCGGCTTCTGAGGGATTGCGCGCGGGCCGGGAGTCCCGGCCCGCGCGTACCCCTCAGCCCTTCACGCAGACGACCTGCTTGAGGTGCGCGACCACCTCCACCAGGTCGTCCTGCTGGGCCATCACCGCGGTGATGTCCTTGTACGCGCCGGGGATCTCGTCGACGACCCCGGCGTCCTTGCGGCACTCCACGCCGGCGGTCTGCGCGGCCAGGTCGGCGGTGCTGAACGTCCGCTTCGCCTGCGCCCGCGACATGCGCCGACCCGCCCCGTGCGACGCCGAGCAGTACGCGTCCGGGTTACCCCGACCCCGCACGATGTACGACCCGGTGCCCATCGACCCGGGAATGATGCCCAGGTCACCCCGGCCCGCCCGGATCGCGCCCTTGCGGGTGACCAGCACGTCCACGCCGTCGTAGCTCTCCTCGGAGACGTAGTTGTGGTGGCACGAGATGGGCTCGTCGTAGCCGACCTGCGGGAAGTGCTCGCGCACGACACCGCAGAGCAGCGCCAGCATGACGGCCCGATTGCGCCGCGCGTACTCCTGCGCCCACCACAGGTCCCGCCGGTACGCGTCCATCTCCGGCGTGCCGGCGAGGAACACGGCCAGGTCCCGGTCGGGCAGGTCGGCGTTGTGCGGCAACTTCCGGGCGACGCCGATGTGCCGCTCGGCCAGCTCCTTGCCGATGTTGCGCGACCCGGAGTGCAGCATCAGCCAGACCCGGCCCTCGTCGTCACCGCCCTGCTCGAGGCAGACCTCGATGAAGTGGTTGCCGCCGCCGAGGGTCCCGATCTGCTTCTGCGCCCGGGTCTCCAGCTGTGCCACCCCCCGGTCGAGGCCGGCGAAGCGGCTCCAGAAGTCGTCCCAGCCGGCCTGCTCCAGCCCCCGTATCCGACGCGGGTTGACCGCCTCGGCCCGCTGGGCGAAGCCGACCGGGATGGTGGCCTCGATCGCGGACCGCAGCCCGCCCAGGTCGTCCGGCAGGTCGGCGGCGGTCAGCGAGGTGCGCACCGCCGACATGCCGCAGCCGATGTCGACGCCGACGGCTGCCGGCGAGACGGCCTGTCGCATCGCGATCACCGAGCCGACGGTCGCGCCCTTGCCGAAGTGCACGTCCGGCATGACGGCGACACCCTGCACCCAGGGCAGCGCGCCGATGTTGCGCAGCTGCTTCGCGGCCTGCGGCTCGATGGCGTACGGGTTGGTCCAGACCCGGACCGGCGCCCGGGTGCCGGCGAGCGGGGCGAATCCCATGGTGGTCTCCTTCTGTCGTGCGGGCGACCGATATCGATCATGCGCCGGCCGGTGACGGCGCGGCGGTGGTACGCGGAAACGAAAGGGCCGCCGATCCCGGTGGGATGGGCGGCCGGCGGACGCGGTGAGCGTCGGCGTCAGTCGCGCCACCCCGGCCCGCTGTGCCGCAAGGTGCGATAGGCGCAGGTAGCGGTGATGTCGAGCGCGGGGGTGCCGGCGGGGAGCAGACACCGGCGGGCGTCGGTGCGGACGCGGCGCGACATGGCGTACTCCCTCCGGGGTTGATCGGTTGGCCGTGCGCTGATGAGAGTAGGAGGGGCGGCGGCGAGTCCGCAATGGATATCGCCGCCGCCCGAGCGGCGCAGGACGGGAGCGCACCTGTGTGTCCCGCGTGTCCCGCGTCTCTCGTCGGAGGGCAAGGGTGGTCGAGTCTTCCTTTGCTCTGCTTCAATCCAGGCAGCACCTGACGTCCGATAATCGGACACCACGTGTCTCCTCCGCTGAAGCAGAGCAAAGGGTCCGAGGCGCACGGTGCCCTCCCCCCGGCGTGGGGCGCCGGGGGGCCCTCCTCGACAGGACGACTCAGGTGTCGTAGCAGCCGTCCCACGGCGGGTCGAACCCGAGGTCGTCGGGCAGGAACTCGGCGTGGTCGTCGCCGTCGTACTCCGCGGACCAGTCGACCAGGGCGAACACGTGCCCGTCGACCCCGACCTGGAACAACCGGATGGCGATGTCGGCGAAGACACGGCCGGGCAGCGCGTCCAGCCAGTCGGCGAGGCGCGCCTCCGCCCGGTCGATGGAGGCGTCCTCGTGCTCGCTGGTGCCGGCGAACCAGATGTCCGAGTCGGTGTACGCGCCGTCGGCGTCGAACCGGTGCAGCACCGCGTACCACCGTTTGTGGCGGTACCAGCCCGGTGATCTACGACAGGGCCACCAGCCGGAACGACTGCGCAGCGGTGCCGCTGCAGGTGTACTGGACGAGCTGGACGCTGTCCGCCGTGGACGCTCCCGGCACGTCCAGACACTTGCCGCTGCTGCGGTTGACCAGCCGGTAGTAGCCGCCACCCTCGGACTCCGCGCGCCACTGCTGGTTGGTGCCGCCGCTGTACGACCAGAGCTGGATGGGTGCCGAGTCGGCGGTCGACCGGTCGGTCACGTCGAGCACCTGGGTGCTGTCGTTGCGGTTCTTGACGCGCAGGTAGCCGTCGCTGGTCGGAACGAACTGGTACTGCTGGGCGGCGCTGCCGTTACAGGCGTACTGCTGGATGGCGGTGCCGTTCGCGCTGGCGGCGGCCCGCGCGTCCACGCACTTGCCGCTGCCCCGGTTGACCACGGTGTGCCAGGCCGTCGGCGAGATCGGGCCCGCGCTGCCGGTCGGGGTGGGCGTCGGCGTGGGTGACGTGCCGACACCGGCGAGCCAATGCAGCCCGTCGACCAGCAGTTTGTTCTGCTGCGCGCTGTCGAACGTGGACGACAGGCCGGTCTTGGTGGCGTAGTCCATCTTGTTGTGCCCGAAGTTGGCGTAGATCATCTTGTACTGCCGGTTACTCCAGACCAGCGGGTAGTAACCGCTGTACCAGGACTGGTTGGGGTCGGTGCCGACCGGGAAGCTCGACGGGTCGACCGAGGCCAGGATGTCGATGTTGGAGTTCTGCCGCAGGTCGTTGCTCCACGAGTACCACTCGCTGATCGACGATCCGAAGGTCGCCGGCAGGTTCCGGGTGGCGGCGTGGGTGCGGTTGTCGACGCGCATGGTGACCCGGGTCGGCAGCCAGGTGTTGGTCCGGAACGAGCCGGAGCCGAGGAAGGTGTTGTAGTACCAGCTCCAGCTCGACGGGTTGTCGGTCCACGCGCTGACGTGGAAACCCATCCACGCGCCGCCGTTCTGCATGTACTGCTGGAAGGCGGGGCGTTGGGCGGCGGGCGGCGCGTCGTCCAGGAACATGACGACCTTGTACTGGGCCAGGTTGGAGGTGTTCAGCAGACTCCAGTTGTTGGTGGCCTCCCAGGAGAAGCCGTACTGGGCGGCGGCCTGCGGGAACCAGGCACGCGCGTCCTTGATGAAGTCGATGTGCGCGTCGTCCCAGGTGCCGTTGTAGAAGGCCAGGACCTTGAACGTCGGCGCGGCCTGCGCGCTGCGCGCGACGCCGAGGCCGACGCCGGCGCTCACGGCGACGACAAGTGCGACGAACAGCGACAGGAGCCTTCTGGTACGGGAGGAGAGTTCTGCGATCACCTGATCGTCCCTTCGGTGGGGACGCGCGCCGCCGCGTCGTCGTCGTAAATCTGTTCACAATGTTTACAGATAGACGAAAGGTTATTGGTTTCCGATACGTGACGTCAATCGCCGAGCGGGCGATCGGGTGGGATTCCTGCGGCAGCGGGTATCCCGGCCCGGTGACCAGCTCTGATGCCGTCGACGTCGACCAGCCGCTGGCCGTGGACGTACCCGCCGCGCCGCACGACGCCAGCGGCGAGCGAGTGCCGACCCGCGACCTGGCCGGCCTCGCCCCGGCCGCCCGGCCCGCACGACGCTGGACCCCGGGCCGGGTGGTGGCCACCCCCGCCGCCCTGGACCACCCACACGGACAGCGGATCGTCGACCGGGTACGGGCGCTGGGCATCGAGGTGGAACACCTACGATCCAACCGGCTCACCGGGGTACGCGGACGGACCGACGCCGAGACGTACGCCCGGGCCAAGGCGACCATGGCGATCGTGGTGAGCCCACCGTCGCGGCGCAACCTGCAACCCATCGCGCCCAGCGCCGACTGGCGCGTCGACCTCGCCGAGGGCTGCCCCGCGCACTGCCAGTACTGCTACCTGGCGGGCTCGCTCTCCGGGCCGCCCGTGACCCGGGTGTACGCGGACCTCGACGACATCCTGGCCGCGCTGACCGCGTACGCCGGGCGCGGCACGGTGACCAGCCGCAACGCGCGTCGCGCCGACGAGGGCACCACGTTCGAGGCGTCCTGCTACACCGACCCCCTCGCCCTGGAACACCTCACCGGCAGTTGGCGGCGCGCGGTCCAGCACTTCGCCGACTGGGACGCGCCCGTGCAGTTGCGCTGGACCACCAAGTACGCCGACGTGGACACCTTCGTCGGACTGCCGCACCACGGCCGTACCCGGGTCCGGTTCAGCGTCAACTGCGCACCGGTCAGCCGGCGGTTCGAGGGTGGCACCGCCCGGGTGCCGGACCGGCTCGCCGCCCTGCGCCGCCTCGCGCTCGACGGGTACCCCGTCGGTCTGACCATCGCGCCGATCATCGCGCTGCCCGACTGGCGGGAGGCGTACGGCGAGCTGCTGGACCAGGTCCGCGCGGCGGTCGACGGGGTCCCGGAGCTGGACCTGACCGCCGAGCTGATCACCCACCGGTTCACGCCCGGCAGCAAGGAGGTGTTGCTGGGCTGGTATCCGCGCACCCGGCTGGAGATGGACGAGGAGGTCCGCAGCCGCAAGCACGGCAGGTTCGGCGCGGTGAAGTACGTCTACCCCCGCGACATGATGGCCGAGCTGCGGGGCTGGTTCACCGACGAGCTGGCCGCGCGGGTACCAGCCTGCCGCATCCTCTACTGGACGTGAGCGCCCGACGGTCAGCCGAGCGAGGAACGGGCCACCGGCGCGGCGAAGTACGTACGCGGGTGCGGCTCGTCGCGGAGGCTGTAGTGCCACCACTCCCGGTCGTAGTTGACGAACCCGGCGGCGGTCATCAGCCGCCGCAGCAACTGCCGGTTGTCCCGTGCCGCGCCGGTGATGCGGGTGTCGTCGGAGTGCGCCCGGGAGTCGAAACAGTCGAACCCGGTCCCCATGTCGACGCTGTTGTCGGCGAAGCGCCGCCCCGGCGGCGCGGTGCACGGGACCAGCCGCTGCCCGGGGACGTACGCGGGCTGACCGGCGGGCGGCTCGTCGACGAGCGTGAGGTCCAGCGTGCTGCCCCGGCTGTGCGCGGTCGGCGCGCCGATGTAGCCGTCGGCGAAGAGCCGGTCCTTCGCCAGGTCCGGATAGAACTCGGCCTTGGTCTGCTGCTCACCGGGGCGCTTGGACCAGGCGACGAAGTCGTCCACCGCCGGCTGTGGGCGGTAGCAGTCGTACACCTTGAGGCTGTGACCCCCGGCGAGCGCGGCGTCCTGGACCCGGCGCAGCGCCTCGGCCGCCTGCCGGGTGAGCAGGCACAGCGGTTCGCGGTAGCCGGCGATCGGCCGGCCCACGAAGTTGTGCGCGGTGGCGTAGCGGATGTCGGCGTGGATACGCCTGTCGACATCGGTCAGCACCACGAAGCCCGGTAACCCGCCGGTGGTCGGCGGGGCGGTGCTCGGCCGCGCGGTGGTGCTCGCCGGCGGGCTCGGGCTCTCGGGCGTCGGTCGTGGGCTGGCGGACGTCGGGGTGGAGACGCTGGGTCCGGGGCGTGGCGGCTCGGAGCAGCCGCCGAGCACCGCGACGAGCGCGAGCACGGCGGCGCCGCCCACCCGCCCTGACCTGCGCACAGGTCCTGTCTACCAAAGCGGCCGTGGTGACGCGCCGGATCAGCCGGGCGCGCCGGACCGGCTCACGCGCCGGGCGTCAGCGGCGCCGGGCGGGCTGCGGTCGGCGTCGCCGCGGGGTCCTCGACCAGGTGAGCGCCGAGGAAGCGCAGGGCCGTCTCGTCGTCGTCGATCCCACCGGCCTCGTGACCGTTGTACCGCCACACCGAAAGCTCCGTCGGACCGGCGTGGGAGTTGTGGGCGGCGTACACCGTCGAGGGCGGCACGATGTCGTCCATCAACGCCACCGAGTACCGGGTGGGCTGGCGGCAGCGCCGCGCGAAGTTGACGCCGTCGACGTACGACAGGGTCGTCAACGTCCGTTCCTCGGCGTCCCGGTGGATCGCCAGGTAGTCGCGGATCTCCCGGTACGGATGGGCGTCGGTGATCACCACGGCGCGCGGGATGTCGCACAGGAACGGCACGAGGGCCACCACTGCCCGCACACCGGGCGCCAGGGCGCCGGCCGCGAGCGCCAGCGCGCCGCCCTGGCTGTGGCCGAGCACCGCCAGCCGGGTCGGGTCGACCATCGGCAGGGTACGGGCGGCGTCCACCGCCCGCACCGCGTCCGTGATCAACCGTCGGTAGTAGTACGTACGCGGGTCGGCGATGCCCCGCGTCGCCACGCCGGGCGCCTGCGCGCCAGTGGCCCCCAGGTCCGCGGTGTCGCCCCGGCTCCAGCCCGAACCCTGCCCTCGGGTGTCCATCTGCAGGTGGGTGAACCCGGCCGACGCCCAGAGCAGGTTCTCCAGCGGGTGCCCACGCCCGCCGCCGTAGCCGACGTACTGCACGACCGTCGGCAGCGCGGTGCCGGTGTCGTGGGGCACCCGTAGCCAGGCCCGTACGGGCTGACCGCCGAACCCGGGGAACGTCACGTCGTACACGTCGATGGCGGTCAGGCTCGTCACGATGGGTTCGAGCCGGACCGGCCAGGCGGCTTCGCGCGCCTGGGCGAGCGTGTGAGCCCAGAAGTCGTCGAAGTCGGCGGGCTCGCGCACCACGCCGCGGTACGCGCGTAGCTGCTCCTCGGGCAGATCGGTGTACATGGCGTCCTTGTCTGTCGCGTGGCGCTGGACAGGGTGCGCCCACGGCGTGCGCGGCGCCGACAGTCAGGCGCCAGAGGCGGGACGGTACGCCGAGACGCGTCCGACAAGTTACCGGAACATTTCCGCAACTCCGCCGAACGCTATGACCGACCTGGCGTGTCGTCAACCCCCCTTCGTGAGGCAAGATGGCGCGAGGAGCGGGCGTGCCGTTCCGGGACACGGGACGGGCGGACACAAGCGGTCGCCCCTCCCGGAGCGGTGAAGGAGACACGGGTGGACGCGGACGACGGACGCAGGGTGACCATCACCGCGATCGCACGGGAGGCCGGGGTCTCGGTGCCGACCGTGTCACGGGTGCTCAATGGCCGGTCCGATGTGGCCCCGGACACCCGGGAACGCGTCGAGGAACTGTTGCGCCACCACGGCTACCGACGCCGGAGCAGCCGCAGCGTCCGCCGCGCGGGCCTTGTCGACCTGGTCTTCAACGACCTGGACAGCCCCTGGGCCGTGGAGATCATCCGAGGCGTGGAGGACGTCGGCCACAGCGCCGGCGTCGGCACCGTCGTCTCCGCGATACACCGCCAGCCCACCGCCGCCCGACAGTGGTTGCAGAACCTGCGTACCCGCGCCACCGACGGTGTCATCTTCGTGACGTCGCACCTGAGCCCACCGCTGCACGCCCAACTGCGTCGCCTCAACGTGCCGGTGGTGGTCGTCGACCCGGCCGGCGTCCCGGCCATGGACGTCCCGACGATCGGCGCCACCAACTGGGCCGGCGGGCTCGCCGCCACCGAGCACCTGCTGGCGGTCGGCCACCGCCGGATCGGTTTCGTGGCCGGGCCGACGCATCTGCTGTGCAGCCGGGCCCGCCTGGACGGCTACCGGGCCGGCCTGGAGGCCGCCGGGGTGCCGGTGGACGACAAGCTGATCTACCCGGGCGACTTCTACCACGCCTCCGGCTTTGCCGGCGGCACGGCGCTGCTCGACCTGCCCGACCCGCCGACCGGCATCTTCGCGGCCAGCGACCAGATGGCGTTCGGCGTCTACGAGGCCATCCGCCGTCGTGGACTGCGCGTTCCGGACGACGTCAGCGTGGTGGGCTTCGACGACCTGCCGGAGGCCCGGTGGGCGTCCCCGCCGTTGACCACCGTGCGGCAACCCCTGGTGGAGATGGGCCGGCTCGCGGCGCGGACGGTGCTGCGACTGGCCCAGGGGGAGGGCATCGACTCACCCCGTGTGGAGCTCGCCACCGAACTGGTCGTCCGAGACAGCACCACCGAGCCGCCGACCGGGTGACCCTCGTCGTTCCGACGGTCCGAACCGGGTCGGATTCTGGTTCCGCCGATACCGGTCCGGCTTCCGAAAATTGCGGCCCGCGAACGCGGACACCGGCGACGCGGTGAGCGACCTCGGGCCGCCCACCGCGCCGAGCGGATCAGTGGTGGTGTGCCCGGACGGCCCGACGGATGGTCACCGGCAGCGCGGGCGCACCGTCGACCGGTGCCGGATCCTCGGCCGTCGGCGCCACGCCGCCCGCGGCGATCCGGTCCAGCGTGTCCAGCCCGACGGCGTCGACCGTGCCGAAGATCGTGTAGTTGGGGCGCAGCGCCGAGTCGGCGTACACCAGGAAGAACTGGCTGCCGTTGGTGTCCGGCCCGGCGTTGGCCATCGCCAGTACGCCCCGCGCGTAGAGCCGACGTACGCCGGTCGGGTCGGTGGGCGCGGGCGGCAGGTCGGTCGGCAGCTCGTCGCGGTAGCGGTAGCCCGGTCCGCCCTCGCCCGTGCCGGACGGGTCACCGCACTGCAGGACGCTCAACGTCGGGTACGCGGTGAGTCGGTGGCACGGGGTGCGGTCGTAGAAGCGCTTGCCGACCAGGTGCAGGAAACTCTGCACGGTGCACGGCGCGGCCGCCCGGTCCAGGGTCAGCCCGATCGGCCCCTGGTTGGTGGAGAGGGTCACCCGGACGCTGCCCCGGTCCGGAGTGCGGCGCGGGTCGGGCGGCAACGGCACCGGTCGCGCGGCCGGCTCGTCCGGCGTGTCGGTGTACGCGCACGGGCCGTGCGTGGTGCGCGGCGGGCGGGCGTCGGCGGCGGGCGCGCTCACCGCGTCGTCGGACGCTCCGGGCGCGGCCACCGCGGTAGCCGACGCGCCGACGATCAGCGTTGCGGCGAACGCCGTCACACCGACGAGGCGGGTCAGCGCGCGCACCGACGGGCGGGGTGCCGCCGCGCTGGAGGGCGTTTCGCGTTCACTCGACACAGGGATCCTCCTGAGCTCGTGCTGCCAGAAAGACCGGAGTCTATGGATGCCGGGGCTGGTTGTCGATCTGACCGGGCAACCGGCGGCGGCGGTGCCACAGCAGACCACCCAGCAGGGCCAGCACCGTCGCGCCGCTGAGCGCTACCACCGTCCAGAGCCACCCCGAGCCGGTGTGCGCCGGACCGCTGGCCGCCGCCGGGCGCGGTGGAATGGGCGCGGCCAGCGCGGACGGGGTCGCCGACGGTGTGGCGGTCAGCTCTCCCGGCTCGACCAGGCGGCCGACGCCCGCGTCGCGAGGCAGCGAGAAACCCCAGTCCAGCAGGGCCGCACCCTGCTCCCAGCCACGCATCGGCGCCGGCTCGGCACCCAGCAACGTCACCACCAACCGACGTCCGTTCCGTTCCGCCGCGCCGACGTACGTGTGCCGGGCCAGATCGGTGAAGCCTGTCTTGCCACCCAACGCGCCCGGGTAGCGGTAGATGAGTTGGTCGTCGTTCTGGATCTGGAAGCCCTTCGTACGCTGCGCCGGCTGCGCCGGAATCGTCGCCAGCTCGGTGAGCGCGTACCGGCGGAAGGCCGGCTGGACGAAGCAGGCCCGGGCGATCAGCGCCAGGTCGTACGCGCTGGTGAACTGTCCCTTGCCGTCCAGACCGGACGGGGTGACGGCGTGCGTCTGGAGCGCACCGAGGTCGTGTGCCCGCTCGTTCATGGCGCGCACTCCCCCGACGGCTCCGTCGGGGCCGCCGCCCAGCCGGGCCAGCGCGTTCGCCGCCTCGTTGCCGGAGTTCAGCAACAGTCCCAGCCAGATCGTCTCGATCGTGTAGCGGCCACCCTCGACCAGGCCGACCGCGGAGGAGCCGGGCTCGATGTTCATGTCCACCTCGGTGACCGTCACCGTCTCGGTCGGGTCGAGCCGGGGCATCATCGTGGCCACCAGCAGCAGCTTCTGGACGCTCGCCGGGGTGCCGTACTCGTGCGGGCCGCAGCCCCCGAGCACCTGACCGGAGTCCAGGTCCGCGACCAGCCACGACGTGGCGGTGATCGCCGGTGGCGCGCCCACACCGGCCGGTACGACCAGGCCGCTCGTCGCCAGCCCGGCGCCCCCGACCACCCGCGCCTCCGGCACGGCGGGCGGGGGTGACGGACGCGGCGGCCGGGACACCGCCGGCGCCGGCGTCCGTGGGCACCGCACGGCCGGCCCGGCGGCAACCGCACCCGTGGCGGCGGCTTCCGTCGCGGCGACGGGCGTGGGGTCCGCCGCGGCGGCCGTGACCGGCGCGGCAGCGAGCAGGATGGCGGACGCCGTGACCGCCAGCAGCGCAGCTCTCATGTGCCCGACCCTAGACAACAAGATCGCCCGGCGGAGGCTGTTGGCCGCTGGACCATCCGGCGACGGACCGACGGACCGACGGCCCGTGCGGCCGGCCCTACGGTCGGTGCGCGTGCCGGCCCTCTCGCCTGGCCGGGCGACACCCCTGGTCAGACGATGTGGCGCAGCCAGCGCCGCTGCCAGGGCGTCTCGACCGCCTTCGGGTGGTAGCCCGCCCGGACCCACGCCACCGCCCGCTCGGCCGGCAAGCCGTCGAGGATCGCCAGCGCGGCCAACGCGGTTCCCGTGCGGCCGACTCCGCCCCGGCAGGCCACCTCCACGCGCTCGCCGTCGCGTGCCCTCCGCAGCGCCGCGCGCAACGCGTCGAGCGCGTCCGCCCGGTCGAGCGGAAGCCAGAAGTCGGGCCACCTGATCCGCCGGTACGGCCAGGCGGGCTCCGGGCCGGGCGCCAACAGCAGCGCGAAGTCGGCCGACGAGGCGGTCGCGGCGATGCGGCGTCCACGCACCACCGCACCGCTCGGCAGGACGAGCAACCCCGACTGCTCCGACCAGGTCTGCGCGGCGGTCACCGGCACATTGTGCCGTGACCGGGGGCAGGCCGTCGTGCCCGGTGGGCACAGAAAAGCGCCGCCCCCGACCACGTGGGTCGGGGGCGGCGCCGGTGTCGGTGTGCAGGTCGCCTCTCGGCGAGTGGCGCGACGCGGCTCCAGCCGAACGGTATTCCGCGAGGGCTATGTAGGTGAGGCCCGGGGACACTGAGTCACACCGACACCGGTTACAACCAGCCGACGCCGCCCGGTGTTCCCGGGTGGGGACGCCGATGGCCGGCACCCGATGGGGTGCCGGCCATCGGTCGGGTCGTGCGATGGGTCAGCTGTTCCAGTACCGGCCAACCAGGTCGGCCGCCTGCTGCTCCCACTGGGCGTACGCGTCGGGGTACGCGGAGACCTGCACGGTCTGCGCGGCCTCGGTCAGCGGCATGTCCTGCCAGCCGTCGACCTGACGCAGGCCCTTGAGGAACGCGGTCGTCGAGTACTCCGGGTCGGTGATCTGCTCCGGCGTGCCCCAACCACTGGACGGCCGCTGCTGGAACAGACCCAGCGAGTCGTGGTCGTTCATGTCGCCGAGGTGGCCCAGGTTCTCCAGCTTCGACTCCTGCAGGCTCGTCGCGATCGAGATGACCGCGGCCCGCTCGGGCAGGCCGGCCTTCTTGGTGGCCGCGATGATGGCCTTGGCGTTGGCGGTCTGCTCGTCGTTCAGGTCGATGTGCGACTGCTCGCCCTGGGTGCCGTGCGGGATCAGCTTGCTCGTGTCGGGCTTGTCGGCCTGCACCACGGCGACCGGCCGAGGATCGGTGCTCGGGGCGGCGACATGGGCGGTCGGGCCGGCGAAGACACCACCGGCGAACGCGAGACCGGCAACGGACAGCATGCTCTTACGGAAGATCGTGTTCATGGGGGTAGCTCCTTCGGGGGTAGGAAACACCCGCCTCACCACAGGGAAACCGGTGACGCGGATGTGAGCACCTCGTCCGGCGCTGCACATAACACGGGGAAAGTCTTCGGGCGGCGGCCCGCGGGCGAGGGTGTCGCTCGGGGCGCCGGGACCGTGTGGAACGACAGCCGGTCCGGGGTCATTCCCGGGCCCTCAGCGGGACCCGGAAGGGGACCCGGGGGCGGGCCTGCGGTCGTTCGGGGGTCTGCAACGACCTGGCCGGGCCGGCCATTCCCATGCCGGTCGAGCGGGCGGGGTGGCCGTGGTCCTGCGATCGTCAGGCTGTGTAACGACCCCGGGGCGGCCACGATTCCGGCCCTGCGGTGCACCCGGTCACACGCAGGTCAGCCGTGACCGGACACCACGCCCAAGGGCCACCACCTTCGAGGTCCGGAAGGTGACGATGCTTCCGGGCTGGCCGATACCGCCCGGCCCGGAGTGATCGGGACATTTCGCCCTAGGGCGTGCCCAGGTAGCGCAGAACCGCGAGGATCCGGCGGCTGCAGCCCGTCGCGTGGGCGAGGCCGAGCTTGTCGAAGATGGCGTTGACGTGCTTCTCCACCGCGCTCTGCGACACGTGCAACCGCTGGGCGACTGCGGCATTGGTGTGCCCCTGGGCCAACTCGTGCAGGACGTCCCGTTCACGCGGGGTGAGTCGCCCGAACGGGTCGGGTCGCTCCGATCCGGCCACCACCTGGCGAACCACCTCCGGATCGAGCGCGGTGCCCCGGGCGGCGACCCGGTCAAGGGCGTCGAGGAAATCGTTTACCTGGGCGACCCGGTCCTTGAGCAGGTAACCGATTCCTTCGCGACGGTCCGCGAGCAGCCGGGCGGCGTAGCGCCGCTCGACGTACTGGGAGAGCACGAGGACTCCGGTGTCGGGCCAGCGTTCGCGGATCTCCAACGCGGCACGCAGGCCGTCGTCGGTGTGGCTGGGCGGCATCCGGACATCCGTGACGACCACGTCGGGACGGGACCGGCCGACCGCCTCGACAAGCTCGTCGGCGCTGCCGACGGCAGCGGCCACCTCGTGGTCCTCCTCTGCCCGCAGCCGGGTGAGGCCCTCCCGGAGCAGGGTCGAGTCTTCGGCGAGAACTATTCGCACGGCAGTTCCGCGAGCATTGTGGTCGGACCGCCGGCCGGACTCGTCACGCCCAGTCGACCGTCCAGCGCGGCGACCCGTCGGGCCAGCCCGGACAGCCCGCGCCCGGTGAGATCCGCGCCGCCGACGCCGTCGTCGTGCACCCGCATGCGGATCCACCCTTCCCGTACCCCGATCTCGACCGTGACCAGGGTAGCGGCGGCGTGTTCGACGGCGTTGGTGAGCGCCTCGCAGGCCACGAAGTAGAGCACCGTCTCGATCTGCCGTGCGGGGCGCAGCGGCAGATCGCAGCGCACCCGTACCGGCACCTCGGAGCCACGGGCGACCATGGTTAGAACCTCACCCAGATCGCTGGCGTCCAACGCCGACGGGTACACCCGCCACGCCACCTCCCGCAACTCCGCGACGGCCCGCTGCAAGTCCTCGTGTGCCTGGTCGACCAGTGCGCGGGCGCGGTCGGCGTCCCGGGCGCGGCGGGCCCTCCCGAGCAGCATGCCGAGGGCGACAAGCCGCTGCTGAAGGCCGTCGTGCAGGTCACGTTCGATGCGCTGCCGTTCGGCGTCGACCGCTGCGATCACCGCTGCCCGGCTGGTGGTCAGCTCCTGCACCCGCCGGGTCAGCTCCGCCCGACTCCCGGGGCGCAGCAGTCGCCGCGCCAGCCGGACGTCCAGCGCGGCGATGCTGGCGATGGCCTGGACGTTGAGCAGGAGCAGCACCGCCCCCACGGCGACCTGGGTGAGCGCGTCGAGCAGGCTCGACTCCCCGCGTACCGCCGCACGCAGCACGATCCCCGCGAGCACCAGGCCGACGCCCAGCACGGCGTACGCCAGCAGGCCGAGCGCACCGGGCAGCAGCCGGGCGGCCAGGTAGCCGACCTGCCGCCGGGTGGACACTCCGTGTGCCGCGGGCGACTCGTCCGCGGCGAGCAGACCGGCGAGACGCCGACGTTCCAGGCGTACGAGCTGTCCGGCGTACCGTCTGGTCAGCTCGGTGGTCCTGCGGCCGGACGCGGACGCGACGAGCGCGACCGCCGCGACGGCCAGGAAGCCGAGCTCGACGGCGGCCGTCGCGCTCCCGGCGGCGACGACCACCGGCAGCCGCAGGCGAGCCCACCACGGGCGGTTCCGCCACTCCCCTGTCACCTGGTGTTTCTCCCTCGCTCCGCTGCACCGGAGACAACTCGCGGCAGGCAGCGGGCTAGCGCTCGTCCGAGGCCCGGGAGGCACCCCGGTAGAGGGTGCCCCGACCATCGGGATCCGGCGTTGCCGCCGGTGGCGCATCACGGCGAGAGAAATCCGAGTCCGATCCGGACTTTCGGGCGGCGCGGCGGGCCTTCAGCACCCGCGAGCCGACGAACCAGGCGACGGCCGCGACGCAGCCGACGATCACGACGTTCTGGAGGGTGCCGACGTAGCCCTCGACGAGGTGCCAGTTGTCACCGAGCAGATAGCCGGCGAGCACGAAGGTCGTGTTCCAGATCAGGCTGCCCAGCGTCGTGTAGAGCAGGAAGGTCCGCACCGGCATCCGCTCCACTCCGGCCGGGATGGAGATCAGGCTCCGGAAGATCGGGATCATCCGGCCGAAGAACACCGCCTTCACGCCGTGCCGGAGAAACCACGCCTCGGTCCGGTCGACGTCGCTGAGCTTCACCAGGGGCAGTCGGGCGACGATGGCGCGCATCCGGTCGCGGCCCAGGGACGCGCCGATCAGGTAGAGCGCCAGCGCGCCCAGCACCGAACCCAGCGTGGTCCAGAAGATCGCGCCGGCCAGGCTGATCCGGCCCTGCGCGGCCACGAAGCCGGCCAGCGGCAGGATGACCTCGCTGGGGATCGGCGGAAACAGGTTCTCCAGCGCCACCGCCACGCCCGCGCCGGGCCCGCCGAGCCGTTCCACCAGATCGCTGACGTAGCCGACGATTCCGCCCTGCGGTGGTTCGGCCGCGGCGGTGGGGGTTCCGGTGGCGAGGACGGCGTGCGACGTTCGAATCATGTCCCCACGCTACGAACCGATCCTGAGAGTCGACCATGAGGCGGACCGTCCGACCTCGCGGGTCGCCCCCACCGGCGGGGGTGTGGAAAACCGCACCCCGCTGCGGCTCGCGGTGGCGCAGCCGCCGTGCGTACCCCTGGACGTCGCACAGAACGCGCGGGCGCACGCCGACGCGGTCCGCGCGGCGCGCGCCCGGGTGGTGGTCTTCCCGGAGCTGTCCCTGACGGGGTACGAGTTGTGGGGCCCGACCGTGGCGGTGGACGACCGGCGGTTGACGCCGCTTGTCGACGCGTGCGCCGAGGCGGGCACGCTGGCGCTGGCCGGCGCGCCGGTGACCGGTGACCACATCGGGGTGCTGGCGGTGACCGGCGACGGGGTGACCGTGGCGTACCGGAAGATGTGGCTGGGCGGCGTGGAGGCCCAGCGGTTCCGGCCGGGAGACACACCGGGCGTGCTCGATGTGGACGGGTGGCGGATCGGGTTGGCCGTCTGCAAGGACACCGGCATCGCCGCGCACGCGGCGTCGACGGCGGCGCTCGCAATCGACGTGTACGCCGCAGGCGTGCTGAAGTCGGCCCGGGACGCCTCCGTGCCGGACGAGCGGGCACACTCGATCGCCACCACGCACCGGCTCTGGGTGGCGGTGGCGAGCTTCGCCGGACTGTCGGTGGTCACCCTGGGCGCCCGTGACCTGGGCCGGCTGCGGTCCTTCTACCGCTCCCTGGGCTGGCCCGAGCTGCCGGCCAGCGACGACGGCTGGTCGGCTCTCCTGCTCGGCGGCGTCCTGCTCGCCCTCTATCCGCTGACGGACCTGGCGGCCGAGGCGGCACCGGATGTCACCGATCCGGCCGGCGGCTGGTCCGGTGTGACGCTGGCCTGCAACGTCGACGGTCGCGCGGAGGTCGACGCGGCTTTCGCGGCGGCCGTCGCGGTGGGTGCGGCGGTCGTGGCGGAGCCGACCGACCGTTCGTGGGGTGGCCGCTCGGCGTACATCGCCGACCCGGAGGGCAACCGGTGGGAGATCGCCTGGGCGGGCACGGCCGTCTTCGACGAACGGGGCGCCCTGGTCTCCTTCGGCGGGTGAGCCGTGCCGTGGTTGCCCCCCGGCGAGGGCCTTGGCATGCTTCGGTCCATGACCATCTTCCCGCCGACCTTCGCCGACGACGTCGTCGATCAGCCAGCCAAGGAGCAGTTCGAGGCCTTCATCGACGAGCACCGCCGCGCTCTGGACGAGGCCCTGGACGGGCTGACCGAGGAGCAGGCACGCCGCTCCCTGGTGCCGTCGCGGACGACGCTGCTGGGTCTGGTGAAGCACGCGGCCTTCGTGGAGAAGGTCTGGTTCGACGAGGCCCTCACGTGCCGGTCGCGCGCCGAGATCGGCATCCCGGCGACGCCGGACGAGTCGTTCATCCTCGACGACGGCGACACGATCGCCGGCATCCAGCAGGCCCACCGCGAGGCGTGCGAGGCGTCGCGCCGCGCGACGGCGTCGTTGGGTCTGGACGACGTGCTGCGCGGCAACCGGCGCGGCCCGCTGCCGCTGCGCTGGGTCTACCTGCACGTGCTGCGGGAGCTGGCACAGCACTGTGGGCACGCGGAGATCCTGCGCGAGCAGATCCTGCGCGACTGACGCGCTCCTGGGCAGGTCGGTGAGGCGGCGGTGCGGCGCCGATCGTCCGAACTGGACGGATCAGAGCGCCAGCCGACCCTGGACGGTGTCGCCGAAGCGGCGCAGGGTCCAGCGGGCCGGCGGCCAGCCGCCGGTGTCGTGGTCGGTGACCCACTCGCTTATCGAGGCCGGGGGCACGTCCAGGTCGAACGCCCGGAAGATCGGCTGCGCGGCCAGTGCGTGGAAGGCGCTCTCCACGGTCTCGCTGTGGCCGACCAGGACCACGGTGCCGCCCAGGTGCCGATGCGCGATCTCCATGATCGCGCGGCTGACGCGTACGACCAGTTCGGCCCAGCTCTCGTTGCCGTCCTCGAACGGGCGGAACACTCCCCCACCGGGCACCGCGTGCTCGGTACGGAAGCGGGCGACCGGCAGCCCGTCGGCGTAGGGCGGGGTGTGCCAGGTGCAGAGGCCGCAGTCGGCCAGCGGCCGGACGCCGAACGCCGCGGCGATGGGCTGCGCCGTCTCGACGGCCCGGCGCAGCACGGACGAGTACACCGCCACCGGCCCCTCGACGGCATAGTCGTCGACGAGCCGCTTGGCCAACCGGTCGGCCTGGTCGTAGCCGAGCGACGTCAGCCCGCGGCACCCGTGCGGGCCGCCCACGATCCCGTCGACCTGGTGGACCGACTCACCGTGACGCACGAAGATCAGCCGTGTTCGCATCGGCCCATCATGCCAGCGACGCCCGCGGATGGATCAGCCGTCCGGACGAGACGACGGCCCTCAACCGGCGTCCAGGACCTCGCGCAGTCGTGCGGCGAACTGCTCGGGCTGGCCCGCGTACCCGAACTCCCCGCCGAGGAATCCGCCGTGGTGACTCGGGAACACCACGGCCTCCTGGCCGAGCAGCGCCGCCGTGCCGAGAGCCGTACGCGCGGTGTAGGTGCCCGTCGACTCCACGCCGACCGCGATCACGATCCGGGTCGACGCCGCCGTGAGAACGCCCGCGTCGGGGCGGTAGTCGGTGATCGCCCACGAACTCTTGGACAGCAGTGGATTGTCGCGGCTGCCGTCGTCGTCGGTGGGCATGCCGACCGTGGCGGGGTCGGACGCGGGCTGGGCGAAGTAGGCGTCGGTGAACTCGCCCTGCCACGACGTCATCGCGATGAACGCGGCCATGCCGTGGCCGAAACCCTTTGCCTGGTACGCGTCGTGAAAGCCGGCACGAGCGCGCTCGGCCGCCGTCGCGTCCGGGAGCACCGCGTTGATCGGCGGCTCGTGGGCCACCAGCGTGACGACGTCGGCGGGGTGGGTCGCGACGAGTTCGAGTGCGGTCACCGCGCCGCCGCTGCTGGCGAACACGTCCACCGGGCCGGCGTCGAGCGCCTCGATGAGCAGGTGCAGGTCGGCCGCCTGCTGCTGCGGCGTGTGGTCGGACCGGCCGTCGGTGCGGACGCTGCGGCCGAGACCGCGCGGGTCGTACGTGACGACGGTCCGGTCCGTGAAGTGCGGGGCGAGCGCGTCGAAGCCCTCCGCCGTCATCGGCTGACCGATCATGAGCAGCGCGAAACGCCCGTCGGCCGGGGGCAGCGGACCGCGGACGTCGTAGACCAGGTCGACGCCGGGTAAGGCAAGGTGGTGCGTCTGCTTCGTCGTCATTCGGGTGAGACTACGACGGGTGGGACCACGACAGGTGCCCTCAGTCGTCGGCGTGTCCGGCGGACAGCCCACGGGTCTGGTCCAGCAGCGCGTCGAGCTGGGCCCCGATCTGCTGCGGCAGCCGGTTACGGTCCACCAGTTCGGTGATCGTGCGCCGCAGGTCGGCGATACGCCGCTGGCGGTCCCGGGACCGTCGGTTCATGTCGGCGAGATCGTCGCGAAGGTCCTCGGCGGTCCTGCGGTCGACGTCGCCGCGGGCCACCGCTGCGGCGAGCACCTGCGTGAACTCGTCGCTGACCTGCTGGAAGCTGACCGGTACCTGCTGGCCGACGGTGGACGGGGCGGCGCTGCTGACCCTGGGCGACGGGGAGGCCGGCGGCGTCGGCTTCGGTGACTGCGTGCGGGGCGGGGGCGCCGGTGTGGAGCGCGACGGCGACGCCGCGACGGACCCGGGGCCGGGGGTGTCGGGCGCCCCGAAGCCCTGCGTGAGCAGCGCGCCGAGGCCCACCAGCACGGCGAGGCCGGTCGCGACGACGAGCGCCAGGGGCCGGCGCGAGCGGCGTCGGGCCGGCGTGGCCGCCACCGGTGCCGGGCGGGCGGCCGAGCGGTCGACCAGGGTGGGCGGATGGGCCGCCGGTGTCGGCGGGACGATTCGCAGCAGCTCGGTGGGCGGCTCGACGGGCTGGCCCGCGCCGAAGCGGCGGGCGAGTTGCGCCGCGCTGGGCCGTCTGGCCGGGTCGGCGGCGAGGCAGGCGAGGGTCAGCTCGGCGATGTCGGCGGGCAGGCCGGTCACGCGCAGCGGCGGCACCGGTGTGCCGCGCCGGTGCACCTCGAGGGCGTCCTCCCAGCTCTGCACGGGCAGCGGCGCCGCACCGGTGAGCGTGCGGTAGAGCAGCGCGCCGAGGGCGTACACGTCGCTGGCCGGGTCGGGCGGGCCGGCGGCGAGACGTTCCGGGGCGAAGTACGCGGGTGTGCCCATCAGCGGCTCGCCGGACTGGCTGTCGAGCCCACCGAGCGCGGCGATGCCGAAGTCGAGCACCTTGGCACCGGTGTCGGTGAGCATGACGTTGCCCGGTTTCACGTCGCGGTGCACCACCCCGATGCGGTGCGCGGCGGCCAGCGCGGCGGCGATGTGCCCGGCCACACGCACCGCCTCCGGCCAGGGCAGCGGGCCGGAGCGCAGCCGGTCGGCCAGGTTGTGTCCCTCGACCAGCTCCATCACCAGGTACGGGACGACGACGCCATCGGCCAGGGTCGCCTCGGCGTAGTCGTACACCTGGGTGACGTGTGGGTGGGTCAGCCGGGCGGCCGCGCGGGCCTCGCGCTGGATGGTGGCCCGCAGGTGCGGGTCAGCGGCGAGCTGTCCGGCGAGCACCTTGATCGCCACCGGACGGCCGAGGACCTCGTCGTCGGCCCGCCACACCTCGGACATGCCGCCGAGACCGATCCGCTCGTGCAGGACGTAGCGGTCGTGGAGGCGGAGGGTGGGCGTGAAGGGTGACATGGCCAGACCAGTCTGCCCGGCGAGTGCGCGATCGACCACCCTACGTGTCCGGACCGACACTGTTCGTCCCCGGAGTGCCGGAATGAGCGGTGATCAGGAGCAGCGGGGCACCGGTCGGGGCTGGATCCGGTCGGCGATCCGGCCCTTCTCCTGCGCCGGCTGCCGGACGGTGGTGAGGCCGGCCGCCGCCGCCTCGGGGACGTCGTCGAACCCGGTCACCGAGACCGGCTGGCGGGTGCCGCCCGGTCGCCGGGCCAGGGCGTCGAGCACGCCGAGGGCGAGCACGTCGGAGCCGGCCAGCACGGCGGTGGGCGGCTCGGGCCGGTCGAACAGCCCGGCGACGGCGGCCGACGCGGCGTGGCCGCTGTCGCCGGGGGCGTTGAGCAGTGTCAGCTCCGACCAGGCGACGCCGACCTCGGCGAACGCGTCGGCGAAGCCGGCGAGCCGGCCACGGGTCGTCGGGTGCGTGGCCTGCTCGAACCCGGCCAGGGTCACCGGTCCGGCGGGCGCGTCGGGCCGGACGGAGTCCACGAGCAGGGCGACCCGCCGGTGGCCGAGACCGGCCACGTGCGCGGATGACGCCAGCGCCCACTCCTCGCCGGCCACGCAGTACACGCAGAAGCCGTCGACGGCGGCGTTCTCCACGGCCCGCCGGGCGTCGGCCTGCCCCTGCGGCAGGGGCACGAGCAGCATGCTGGTGCCGTGTCGCTCGGTCGCGGCGCCCACCCCGGCGAGGAGACGGACGGCGAAGGGGTCGGTGAAGGCGTACGACAGCTGGGAGGTGAACAGCACCCCGATCGAGCCGACGAAGCCACGGCGCAGGGAGCGGGCGGTCGGGTTGGGCCCCGGGCAGCCGAGCTGCCGCGCGGCGGCGAGGATCCGCTCGCGCAGGGCCGAGGAGAGCTGGTCGGGGCGACTGTAGGCATTGGACACGGTGCTGCGGGAGACACCGACGGCGTCCGCCACGGCTGCAACAGTCAATGCCGACCCGTGAGCCCTTCAGGGCACCAGCACCACACGCCCGCGCAGACCACCGGTCGCCAGCCGCTCGTGCGCCGTTGCCACCTCGCCCAGTGGCAGGCGGTGCGCGAGCCGCAGAGTGAGCCGTCCACTGTCGACCAGCGCCGACAGCTCGGCGAGCCGGGCACCGTCGGCGCAGACCTCCTGCACCACCACCCGCGTCGACCGTGACGGCGGCGGCGCGAACGGCGCCACCAGCGCGACGAAGAATCCCCCGCCGCGCAACGCCTCGTGCGCGGTCACACCCACGACCGCCGCGTCGACCACCGCGTCGACCCCACCCGGGACCAGCGCGCGCACCGCGCTCCCGAGCCGGTCGGTCCGCGCTACGAACCAATCCGCGCCCAACCCGCGTACCAACTCCTCGTCCCGCCTGTCGGCGACCGCGACGGTCCGGATGCCGCGCGCCGACGCCAGCTCCAGCAGCAGCCCGCCCACGCCGCCGGCAGCGCCGGTGACCAGCAGCGTCCGCCCGGCACCCAGGCCGGTCAGGGCGAGTGCGCGGGCCGCGGTGAGCCCGATCAGCGGCAGCGTCGCCGCGACCTCGGGAGCGACGGTACGCGGCGCCGGCGCGACCGTGTCCTCGTCCAGCACGACCACTCGGCTTGCGCTCCGGGCGCGCTGAGCACATCACGCAACCCGATCACGGCAAGCACCACTGCGGGTGGACAGGTCGATCCGGTTGACTCCGGTGGCGGCCACACGTATCCGGACCTGCCCGTTTCCCGGCTCCGGCCGGGGCAGGTCGGCGATCTCCAGAACCTCGGGGCCGCCGAACCGGCGGACGATCACAGCTCTCATGCCACCGACGCTAGGAGCGATATCCTGCGGCGAGGAGGAGGCACCTTCGGGTGCCCTGGGCACCCCGGAGGTACGCGATGGCCACCACGACCGCCGCCGAACGCCGCGAGCAGGAACGCCGCCGCTACAACGTGTTCCTCGCCGAATGCCCCGGCCACGAGCTGCTGGCGACGCTCAGCGACAAGTGGCTGACGCTGGTGGTGAGCGCGCTGGCCGACGGGCCGCTGCGGCACAGCGAGCTGGCCCGTACGCTGGCCGGGGCGAGCCAGAAGATGCTCACCCAGACGCTACGCAAGCTGGAACGCGACGGCCTGGTCAGCCGATCAGTGACCGTGGGCGTGCCGGCCCGGGTCGACTACCGGCTGACGCCGCTGGGCGAGAGCCTGCTGCCAGTCCAACGCGCATCAAGGCGTGGGCCGAGACGCACATCGCCGAAGTTCACGAGGCCCGGGACCGGTACGACGCGACGAGCGCCTGACCCCAGCAGAGCTGGGCACCCGGCCCTCGGCCGTCACTGCGGGTAGGTCTCCTCCAGCAGCCGGCCCAGGATCTCCGGCGTACGCTCCGGCGGCTCGGCCTCGACGCACAGCCGCTCCATGGCCACGGCGTAGTTGTCGAGGTCGTCGCGCTTGTCCAGGTAGAGGGCGCTGGTCAACTGCTCGATGTAGACGATGTCGGGCAGCTCCTGGTCACCGAAGCGCAGGATGGTGAAGGCGCCGCCCGCCGCCGCGTGACCACCGGCGGCGAAGGGGATGACCTGGAGTCGGATGGTGGGCGACTTGGTCGCCTCGATGAGTGCGGTGAGCTGGCCCCGCATCACCTCGGACCCGCCGATCGGACGGCGCAGCGCCGCCTCGTCCACCACGGCCCAGAGCAGCGGAGGGTTGTCCCGGTGCAGCAGTTGCTGGCGCTGCATCCGCAACGCCACCCGGCGGTCGATCTCGGCGGCGCCGGCCGCGCCGTGCCCGAGCAGCACGACCGCCCGGGCGTACTCCCGGGTCTGCAACAGGCCGGGGACGAACTGCACCTCGTAGCTGCGGATCAACGCCGCCGCGGCTTCCAGGCCCAGGTACGACTGGAACCAGGTCGGCAGCACGTCGCCGTACCGGTGCCACCAGCCGGGGCTGTTGGCGTCCCGCGCGAGCTTGAGCAGCGCCTCGCGCTCTTCCTCGTCGCTGACGCCGTAGAGGGTGAGCAGGTCGGCGACGTCGCGTTCCTTGAAGCCGACCCGGCCCAGCTCCATGCGACTGATCTTCGACTCTGAGGAGCGGATCTCCCACCCGGCGCCCTCCCGGGTCACACCGCTGGACTCCCGCAGCCGACGCAGTTGGGCACCGAGCAGCATGCGCAGCACGGTGGGCCCGGTTGTCGGGCCGCCCTCGGCGGGAACCATCGTCACGTGCGGACCTCCGGATACCGACGACGCGATCGGGCACCGAGCCCGACCGACGTGTAAGCATGCCATGGACCGACAGTGAGGTGAACTCCTCCGGACCGGCGATTCAGTCCCATCGCCGGGACACCCCTGCGCGACCGGTCAGTCGATCAGGTGATCGAAGTCCCCGTCCCGGGCCCCGAGGACGAAGGCGGCGATTTCGTCCACTGTGTAGATCAGCGCCGGCCCCTCCGGATGACGCGAGTTGCGGACGGCGATGCCGGCACCCCCGGGCAGTTCGGCGAGTTCGACACAGTTGCCGCTCGGGTTGCTGCGGCGGCTCTTCTGCCAGCTCAGCGGGGGCAACTGAGTAATCGGAACGCCATTGGGTGGCTGCTGCATGGGAGGCGTCTTTCTGCTCACGAGCCCGCCGGTGGCCGTGGGAGGAGCGGTGACGGCGAGGGGTGCGGTATCAACATTGGGCCGTGCTGCACGTGCATCTGCTATTGCATCTGCACTTGATCGCGAGCATGATAACGCACGTGATCGGTGCTTATCCGTTCACTTTGCGTTACCCCGAGCGGGGTGACGACCAGGGAAAACTGGCCCTGACGCGGCACGCGCGCCGCGTGGACCGAAGGCGGGAGGCGGTCGCGGCGATGGGAGGACTCCTGCCGGATCCGATGAGCGTCGCCTCCGGCGTCTGTGCGGCGGGGGCTCTGCTCTCCTCCTGGCAACTGCGCCGCCGCGCCGTGCGGGCCGAGGCCGAGATAGAGCACCTCCAGGCCGAACTGGCCGCCGAACGGCACGCCGCCAGCCACGACCCGCTCACCGGTCTGCCCAACCGGCGTGCCTTCTACCGCCTCGCGGCCGCCCTGCTCACCAACGCCGACGGCCAGCCGCTGATCGCGATCGTGCTCGACCTCGACGACTTCAAGCAGATCAACGACCGGTACGGGCACGCCGCCGGCGACCAGGTGCTGATCAGCGTCGCCGAACGACTGGCCGGGTTCGCCGGCGACAACCTCGTCGCCCGCCTCGGCGGCGACGAGTTCGCGGGGCTGCTCGCCAGCCCGACCGTCGACCGACGCTGGATCGAGCACGCCACCCGACGTCTCAGCGAGACCGTTGCCGCACCGATTCGCCTGAGTGGGTGCAGCGTCCGGGTCACCGCGTCGGTGGGACTCGCCCCGGTGAGCGGCCCGGCCCAGCTCACCGACGCGCTCAGCCGCGCCGACGCGGCCATGTACCAGGCGAAGAGCCTCTCCGGCCCGCGGGCGCCGCGCCAACTCGTCGACAGCGCCCGCTTCGGGGAGTAACGACTCAGGTGGCGCTCGGCGCCGAACCACCGGCGCAGAGGTCCCATCAGGTCGGCCTGCTCGTCACCAACCCACGCGACGTGGCCGTCGGGGCGCAGCAGCAGCGCGGGTACGTCCAGCTCGTCGCCGACGTCGACGACGTGGTCGACCCGATCCGTCCACCCGGCGGCCGAGAGTCGACCCGTCCCGTCGAGCAGCAGCCCCCCGGCCGGCGCGCATCAGTTCGTAGAGACGTCCCCGCGTGAGCCGCACGTCCCGCAGGTGCCGGCCGAGCAGTTCGTGACCCGCGCCGAAGTCGTAGCGGACCCCGATCGCGGATCGGCGGCGCGACACCGGGTACGCCCCGCTCCGCGAGGTGCACGGTAACGATCAGGCCGGCCGGCGTGCCCCCACCGCTGACCTTGACCGCGTAGGACCCGCCACCGACCGCTTCACCACGCCAGAGCCGGGCGTGCACGTCGGCGCCGTGCGTCACCTCGTCCAGTGCGGACAGCCGAAGCCCGAACGCCTCCGCAACCCACCCCACCACCCCCACGACCGCCCCCACCCGTGTTGATCAAGAGGTTCGTCACGATCGGCTCGTATTCTGACGCGAAACTCTTGATCAACGCGGTCTCGTTCGTCAGCGCAGGGTCGACAGGTGGCGGTCGAGGGCCGCGTACGACTCGGCGGTGCCCTGGGCCATGCCGGTCTCGACCATGCCGTCGCGTTGGGCGGCGGTATCGAAGCGGGTGGTGCTGGTGAGCAGCGTGCCGCCGTCCTGCTCGGTGAAGACAAGCGTCTCCACCGCCACCTGGCCGGGCATGCCCTCGAACTCGAAGGTCTGCACGATCCGCTCCGGCGCGGCGATCTGCCGGAACTCACCCCGGAAGGCGTAGTCGTTGCCGTCCGGGGCGTGCTCGACGATGCGGTAGCGGCCACCCTCGCGGAAGTCGATCTCGACGTCCGCCGGATTGCCCCGACACCACCAGTGCTTGAGGTGCTCGGCCTTGGTGTGCGCGGCGAAGACGAGGTCTCGCGGGGCGTCGAACGAACGGACCATCGTGATGTCCCGCTCGGAGGACACGTCGACCGTCAGGTCACGGGTCTCGGTCATGGCTGGTCTCCTTCAGGTCGTGTAGATAGTCGTCAAGGGCGTCGTAGCGCTCGGCCCAGAGCCGGCGGTACTGGTCGACCCACTCGGCGACGGTGCGCAGCGGCGTCGGATCGAGGCGGCACCGCCGCCACTGGGCGTCGCGGGTCCGCACGACCAGCCCGGCACGCTCCAGCACGCCCAGGTGCTTGGAGATGGCCTGGAGGCTGATCGGGAATGGCGCCGCCAGTTCATTGACCGTCGCCTCACCGGCGGCGAGCCGGGCCAGGATGGCCCGGCGGGTCGGGTCGGCGAGCGCGCCGAACACGGCGCTGACCGGGTCCGCTGTCATGTCGCTTTCAACCACCTAGCTGATTAACCGACAGGTTGAATCTACAGCTCGAACGCTGACTGTCAACGGTTTCGCCGGAACAAGAACGTGATTCGACCCGACACACGGGTACGGGAGGAACAGCCCGATACGACCGACGAGAGGAACCGCTCGTCGCGAGCATCCGTGCCCTCGTACTCAACTGCACCCGCAAGCCGTCGCCCGCCACCTCCAGCTCCGAGCAACTGGTCCGGGAGGTGCTGGCCGAACTGGCCCGCCAGGGCGTGGACGGTGAGATCGTCCGGGTGGTCGACCACGACGTGCGCTTCGGGGTGTCGACCGACGAGGGCCACGGCGACGGCTGGCCCGCCATCCGCGCCAAGCTGCTCGCCGCCCAGATCCTGATCGTGGCCATGCCGATCTGGCTCGGCCAGCCCGCCAGCGTCGCCAAGATGGTCCTCGAACGCCTCGACGCCGAGCTGTCCGAGACCGACGACGAGGGGCGACTGCTCCCCTACGGCAAGGTGGCCGGCGTCGCGGTCGTCGGCAACGAGGACGGGGCGCACCACAGCATCGCCGAGGTGCAGGCGGCGCTCAACGAGGTGGGCTTCACCGTCGCCGCGGCCGGCGCGACCTACTGGGTCGGCGAGGCGCTCCACACGCTGGACTACCGCGACGCCGGCCCCAAGCCGGACACCACCGGCCGCACCACCAAGGCCCTCGCGCTCAACAGCGCCCATCTGGCCCGACTGCTCGCCGATCAGCCGTACCCGCCGCCGGAGGCGCAGAGTGCCGCTGTCGGTCCGAGCCGTGAGCGAGCCTGACGGAACGGCCGGGGGGGTACGGTCAGCGCCAGCCGTAACCGGTACGCAGCGCCTGCCCGACCCGGTCGAACCGGGGCCGATCCAGCACGGCGCCCTCGCGGCGAATGCTGTCCTCGCGCATGGTGAGCACGCGGTCCAGCCGGACCCAGCTCGGCCGGTTGTCCCGGTCCCACTCTCCCGGGCCGAGCGCGAACCAGTGCCGCTGCCCGTCGCGCTCGCTCTGACTGGACAGCATCAGCCCGAACAGCGTCCGACTGTGCCGCCCGACCACCAGCACCGGGCGGTCCTTGCCCTGGCGGGGGTCGTCCTCGTACGGCACCCACGTCCAGACGATCTCACCCGGGTCGGCCTGGCCGTCGACCTCCGGCGCGTAGCTCAACTCGCGCCGCTGCAACGCGTTCACCTGACGGGGACGGGCCACCCGCGCCGGCGACGGCCCGGTCCGCCGGGGCGACGGAATTGCCGCGCCCACCCGGGAGATGCGTTGCGCCACGTTCCTCAACAGACCAGCCACGGCGGGCAGCCTACCGGTCGCCGGGAGGACCGCCGGAGTCGGCGCACTGCGGCAGACTGACCCGATGGACGAACTGCCCGACGACCTGCCGATCCTCGAGCGGCGCGCGGTACGCGTGGTCGTCTGCGACGACTCCGACCGGGTGCTGCTGTTCCACACCCGCGACCCGGACCACACCCGGCTGGGCACCTGGTGGGAGCTGCCCGGCGGCGGCATGGACCCGGGCGAGACGTACCGGGAAACAGCCGTGCGGGAACTGCGCGAGGAGACCGGCATCATGGTCACCGCCGACCAGGTGGGCGCGCCGACCTGGCGACGGCGGGCCACCTTCCTGCACCGCCAGCTACGCCATGTTCAGGACGAGATGGTCGTCGCCGTACGACTGACCGGTCCCGGCCCGGACGTGGACGAGACGGACCGGCTCGACTACGAGCTGGAGGACTACTTCGGCTTCCGCTGGTGGCCCTTGACCGAGGTGGTTGCCAGCCGGGAGCGCTTCTATCCCGGCCAGTTCCCCCGACTGATCACGCCCTTCCTGGCCGGCGAGCGGATCGAGGAGCCGTTCGAACTGTGGTCGTGAGGGGGTCGGCGGGGATGCCGGACCGGGGTGGGCCGGGCAGAGTGGGGGCATGACGACCGACCTGCACGGCCCGCTGTCCGCGTACGCCGAGCGGCTGCACGCCACGATCGGCGACCGGCACCACGTCGCTTCGCCGCTCGGCGCCTGGCTGCTGCTCGCTGTCACCGCCGCGACGACCGGAGCCGGCCAGGCGACCGACTCGGACCCGGCGACCGGCCCGGACCCGGCGGCCGAGGGGCTGGCGTCCGCGCTGGGCACCGACCTGGCCAGCGCCGCGACTGTGGCCCACGCCCTGCTGGACGCGCCGCATCCGCTGGTCACGTCCGCCACCGCGCTGTGGCTCCGCACGCGTCACCTGGTCGACGAGCCGGCCGGGTGGCGGGCGGCGCTCCCCGCGACGACCGAGGTCGGCACGTTCCCCGACCAGGCCGGGCTGGACGCCTGGGCGCGCGAGCACACCGACGGCCTGATCGAGACGTTCCCCCTGAAGGTCAGCCCGGACGTGGTGTTCGCCCTGGCCAGCGCGCTCGCGACCCGGATCTCGTGGACCGAGCCGTTCGACGTCGCCGACGCCCGCGTGCTCGGCCCGGACAGCTCGTGGACGGACCTGCGCCAGGTGCTGCGCAGCCCGGGTCACGGGCACCGGGGTGCCATCGTCGCGACCGAGCGGTCGGGGGACGTGATCGTGCACGTCGCCCGGGCCCAGGCGAGCGAGGGCGCGGGGCTGGTGGTCCTCTCGGTGGCCGCCGAGCGGCACGTGCCGGCGGCCGATGTGCTCGCCACCGCGTACCGGCTCAGTGCCGGCGCGGCCGACGGCGCGCAACCGGCCGGTCGCCGCTCGCTGTTCGACCTGCCGCTGGGCGAGACCCCTCTGTGGACGCTGCGCGAGGAGCGGGTGCGGACCCGCGCCCGCGACGGCCGCGAGGAGCGGCACCAGGCGGTCCTCCCCTGCTGGTCGGCGCGCAGCGACCACGATCTGACCGCCGAGTCGCTGGGCTTCCCCGCGGCCGCGACGACGCTGTCCCGGGCGCTCGACCAACCGGTGCAGGGCTTCGAGGCGCGGCAGGTGGCGATGGCGCGGTACGGCCGATACGGGTTCGAGGCGGCGGCGGTGACCGGCATGTTCGGCACGGTCAGCCTGCCGCCGGAGGGGGTCGCCCGGACCGCCGAGCTGCGCTTCGGCCATCCGTACGCCGTGGTGGCGGTCGCCACCGACAGCAGGGCCGACGGGACCAGCGGGCCGTGGCACGGGGTGCCGGTCTTCTCCGCCTGGGTCAGCGAGCCGGACGACCTGCCGGACGCCGAGAGGTGCGGCCGTTGATCCACTCCAGCTCGGCGATGTCGCGGCATCCCCGCGCGCGGATGCCGCGATGCCGGCGATCTGCCGTGGAACACTGACCGTCCTCGGTCACGCCGAGTCGGAGTGGTCCTCGTCGAGCGGCAGTCGGGCCACCATCTCGTGGAACTCCCGTACGGTCAGCGCCTCGCGCAGGGTCGCGAAGACGGCACCGGTGCCGACCCGTGCGGTGGCCGGGTCCACTCCGGCACGCTGGGCCACCCGACGGAGGAAGTCCACCGGCCCGGCGTCCATCGGCGGCGGGGTGGCAGCGGACCCACCGAGGTCGAGGCCCGCACCGGTGTCGGGCCCGTCCGCGCGGGTGGTCGGGGCCGAGGGCGGGGCGGCGTCCGGCGCGAAGTCGTACAGGTAGCCGTCGACCTGGTCGGGCAGGTGTCCGGCGGGGTCCGGCGGCGCCTCGGTGACCCGTTCCGCCATCGTGGTGAGCACCGCGCGGGCGAGGACAGCGGCCTGCCCCGCCGGTAGGCCGGAGCGCCGGGACACCGCGTCGATGAACTGCGGGAACCCGTCGCCGCCCGCGCTGTCGGTCACGCCGGGCGGTTACCCGTACTCGACGGGGGCAAACGACGCCCCGGCCCGGCCGCGCCCGTCAGCGCAGCAGGTCGACGGCCAGCAGGTGGTCGAAGATGAGCTGGTCGACCGGGGAGGTGCGATGCCGGTCGGCGTACCCGAGCCAGGCCATCTCGGCGATCTCGCTGGCCGGCCGCAACCCACCCCGGTACCCGGCCCGGTAGCAGGACATCCGCACGGCGACGCCGGCCGCGTGCCCGTGCGCCTGGGCGGTGAACGTGCCCAGGTGCGTCGCGCCGCGTACGTCCACCTCGACGCTCAGCTCCTCGGCGATCTCCCGGCGCAGGGTCTCCAGGTCGCTCTCGCCGGACTCGCGCTTGCCGCAGGGCAGGTACCACACGTCCCTGCCCTGCGAACGGGTGCTCAGCACCCGTCCGTCCTCGATCAGGAGCCAGGCCACCTCGTCGATCTCGCGCACGTCATCCGCCCTCAGGGCCACCGGGACGGGCACGCTACCAGGCGTCGGCGTTCAGGGCGGTTACTCGTCGGCGAGCAGGTCGAGCAGCAGCGCGGCGGTCCAACTGAACGCCGGTGAGCCCAGGCCGGCACCTGTGTCGGGGTGGAAGTACTCGTGGCAGCCCGCCCCGGCGACCAGGTCGATCATCGAGCGGCGCAGGCCCGCCGCCAGCTCGGGGTGCCCGTGGGTGGCCAGGCCGCGCCGCACCAGCCAGCCGACGTTCAGCCAACTCGGCCCGCGCCAGTAGCGCAACGGTTCGAAGTCGGGCGCGGTGCGGTCGTAGCTGGGCAGTGGGCGGTCCATTCCCCGGGCCACCCCGAAGCGCCCCGACGTCGCCTCAACGACGAGCGCCTCGGCCTGCCGGGTGGGCAGGTCGGGCAGGAGCAGCGGGGCGAGCCCGAGCACGGTACGCGCGCCGATCAGCCGGTCGGTGCGCAGGTCACGCGGCTGGAACGTGCCGGTGCCCGGGTCGTACAGCCGTCGTACCAACGCCTCGGTGACACGGTCCGCGCGGACCCGGTGCGGGCCGGGGTCCGCGCCGACCAGCGTGGCGATCTCGGCCAGCGCGTGCTCGGCGGACCCGAACGCCGCGTTGAACAGCGGGCACTCCACCAGGAACGGATGACCGTCGGCCAGGTCGTGGTCGGCGTAGCCGTGGTCGCGGTAGGCCGCGACGATCGCCAGGTAGCGCGCGTAGTCCAGGTCCGTGGGGCGGTGGGCGGCGTCGGCGTGCGCGGTGTCGTGCCGGCGGTACGCGCGCATGACGGCCGCCTCGGCGTCGACCGCGGCCATCGGCTCGTCCCAGGCGGGGCTGTTGTCCAGACCGGACTCCCACGGGTGTACGACGCACACCAGCCCGTCGCCGGCCACGTCCCGCCGCTTCGCCAGGTAGCTCTGCTGGGCGACAAGCGCCGGATAGAGCCGGTGCAGCGCCACCAGGCCGGCCTGATCAGGCGCCCGGCGGTAGGCCAGCAGCGCGGCGAGCGCGTGCACCGGCGGCTGCACGAGGCCGGAGGTGTCCACGCTCGGCACGCCCTCGGTGTCGGCCGAGCGCCACAGCTCCGGGCCGGGGAAGTACGCGCCGACGCGCAGCGCCGGGTTGAACACGATGTGCGGCACCCGCCCGTCGGCCCACTGCGCCCGGAAGAGGCTGGTCAGCTCCCGCCAGGCCCGCTCGGGCCGGACGTGCGCCAACCCGATCGCGATGAACGCCGAATCCCAACTCCACTGGTGCGGGTAGAGCGTGCGCGACGGCACCGTGTGGTCGTGCTCCCAGTTCGCGTCGAGGGTGGCGACGGCCAGCCGGCGCAGCCCGGCCAGGTCGGTCGGACCACCGGTGCGGGTGGGGACAGCGCCGGCGGTCATGCGGCGGCCCGGCGGCGGGGTAGCGCGTGCCGCAGCACCGTCGCGGCGTCCTGGAGGGCGCGGACGGGATCGCCGCGCAGCCGGCACTCCAGGGACAGCCAGCCCCGGTAGTCCAGCTCCAGCAGGGTCCGCACGAGCGCCGGCCAGTCCAGGTGCCCCGCGCCCGGCTGGTACCGGTTGGAGTCGCTGACCTGCACGTGCCCGAGGTACGGCGCTGCGGTGCGCAGCGCCAGGTGCACGTCGTCCTCCTCGATGTTCATGTGGAAGGTGTCGGCGACCACCTGGACCGAGGGCAGCCCGAGGGCGGCGCAGAGGGCGACCGCCTCGTCGAGCCGGTTGACCATGTGGTCCTCGTACCGGTTGAGGGGTTCGAGGAACAGGGTGACCCCCTCGGCCCGGGCGTGCTCGCCGAGGATGCCGAGGGCGTCGAGGAGCACCTGTCGGTCGCCGGCCGGCGGGCGCGGTGGCTCGAACGGCGGCAACCGCCGGGAGAACATGCCCCACGCGGCCGGGGTCATGACCCCGACGCCGCCCAGCTCGGCGACGACCGAGAGCTGGGAGCGCAGGTTGCGGATGGCGTCGGCGGACCGGTCGGGGTCGAAGTCGCCGATGAAGTGGTCCATCTCGACGCAGACGGTGGGCATCACCACCCCGGCGGCGCGGGCCCGGCGCAGCTCGGGCAGGCGGCGGGCGAAGGCGAGGTCGCCGCGACCCCGCAGTTCGATGCCCTGGTAGCCCAGGGCGGTGGCGAGGGCGTACTTCTGGATCAGGTTGGTGCCCGGCAGGAGTTGTTCCTGGCAGGCGAGCGCGATGGTGGTCATCTAGAACCTCAACACCACTTGGAGGACGTCACCGGCGCCGCGGTCGAGCAGCGCGAGGGCGTCGGCGACCGCGCTGGCGTCGACGATGTGGCTGACCAGCGGCAACGGGTCGACGCTGCGGTCGGCCACCAGCTCCATGAAGGTCTGCGCCACCCGGTCGCCGGTCCACCGGCCGGCCATGCTCGGCGCGGGCGTGGGTCCGGAGACCTGGGCGGCCACCAACTGGATGCGGTTGTGGTGGAACTCCTCGCCGAGGCCGAGTCCTTCGGCGTGGCCCTGGTAGAAGCCGGCGGCCACGACCCGGCCGGCGTGTGCGGTGGAGCGGATCGCCTCGTGCAGCGCCGGGTACGCCCCGGACAGCTCCAGACAGACGTCCGCGCCCCGGCCGCCGGTGGCCTCGCGCAGCACGCTGGCGGCGGACTGCGTACCGGCATCCACGGTGGACCTGGCACCGTAGCGGGTGGCGTGGGTCAGTCGGCCGGGCACCCGGTCGACGGCCACCACCCGGGCACCGGAGAGAGCCGCGAGACGAGTGGCCAGCAGCCCGATGACACCCTGCCCGAAGACGCCGACCCAGTCCCCCAGGTGCAGGTCACCGGCGAGCACGGCGGTCAGCGCGATGGCGCCGGGCCGGGCGAAGACCGCGACGAGCGGGTCCAGCCCGACGGGCAGTGGACGCACCGCGTCGGCGGGCAGCACGGCCTCGGCGCGGTGCCCCCAGATGCCCCACACGAGCTGGCCCGGATGCCGGTCGGGGACCTCCGCGGCCACCTCGACCACCTCGCCGACCTCCTCGTAACCGAAGCCGATCAACGGGTACGGCACGGGGGCCTGGCGGGGGACGAACATGCGGGCTGTGTCGTCCCAGTCCTTGCTGAGCCGGGGATTGCTGCCCCGGTAGAGGGTCAGCTCGGTGCCGGCGGAGATGCCCGAGTAGCAGGTGCGGACCCGGACCTGGCCGGGGCCGAGCGGATCTGGTGGACAGGGCTCGAGACTGATCCGTCGAGGCCCGGCGAGGGAGACCACCCAGTTGCCCATGTGTCACATCCCGGTAGCACTGGGCTCCAGGATAGCCAAAAAATAGCCATATGTCTTGCTATTGATCAATCGAAGGTGTTGAATCCCTCTTGTACCCTTCGAGAGGAGTGCCACCGATGTCAGCACCTCCGAGGCGGATACTCGCCACCACCCTGATCCTGGCACTGGCCGGGTCGACCCTGCTGGCCTGCGGAGACGACGGATCCGACAGCAACAGCAAAAAGATCACCGTGTGGAGCCTGGAGGACGTCGCCGACCGCGTCACCGCCACCAAGGCGATCATCGCGGACTTCACCGCCAAGACCGGGATCCAGGTCGACCTCGTCACCGTCAACGAGGACCAGTTCCCCTCGTTGATCGCCGCAAACGCCGCCGCCGGCGAGCTACCCGACGTGGTCGGCTCGGTGTCCCTGGCCGGCATCCGCACCCTCGCGGGTAACGAGCTGCTGCACGCCTCGGCGAACGCGGAGGTCGTCGACAAGCTGGGCCGGCAGACGTTCTCGCCCCGGGCGCTGGAGCTGACCTCGGACGACGGCAAGCAGTTCTCCGTCCCCAGTGACGGGTGGGGCCAACTGCTCGTCTATCGCAAGGACCTGTTCGACGCGGCCGGCCTGCCCGCCCCCGACACGTACGAGCGGATCGCCACCGCGGCGGCGAAGCTGAACACCGGCGGCGTCGCCGGCATCACCGCGGCGACCTCGCCCAGCGACGTGTTCACCCAGCAGACCTTCGAGCACCTGGCGCTCGCCAACGGTTGCCAGCTCACCGACGACTCCGGCGGGGTCACCCTCGACTCGCCACAGTGCGTCGAGGCGTTCCGCTTCTACGGCGACCTGATCCGCGCCAGCTCGGTGAAGGGCGCGCAGGACGTGGACACCACCCGGGCCACCTACTTCGCGGGCAAGGCGGCCATGGTGATCTGGTCGCCGTTCATCCTCGACGAGTTGGCCGGGCTCCGGAACGACGCCAAGCCGACCTGTCCGCAGTGCCAGACCGACCCGACGTTCCTGGCCAGGAACAGCGGGTTCGTCACCGCGATCAAGGGTCCGAACGGCACCGGACCCGCGCAGTACGGCGAGATCAGCTCGTGGGCGGTACTCGACGGCGCGGTGGCCGACCCGGCCAAGTCGTTCGTGGAGTACATGCTCGGTGACGGCTACCCGCGCTGGTTCGGCATGTCCCCCGAGGGTCGGTTCCCGGTACGCAAGGGCACCCCGGCCGAGCCGGAGGCGTTCCTGACCGCGTGGAACACCAGCCCGGCCGGTGTGGACGCCAAGAAGCCCCTCGCCGACGTGTACGGCGACGACGTGCTGGCCACGCTGCGACGCAGTCCGGACACGTTCGGGCGCTGGGGGCTCAGCCAGGGGCAGGGCAAGTTGGTGGGCGCCATGCTCGGTGAGCTGCCGGTGCCCAAGGTGCTGGGCGACCTCATCGCCGGCAAGTCCGACGCGGCGGGCGCCGCCGGCCGGGCCGAGAAGGACGTCGAGGCGATCAAGGCAGGCGTCAATTGACCACCACCGCCCCCGAGACCGGCCGCTCCCCCGCCGGGGAGCGGCCGGAGCGCGCCCGCCGCCGACCGCTGACGCTGCGCCGCCGTGAGTCCCGCGCCGGGCTGGCGCTGGTCGCGCCGACCCTGCTGGTCACCATCGCCGTCATCGGCATCCCGATCGTCTGGACCGTGGTGCTCGCCTTCCAGCGGGTCCGGCTCGCCACCCTGCGCAAGACCGGCCTGTTCGGCGAGCTCACCATGGACAACATCGACCGGGTGCTGCACACCCCCGGCTTCGCCGACACGCTGTGGGTCACCCTGCTCTACAGCGTCGGCGGCACCGCCGGGTCGATCCTGCTCGGCATGGTCGCCGCGCTCGTCGTCCGCCGCCCGTTCCGGGGTCGCACCCTGGTACGGGCGTCCATGCTGCTGCCGTACGTGGCGCCGGTGGTCGCGGTGACGTTCCTCTGGCAGGTGATGCTCGACCCGCAGCTCGGCATTGTCAACCACTGGGGTCAGCGCCTGCTCGGCTGGGACGCGCCCGTGCCGTTCCTCACCCAGGAGTCGACGGCGCTGGCCACGGTCGTCGTGTTCGAGACGTGGCGATACTTCCCGTTCGCGTTCCTGTTCCTGCTGGCCCGGCTCCAGGCGGTGCCGGGCGAACTGGAGGAGGCCGCCCGTGTCGACGGCGCCACTCCCACCCAGCGGTTCCGGCACATCCTGCTGCCGCAGCTCCTGCCGGTGATGGCCCTGCTGGGGGTGCTGCGCTTCATCATGACGTTCAACAAGTTCGACGACGTGTACCTGCTCACCGGCGGGGCCGCCGGCACCGAGGTGGTCAGCGTCCGGGTGTACGAGTTCCTCACCGCCCGTACCGACATCGGAGCGGCCGCCGCGCAGGCGGTCGTGCTGGCCGTGGTGCTCATCGTGTTCGTGCTGATCTATCTACGCTTCTTCGGACGGAGGGTCGGCTGATGGACCGCGACATGATCGAGACGGTGAGCCTGCGCTGGCTGCGCCGCCTGGTGATCGCCGCGTTCCTGGTGGTCACCGTCTTCCCCTTCTACTACATGCTGGTGCTCTCGGTACGCCCCATCGAGCGGCTGCTGCTCGACCCCGGCTCGCTCGTCGTCGGCTTCGGCGAGCTGACCGTCGCCACGTACGCGGAGGTGCTCAAGGCCACCGACGACGGCGGCCAGGGATTCCTCACCTTCATCCGCAACAGCGGTCTGGTCGCCGTCGCGGCGACAGTGCTCACGCTGCTCGTGGCGATCCCCGGCGCGTACGCGGTGGCCCGGCTGCGGTTCTTCGGTCGGCGGCAGGTCGACTTCCTGTTCCTGGCGGTCTACCTGTTCCCCTCGATCGTCATCGCGATCCCGCTGTTCGTGGTGTTCAGCCTCGCCGGCCTGCGCGGTTCCCTGTTCGGGCTGGTGCTGGTCTACATCTCGCAGACCCTGCCGGTCTCGGTCTACATGCTGAAGAACTACTTCGAGACCATCCCCGTCAGTCTGGAGGAGTCCGCGGCCATCGACGGCGCCGGCCGGCTCGGCATCATCCGCCGGGTCAGCCTGCCGCTCGCCGCGCCATCGATCATGGCAGTCGCGCTGTACGACTTCATGATCGCCTGGAACGAGTTCCTGTTCGCCCTGCTGTTCCTCGTCGACAAGCCCGACCGGTGGACGGTGTCGCTCGGGTTGTCGCTGCTCTCCGACGGCGTGGAGGTGCCCAAGACGGTGTTGATGGCCGGGTCGGTCGTCCTCACCCTGCCCATCGTGATCCTCTTCTTCGCGAGTGAACGGCTGCTGACCGAGGGTCTGACCAGCGGCGCGGAGAAGGGCTGAACCTGCGGCCCGATCGGTGGCGGTCCAGCGGCTCGACACGCCGACCCCGGCGTTGCTGGACCGCCACCGATCGGCGCACCCGTCGGACCGACCCCGTCCGACCCGATTACCGTGGGCCGTATGGCCAACCCGACCCGCTGGGCGACCGACACCGGTCCGGAGCACTCGCAGTGGTACATCGACCGGTTTCGCAAGCTCGCCGCCGAGGGAGCCGACCTGGCCGGCGAGGCCCGGCTCGTCGACACGCTCGTCGTACCCGGTTCGCGGATCCTCGACGCCGGCAGCGGCACCGGCCGCGTCGGCGCGGCCCTGGCCCAGCGCGGGCACACGGTGGTCGGGGTCGACGCCGATCCCGCGCTGGTGGAGGCCGCCCGCGCCGACCACCCGGGCCCGCGCTGGCTGGTCGCCGACCTGGCCGAGCTGGACCTGGCGGCGCTCGGCGAGACGGAGCCGTTCGACGCGGTGGTCCTCGCCGGCAACGTCCTCGCGTTCGTCGCCGTCGGCACCGAGCCGGAGGTTCTTCGACGGCTCGCCGGGCACCTGCGCCCGGACGGCGTCCTGGCGGTGGGCTTCGGCACCGAGCGCGGCTACCCGCTGAGCGCGTTCGACGCCGACGCGGTCGCCGCCGGGCTGCGCCTGGAGCACCGCTTCGCCACCTGGGACCTGCGCCCGTGGCGCGACGACGCCCCCTTCGCGGTCAGCATCCTGCGCCGCCCGGCCACCTGAGCCAGGACCTGCGTCAGGGCAGGGCCGCAATGCCGCGCGCGGCCTCACGGCAGAGCCGCGACACCCCAAGCGGCCTCAAGGCAGAGCCGCTACCTCCCGAGCGGGGTCAGGATGGGGCGGCGACGGCCCGGGCGGCGGCCGGGTCGAGGGTCGCGCCGGCCGGCACGAGGCTGACCAGGCCGGCGGGAAGCCGCACCGGTCGCACGTCGCGGTAACCGAGCATCGCCAGTACCTCCCGGTCGGCCAGGACGTACCGCCGGCCGAGGTCGGTGACCACGGACAGCGCGCCCCCGGACGCGCCGGGCGCCGCGGCGGACTCGACCAGCGCTCCACCACCCGGCTGCACCACCACGTGGTCGGCCAGCGCCGCGCCGCCGGTCGGCGCGGTCCGCGGAACGGCCGACAGGTCCGGCAGGTGTACGCCCCAGCGCACCTCGCCCGCGCCGTCGTCGCCGACGCGGGTGCAGATCGCCGCGTCGTCGGTGGCGGCGAGCCGGGGCGGTACGGGCGGCGGAGCGGTCGGGCCGCTCGGGGTGAGGTCGGGCATCGTGGGCACGGCGGCGAACCGCCCCAACGTCATCGGTTCCGACTCCCCCTGCCCGGTGCGGGCCAGCAGCAGCCCGGCCTGCAACTCGGTGATCCCGGCCAGCCCGTCGTCGAGTGCCACCGCGTACTGGCGGCCGCCGCCCGAGTTGCGCACGAGGTAGACCTGACCGATGGTGGCGTCGGGCACCCGTGTGGAGGGTCGGCCCTCGCCGGGCAGCGCCGGCGGAGCCAGGTCGACGCCGGCAGGGAAAGCGTTGAGCAGGGCGGGAGCGACCGGCACCGCCCGCGTCCGGGTGGTCGCCAGCGCGGCCAGCACCCGGCTGGGATCGCGGATCAGGTAGCGGCGCTGGTGCCAAACGAGGTAGAGCCCGCCGTCCGGATGGCGCAGCAGCAACGCGTCGTCACCGAGCGGCCGGCCGCCGTCGGGGTCGACGCCGATGAGCAGCGCCGAACGACTGTCCGCACCGGCCGTCGTCGAACAGACCGTCCAGGCCGCCTTCGCGAGCCCGCCCGGCGCGGGCAGCGAATCCGGTGCGTCGGCGATGCCCAGTGGCAGACCACGCGGCACGCCGTCGATGGAACGCCGGGAGACCAGCACCGTCTTCGCCCGGTCCGCCCCGACGATCAGCAACGCCGAGGCGTAGTTGAGCACCGGGTGCAGCTTCTGCTCGCGGTAGACGAACCGGGCGCCGGACTCCTTCTCGACGATCACCGCGCCCGGGTCGCGCCATCCGGTGCCGCCACCGGCGAACAGTCCGTAGAGCGCCGCACCCCCGAGCCCGATCACCGCCACGAGGACGCTGGCCAGGCCCGCGCCCGCCAGCCGCCGAAACGGCGACTGCGCCGGGTCGGTCTCCCGCATCACCAGCGCGGCGACCGCCCGCTGGACGCTGAACTGGTAGGAGTGCAGCTGATCCTGCCGCGACGGCATGACGTCCCTTCCGCTGGTTCGACCGGGCACAGGATATGCGCTGCGTCGATGTCCCGTGGACCCTGCGTGGCGGGCCGGGGTCCGGTCGGTACCATCGGGGACGAATCCGGCGTCGAGAGGGCATCCGTGGGCGCGCGCTTCGAGGAACTGGCCTGGCGGGAGACCCCGATCGGCGCGATCAGCCTGCGGCGGCGCCGCGATCCGGCGCTCCACCTCGAGGTGTACGAGGTCAAGCTCGACGACGAGTACCTGATGTCCAGCCTCTTCCCCGTCGCCGAGATCGAGCTGGCCCGCCTCGGTCTCGCCGAGCTGACCGGGGACACCCTCGACGTGGTGGTCGGCGGCCTCGGACTGGGCTACACGGCGTGCACCGCGCTGGCCGACCCACGGGTGCGGGCGCTGCTCGTCGTGGAGGCCATCGAGGACGTCATCGACTGGCACCGGCGGGGACTGCTGCCGTTCGCGGCCGGGCTGGCCGAGGACCCGCGGACCCGGTTCGCGCAGGCCGACTTCTTCGCCGCCGTGGCAGGTGACGAGGGGTTCGACGCGCAGAATCCCGGGCGACGGTTCGACGCGGTCCTGCTCGACGTCGACCACTCGCCGCGCAACGTCCTGCACCCGAGCCACGCGCCCTTCTACACGCCGGACGGCCTCCGTCGGCTCGCCGCGCTGCTCCGGCCGGAGGGGGTCTTCGCGCTCTGGTCGGACGACCCACCGGACAACGACTTCGTCGCGGCGCTCGCGGAGGTGTTCGCGACCGTGCGGGCACACGTCGTGCCGTTCGCCAACCCGCTGACCGGGGGCCAGTCCGCCAACACCGTCTACGTCGCCCGCCGCTGACCCCCCGGGCCTGCCCCACCGTGCTCGCCGATCTTGCAGATTCTGTCGACGTTATGTCCCATCGGCCCCCTTCTGTCGGCACCGAAAGTGCAAGATCGCGGGGGTGGAGCGGCGGGGGCGGCGTTTGGGGTCGGCGGGATCGGGAAGGTGGGGCCGGGGGTCGCCGCATCTCGCGTCGCGGCCGGGTTACTGGAGGTCGCGATGCGTGCCCTGCTCTGGGTCGTCGGCGTGGTGGCTGGCGTGCTGATTCTGCTCGGGCTGATTCTCGAGGCCGTCCGCTGGCTGATCATCATCGGTCTGATCGCGCTGGTGATCGTGATCATCCTGGGGGTGGTCAAGGGTCGGCAGGCCATGAACCACCAGAGCCGTCGACGGTGATGGTCAGAACCAGTCCGCGTGCATGTCGAGCGCGGTGCGGTCGAGGCTGTCCAACAGGTCGAACTGAGGCCCGGTGCGGGGCAGCTCGACGGTGAGGAAGTAGCGGGCGGCCTGCCGCTTGCCAGCGTGGAAGGGGTCGCCGCTCTCCTCGGACGGCAGCGCCAGCACCTGTTCGAGCCACATCCAGGCGATCACCACGTGCCCGACCGCCTCGAGGTAGACGCTGGCGTTCGCGAGGGCGAGCACCGGGTCTCCGCCGGCCCAGAGCGACCGGGTGGCGGTGACGATCCGCCGTGCCGCCGCGTCCAGTCGGTCGGCCAGCTCGGCGACCTCGCCCCCGGCCCGACGGCCCCGGCTGACGGTGTCGCCCATCGTCTCGGTCAGCAGGAGCAGACCCGCGCCGTCGCGCATGGTCATCTTGCGCCCCAGCAGGTCCAGCGCCTGGATCCCGTGGGTGCCCTCGTGGATCGGGTTGAGCCGGTTGTCTCGGTAGTGCTGTTCCACGTCGTGGTCCCGCGTGTAACCCGCGCCGCCGAGGACCTGGATGGCCAGGTCGTTGGCCGCCAGGCACCACTGGGACGGCCAGCTCTTGGCGATCGGGGTGAGGACGTCCAACAGTAGGTGCGCCCGCTCGCGGTCCGCGTCGGTCGGCGCGGTCTTCTCCTCGTCGAGCAGCCGGGCGCAGTAGAGCACCAGGGCCAGCGCCCCCTCCACGTAGCTCTTCTGCGCCAGCAGCATCCGTCGTACGTCGGGGTGGTCGATGATCGGCACCTGCGGCGTCGCCGGGTCCTTCGCGCCGACCGGTCGGCCCTGCGGGCGTTCCCGGGCGTACGCCAGGCTCTTGAGGTAGCCGGTGTAGCCCAGCGCGGTAGCGCCGGCCCCGACACCGATCCGGGCCTCGTTCATCATGTGGAACATCTGGGCCAGCCCCTGGTGGGGCGCGCCGACCAGGTGGCCCACCGCGCCCGGCTCACCGCCGGGGGTGTGGCCACCGTCGCCGAAGCTGAGCAGTGCGTTGGTGGTTCCCCGGAAGCCCATCTTGTGGTTGAGCCCGACCAGCGTCACGTCGTTGCGCTCCCCGAGCGAGGAGGCCGGGTTGACGAGCACCTTGGGTACGACGAACAGCGAGATGCCTTTCACCCCGGGCGGGCCGCCGGGTATCCGTGCCAGCACCAGGTGGACGATGTTCTCGGCGAGTTCGTGGTCACCACCGGAGATCCACATCTTGGTGCCGAACAGCCGGTACGTGCCGTCCGGCCGCGGCTCGGCCCGGGTGGTGATGTCGGCCAGCGAGCTGCCGGCGTGCGGCTCGGAGAGGCACATGGTGCCGAAGAACCGCCCCTGGAGCATGGGTCGCACGTACGTGTCGACCTGTTCGGCGCTGCCGTGTGCCAGCAGCAGGTTGGCGTTGCCCAGGGTCAGCAGCGGGTACGCGGAGGTGGCCACGTTGGCCGCCTGGAACCAGGCGAAGCAGGCGGCGGCGACGGCGTGCGGCAGTTGCAGGCCACCGACGGATTCGTCCATCCCGGCCGTGAGCAGGCCCGTCTCGGCGAAGCTGCGCAGCGCCGCCTCGATCTGCGGGATCGTCCGCACCCGATTCCCCTCGACCGTGGGCTCGGCGAGGTCGGCGGCCCGGTTGTGCGGGGCGAACTGGTCGGTGGCCACCCGCTCGGCGAGGTCGAGGGCGTCGTCGAAGGTCTCCCGGGAGTGCTCGGCGTAGCGGGGGCGCTCGACGAGGTGCGACACCCGTAGCCAGTCGTGCAGCAGGAAATCCAGGTCACGGCGGGAGAGCAGGGTGGATGGCACGGTACTCCTCGGCGGGCGCAGGGGTGTGTCGATGCGGGCGGCGGCCCGGCGTCGCCCCGGCCCATACTGGCGGATCGGCCGGGCGGACACTACCGCCGTCGTCGCGGCCGATGGGTCGCGCCAGCTGGGCGTTGGGCACGACGTGGCGTTTCGTGAGGTCCGGCCCGGGGATACCGCGTCGATGGCGACCGGTCCGGTCGGCCACCGACGGGAGCCGGAGACGCCGCCGGGCGCGTGAGCAGCGGGCCGATGCCGCTGCTGCCCACCGAGGAGGACCCTCGGTTGACGTTGGCGCTCACCGAGAATCGGGTGTGCACGGGTGTGACCACCCTGCGGGGTCGGGCCTTCGTGAGTTACCCGTCCGCGGACGGGCCGGGCGTGCAGGTGGCGGAGGCGCTACCGGACGGCGGTCGCAACCCCTACCCGGACGCCGCGTGGAACCGTCCGGACCAGTCGCCGGACGGCGCGTTCGTCCACGTCAACGGGTTGCGTGCCGGCCCGGACGGCAGGCTGTGGATCGTCGATTCGGGAGCGCCCCAGCTCGGCGCCCGGCAGATCCCCGGTGGCGCGCGGCTGATCGTCGTCGACGTGGACCGCGACCGGGTGGACCGCATGCACCACCTCGACGCGGCGGTACGCCCCGACAGCTACATCGACGACGTCCGGTTTCACGACGGCACCGCGTACCTCACCGACGCCGGCGCCGACCAGTTGGAGGTGTCGCCGGACGGCCGACCAGCCGGCCTCCGGCGGCATGTCCCGGATCGGCACCCGTTGGCTGGACGACCCGACCCTGTCGCCCGCGGAGTTGGCCCGACGGGTCGAGCCCTGGTGGGACAAGCCGAGCACCGCCTGTCGTGGGTGGATGCGATGTGGCTCGACACCGACGGCCAGCTCTGGATGCCGGCCGCCCAACTGCACCTGACCGCCGGTCTCAACGGGGGACACTCGGCCGTCGACTATCCGGTCGAGGTCTACCGCATGCCGGTGGACGCCGTCCCGCCGCCGCTGGGCACTGCCTGAGCGACATCCCGGCACAGCCCTTGGCTTTTCGCCCATTTCACGTTTTTCGTTCTTCCTGGCCGTTTATTGTGTCCTTGCGTAACAGCGACCGGTCTGTACGTTTTTGTCTGATTGTCGGTTCCAAGACGGCGGCAGCCGGTCCGATCACCGCTGCGTCGTCGTCACCGGCCCAGGACAACCCACCGCGTTGTACCCAGGAGGACAAGTTGAGTGAACCGACAGGAACGGCAATGACTGAATCGAGCGGTCGAGGACGCCGTCGCAAGCTCAAGGCCATCATGGCGGGAGGGATCGCCCTGGGCCTCGGGGCGACGATCACCCTCGCGGCCTGGAACGACTCGGAGTACGCCACGGGCACGTTCACGGCCGGCACGTTCAGCATGGAGGGCAGCACGAACGGCACCACCTACGCCGAGCACCCCACGGCCGGCACCGCGGCCGCGTTGACCTTCAGTACCGGCTTCGACAGCATGAGCCCGGGTAGCGTCGTCGCGGCACCGTTCGCCGTCCGCCTGACGGCCGCCACGACGTACAACGCGACAGTGACGGTGGCTTCGGCCACCCCCGCGCCGCCCGCGTTCGTCGGCCTCACCTACGGCATCGCGACCGTTCCGGCCTTCGCCAACTGCAGCGCGACACCTACGAGTCCGACCTGGATCGTCGCGCAGGGCACGGCGCTCAACTCGGTGACCGGCGCGGTGTCGTTCAACCTGACGCAGGGCACCCCTCCCACGACACCTGGCGCTCCGGCCTTCCTGTGCTTCGTCGTCACGGCGGGAGGCACCCTGGTGCAGGGCACCTCGGTGACGCAGACCTGGCAACTCCTGGCTACGTCCGTATAGGTGGTGGCCGTGGTCAGCCGTCGGACCTCGACCGGACGACCACGGCTCCGTCGTACCCGTGCCGTACTCGCCGGCACCCTCGTTCTCGGACTGGGAACGACGTCCACGCTCGCCGCGTGGACCGATGGCGAGTACGGCACCGGGTCGTTCGCCGCAAGCGTCTTCGGCACGGAATCGCAGACCGCGTCCAGCGCCTGGGCGAGCCACACTCCGGCGGCGAACGCCGCGACGCTGGCATTCGCCGCGACGGCGATGTCCCCGACGGTCTCCTTCTACGCCTTCATCGACATCCGGACGACATCGACGACGAATGTCGGTGGCGCTGTCGCGCTGACGAGTTCGTCGAACGACGCAGGTGCCCTCCTGCCCGCCCTCGAGTACCGCGCCGTGCGGACGGCCAGCACCAGCACCACGTGTGCTGCCGCCGCCTTCACCGGTACGCCGACGTGGATCGTCGGACCCGGCTATCTGGCCGTCACCTCGGTGCCCGGAGCCCCGGTCTCATCCACCATCACCGTGCCGAGCGGCGCGACGCCGCAGGTGCGGTTCTGCTTCGAGGTGCGGATCCAGTCCGGAGCCAGCAACGCGTACCAGGGCAAAAGCGGTGCCGTCACCTGGCTGTTCACTGCCACATCGACGTGAGGGATCTGCACATGATGGGACGAGCGGGTCGACGGCACAGTCTCCTCGCCCGGATCGGTGACCTGGCGCTGACCGTGCTCGCGGTCGGCGGGACGGTGTGCGTCGTCCTCGTCCCGCTGGCGTTCTTCTTCGACATCTCACTCATCCTGTTCAAGACCGGGTCGATGGGCCCGACCATCCCCGCCGGATCGCTGGCGGTGGTGCGGGAGATTCCCGCGTCGCAGGTGCGGGTGGGCGACGTGGTCACCGTCGACCGCACGCCGCTGCCGCCGATCACCCACCGGGTCGTCGACATCGGTGCTGGCGAAGGGGCTTCCCGCTCGCTCACCCTGCGCGGGGACGCCAACGAGTCGAACGACGCCGCGCCCTACACGGTGGCCAATGTCCGGCTGGTGGAGTGGTCGGTGCCCAGGCTCGGCTACGCGGTGCGCACGGTGTCGAACGTGTACGCGATGAGCGCGATCACGATCGGGACGGCCGCGATCGTGACCTGGGCGTTCTGGCCACGTGTTCCTGAGCGGCGGACCAGCCGTCGGCGATCGAGCCCGTCGCGGTCGGACCAGGCCGGACCAGGTTCCGGGGTCCCCCCTTCGTCCAGTGGCGCGACGCCCCGAGGTGACTCGACCGTCGGGCGCCTTTTCGTCGTACTGGCCGTGCTGCCGGGCGTCGTCGCCGCCGTCCTGGCGACTCCCGGCCGGGCACGCGCGGACACCACCGAGGATGTCACCCGCAGTCGACACCTCACCCTGATCTCGGTCGGCGACCGCGATCGCATGTCGAACATGACGCCGAACGAGCCGGTGCCCTGGCAGGTGGGGGTTCTGGCACAGACCAGGCAGCCCGGCACGGTGAGCATCTCGCTGTCGGCGCGGGGACCCCTCGCGGCCGATCCAGACGGACTCCAGGTGATGGCCGCCATCTGCGCGATGCGGTGGGTACAGGGTGCCTGCCCCGACGGCCGGGGAGAACAGGTTCTCGCCGACGGTCCCGCCACCCGACTCGCCGCGCACTCGATCACCCTCAGCTCGATGCCCACCGACCAGCAGCGTTGGGTGCTCGTCACCGCGAGCCTGCTCGCCAACTCCACCGCCTCGGGTTCGGCGGACCTGGTCGTCATGGCCACCGGCTCCGGCGACCAGGCCTCGGCGGACGGCCGGGTCGGCCCGCTTCCGCGTACCGGAACGAACCTACGGACACCGGTGCTCGCCGGCACCGGCGCGCTGCTCGGCGGTCTGTTGCTCATGCTCGTCACGCGCCGGCACCGGATCAGGATCAGGATCAAGCAGCAGTGAAGCTCTCGCGGATGTCGACTCCGCCACGACGTCAGCGGACCGGTCACGCCCGGCGGCGCTGGGTCGCGGGCGCCCTGGCCCTGGTGCTCGCCGGAACGGTCGTCGCGCTGGGGCCGCCGTCGTCGACGTTGGCCTCCTGGACCGACACCGAGTACGGCAGAGGTTCGCTCCAGGCCGGCACGGTCAACCCACCGACCAACCTCCAGTGCAGCGCGGGCGCGCTCACCCCGCCGACCTTCACCTGGACCCTGCCGGCCGGCGGTCTGACGCGCAGCGGCTTCACCTGGTCGCTGACGGGCGGCTTCTCCGGTGGCGGCACTCTCGGCCCGACCGCCACGTCGGTCACCATCCCGGGCGGACTGTTGGGCATCGGAAGTGGCACCTTCCGCCTGGTGGCGAACGGCCCGGGTGGCTGGACGTCGACCCAGGTCACCGGATCGGTCGGCATGCTGACGGCGGTGCTCTACTTCTGCAGCGTGCCGTAGACGTCACTTCTGCAGCGTGCCGTAGACGTCGATATCCTGCCTCGCATGCATCGAAGCCGTGTGTACGCGTTGCTGATCGACGCGCCCGAGGCGGAGGCCGCGCGGGCGGCAGAGTTCTGGTCGGCGGCGCTCGGCGTCGGTACCCGGTCCGATCCGGCCGAGCCGCAGTTCGTGGGTCTGCACGAGGCGTTGCCGGGCCTGGTCACCGCCGTCCAGGCCGTCGACGACGCACCGCGCTACCACCTCGACATCGAGACCGACGACGTGGCGGCGGAGACCGCTCGACTGGTCGGTCTGGGCGCCACCGAGGTGTCGCAGTGGTTGGAGTGTCGGATTCTGCGGGCGCCCGGCGGGCACCTGCTCTGCGTCCTGCCGGTCGAGAGTCCCCCCGAGGTGTTCGACGACCAGGCCCGGACCTGGTCGTGACGCGCCGGGCTGTCGGGGGCCGACGGTAGGGTTCCGGCCATGGCTGATCTGGTGCTCGTGGCAGGCGCGTGGCTGGGGTCGTGGGCATGGGACGAGGTGGTGCCGGGCCTGCGGGCGGCCGGCCACCGGCCTGTTCCCCTGACCTTGTCCGGTCTCGCCGAGAGGCAGGGCGTGCCGGCCGGGCAGCAGACCCACGTGCAGGACATCGTCGGTGAGATCGAACGACGCGATCTGCGCGACGTGGTTCTGGTCGGGCACAGCTACTCGGGCATCCCGGTGGGGCAGGCCGCTGAGCGGATCGGCGACCGGTTGACCCGCGTGGTCTTCCTCGACGCGGAAGTGCCGGTCGACGGCGGGTCGTTCGCGTCCGGCTGGTGGCAGGGTCAGGCGGCGTTCGAGTCCGTGCTCGCCGACAACGGTGGCGACTGGCCGCCGCTCGCCCCGGCCGATCTCGACGGTCAGGGTCTCACCGACGAGCAGGTCGCGCGGCTGGTCAAGGGTGCCACCACGCATCCGGGCCGCACGCTGACCGAGCCGGCCGCGCTGACCCGTTCCCTCGGCGACCTGCCGGCGACGTACGTCAAGTGCCTGCTCGACGGGCCCGAGCCGAACGACGTGGTGGCGGCGTTGCTGACCAGCGAGCGCTGGCGGCTCGTCACCATGGCCACCGGGCACTGGCCGATGTTCTCGCAGCCCGTCGAGCTGGCCGCGTTGCTCGCGGCGGAGGCGAGCTGACCGGCGACCGGTGCCGGCACGCCGCCGGGGTCGGCTCGGGGGCTGTCGGTGCGATGAGCCTGATGCCGGTGGGTCATCGTGATGACTCACCGGCATCACGCTTCGGAAGGTAGGTGCCTCCGGTCAGGAGCGGCACAAACGGAGCGACGGCCAGTTCAGGAGCGGCACAAGCGGGGCGACGGCCAGGCCCGGTCGGTCACGGCGCGACGCTGTCGAGGGTCCTGATGTGGCGCACGGGGGACGCGAGCAGCCACAGTACGGCGAGCGTGCCGCCCAGTCCGGCGACGACCAGGGTCGGCCGCAGCCCGAGCGTGGTGCCAAGCGCACCGCCGACCAGAGCACCGAGCGGCCGGATGCCGTAGTTGACGGCGCTGTACGCACCGGCCCGACGACCGCGCGCGTCGTCGGGTGTGACGGCGGCGAGCAGGGCGTTGAGGTTGACGTCCATCAGCATCACACCGACGCTGGACACCAACTCGATGGCCGCCAGCATGACGATCTTCGTCCAGGTCGGACCGTCGATGAACGCCGTGAGCGCCAGTGGGGCGGGGAACACCACCGCGCCGATCATCGCCGTGCGCCCGAGCCCGATGGCGCGCGAGACGCGGGGTGCCAGGGCCGCGCCGGCCAGGCCGCCGAGCGCGCCGATGCCGAACGCGACGCCGATCGCGCCGGCCGACAGGCCGAGTTCACGGTTGGCGTAGAGCACCAGCAGCGCCGAGGCGATGAAGGTGAAGAAGTTGACCGTGCTGGTGCAGCCGAGCGCGGCGCGCAGCACCGGGTGGCGCAGCACCAGCGCCATGCCCTCGCGGACCATGCCGAGCGTGGACGTCTGCGGTGGTGGCGGCGGAGGCTCGATGACCGGGATGCGACGCAGCAGCAGGGCGGAGGCGAGGAAGGACACCGCGTCGACGACGATCGCCACCGGCGCGCTGAGCGCCTGGACGAGTCCTCCACCGACGGCCGGGCCGACGATGAACGAGAGGGAGCGGCTCACGCTGAGCTTGCTGGTCGCGTCCACGTACGCCGGTCGGGGCACCAGTGCGACGAAGAACGCCTGCTGCCCCAGGGCGAACAGGACCGCACCGGCACCGGTCAGCAGCGCCACCAGGTAGAGCTGGGTCAGGGTCACCGCGCCGAACAGGTAGGCCACCGGGAGGCTGAGCAACACGCCCGCGCGGACCAGGTCCGCGATGATCAGGAGTCGGCGTTTGTGGGTGCGTCGGTCCACCCACGCGCCCAGGAACAGGCCGAGAAGGTTGGGTAGCCAGATCAGTGCGGTGAGGACGCTGACCTGCACGGGCGTCGCGGCGAGCAGGGCGACAGCGATCAGGGGCAGGGCCAGCTCGCTGATCCGGTCGCCGAACGCCGAGATCGTCTGGCCGATCCAGAAGGTGCGGAACCGCCGGTCGCGGTGCAGGGCGGGGACGGGCGGGGCGTCGACGGCGGTCATGACGCGGACGTGTCGGCGGCGGCCTCGGGCAGCAGGTAGCGCAGCATCCGCACGAGCTGTGCCCCGGCCGGTGGCGCGTCGTCGTCCTTGCGCCGCACGTACGGGGCGAGCAGTTCCTCGATCGCCTCTTCGAGCTGGCGCAGTTCGTCGGCGGTGGCGACGAAGCGGGTGTCGGCCACCCCGGCCAGCCCGCGCCAGGTGTCGTCCAGTCGGGGCTCCTCCTGCAACAGCCACTGCTGGGGCGTCTCGGCATAGCGGGCGAACATCTCGCCGCGCAGTTGCCGGGCTGCGGCCTGCCCCTCGGGGTCGTCCGGCAGGCTGAAGCGGAACCCGCGCGCGGCGGCCTGCCACCAGCGTTCCCGCTTGCTGGTGCTCCCGTCGGCGTCGGTGACCAGGCCGAACGTCGCGAGGTGGCGGAGGTGCCAGCTCACCACCGACGGCGTGGCCCCGACGTGCGGAGACAGGCCGGTGGCCGTCGACGGGCCGTGTTTTTGCAGCCGGTCGAGGATGGCCAGGCGGACGGGATGCGCGAGCGCCCGCAGGGCCTGCGGCTCGGTGATCTCGAAATCCCCGTACGGATTCTTGAGAGACATGTTTCGAAAGTAGTCTCTCAGGTTGTCCGGCGCAACCGGCTCAGCTCACCCCCAGGCGGGCCAGCGGCTCGACCAGCTCCCGTTCCTCGTAGCTCAGGTGCGACAGCAGGGCGTCGGTCAGCAGGTTCACCGCCGCGCGCAGCTCGGCCAGCCCGTCCGGCGCGCCGACGTACGCCACCAACGCCTTGTCGACGCCCTCCAGCACGTCGTGGATGACGTGGTGCTCCTGCTCCAGCCGGTCGACGACCGGGCGCAGCCGCGGGTCGGCCCGCCGCAGTCGCGGAAAGAGCGCCTGGTCCTCGATGGTGTGGTGGGTGGTGACGATGCGGCAGTAGGACTCGCAGTACGCGCCCAGCGTCCACCGGTTCTGCCGCATGGTCATCGTGTTGATCTGCGACCGCGCCGCGCCGGCGTCGATCTCACCGGCCGCGACCTGCTCGATCAGGTCGTGGATCTGCGCCAGTTCCGCGCGCAGCCCGTCGTGCACCTGCACCAGGTGCTGACCGGTGGCCTGCTCGTGCGCGGTGTAGGTGCGTGCGGGATCGGGGACGGGCCCGGTGGGGCGCGCCGCCTCGTCCCAGACCTGCCGGTCGCTGAGCCGCCGGCCGTCGTCCGGCGTCGGCACCACCGCGAAGGAGCCGGCGGTCACCCGCGCGCGGGTGAGCGGCGCGGAGGGCGCGACGACCGCCGCCGGCTGCGTGGCCGCGAAGACTTCGGCGGGAGTACGCACCGACGCGGCGGCGCGGTCACGCTCGGCCGCGACCAGTTCGCGCACGGCGGGGGCCACCTCACCGGCGAACCGGCGCAGATCGTCGGGGTCGTCGGTGGCGAGAATGAACGTGCCGATGCCGTCACTCAGCGCCACCTCGACCAGTTCCCGCACCCACTGCTCGGCGGGCCCGTGCAGCAGACCGCCCCCTGCCGACGAGAAGGTGCCGGAGATGTTGAGCAGTCGGCGGACGTCCCCGGGCGAGCGGCCGGCCTCCTGCGCGGCATCGTCGATGATCTTGTTGCCCCGGGCCAGGTCACCGGGTTCGAGGTAGCCCAGCGAGGGGAGCCAGCCATCGGCCCGACGACCGGTGAGCGCGAGCATGCGCGGCTTGTACGCCCCGAGCCAGATCGGCACCGGGTGGGCCGGAGCCGGTCCGCGCTTCGCGCCGACCACCCGGTGGAACTCACCCTCGACCCGCACACCCCCGCGCGCCTGGGCGTCCCACATCTGCCGGAGGACGTCGATGCCCTCCTCCAGCGCCCGTACGCCCTGCCCGGGCGTCAGCCGCCGGCCGCCCATCGCCTCGATGGCGTCCCAGAACGCTCCCGCGCCGAGGCCCAGCGCGACGCGACCACCGGTGAGCAGGTCGAGGCTGGCGACGCTGCGGGCGAGTACGGCGGGCGGGCGCAGCGGCAGGTTGGTGACGTTCGCCGAGAGGTGCACCCGGTCGGTGCGGGCGGCGACGAAGCTCAGCAACGTCCAGGTGTCCAGGAAGCGCGGCTGGTACGGGTGGTCCTGGAAGGTGACGAGGTCCAGTCCGACCTGCTCGGCCAGGACGGCGAGCCCGACCGTGCGGTCCGGATCGTCGTTGCCGGGCGTGGTGAACGATCCGAAGACCAGGTCGTGGCCGTAGTCGCTCATGTGGGCGCCTCCTGTCGTACGCGCCGCGTTCCGCGATGCGTCGTGACCCCGACCTTATGTCAGACAGAACATCTGTTGCCAACAAGGTCTGCGTCTTCGGCTATCGTCGGGGTATGACGGGTGCAACCCACCGGCCGGACCGGCCCGATCCGCTCGACGACGATCTGGGTTGGATGCTGGGAATCGTCTTCCGTGGCTACGTCCGGGCGGCCGAGCACGCTCTGACCGATTTTCCCGGCGGCCCGCGGGGTTATCAGGTGCTCACGGCTGCGGTCACCGACCCGGGGCGCAACCAGGGCGCGATCGCCGAGGAGCTGGGCATCGACCGCACGGTGTTCACCTATCTGGTCGACGACCTCGAACGTCCCGGGTTCGTCGCGCGGCGGGCCGACCCGGCCGACCGGCGCAGCCGACTGGTGGACGTCACCGACGCCGGGCGTGCGGCCTGGGAGCAGCGGCGCGAGGCATTGCGGCAGGTGGAGGCACACCTGCTGCGCACGCTGACGCCGGCGGACGCGGCGACCCTGCGGACCCTGCTGCAACACCTCGCCTGCTCGATCCAGGCGGTCGACCCGCTACGTGACCTCTGCCAGGCGGTCGCCGACGCACGGCCCGACCCGGTCCCAGCCACCCCGCCGGAGCCACCCGCGCCTCGTCGATCAGGAGGTTCGCGTCACCGCAGGCCAGAATCCTGACGCGAACCTCTTGATCGACAGGGCTGGGCCGGCGGGCCCGGATCAGCGGACGTGCACGAACACCGGGTTCGAGTAGAACCAGAGGTCGTCCCACGGGCTCTCCAGCCCGTCCGCGAGGGGCTCGGCCTCGTCGGTGCTGGTGCCGCGCACGCGGGCGTACGTGTCGGCCTCGACGTTGCGCAGGGTGTGCCGGATGACGTAGTCGTGTCCCTGGCGACGCCAGTCGCGCGGACCGAACCTGGCCACCACCTTGGTGGTGGGGTTGGTGTCGGCGTCCAGGTTGGCGCTCGGCCCGGTGATCTGGCCGACGATCAGGTCGACGCGACGGACCTCGGGACGGACCCCGTTGCCGTTCACGCCGTCCTGCGGGCGGAACCGGATCTCGATCTCGACGTCGGTGCGGTTGCGGCGGTTGACCGTGATGGTCTCGCCGACCTCGGCCGTGTGCCCCTGGGAGGTGGCGGTCACGTCGAGGCTGCGGATCAGGTCACCGGTGGTCACCCAGATACGGCCGTTGCGCAGGCCGTCCATGATGTCGCCGTAGTCCTGGCGGGCGTACACGTAGGTCTTGCTGTACTCCCCCGGCCAGAAGTCCGAGCCGCCGCGCGTCCAGTGCACGTGCGAGTCGGACGTCGCGGTGATCCACCAGCGCCGCCCCTCACCGAGAAGCGAGTCCCACAGTCCACCGACCCGCGCGGTCATCTGGTCGAAGCCACCGTAGGTGGGGTGGTTGCCGTACCCGCCGCGCTTGCCGCCGTTGAGCGGACCGGCCTGGTGGCCGGGCGCGCCCTCGAAGCCGATGTAGACGTCGGGCGCGGCGTTGTTGCCGTTGCGGAACTCGCGCGGGGTGTCCTGGCCGTAGACGCCGAGGCCGGGCGCCGAGCGGGACGCGTGGTGGGCGATGACCAGGGGCTTGTGCGGCATGCCCCGGGCGACCTTGAGGAACTCCACCATCTTGGCCTCGGCGTCGCGGGCCGGGTCGGTGGGGAACGCGTCGTACTTCGCGAAGCGGCTCTCCAGCTCGAAGAGCTGCTTCGCCTCGTCGGCGTGGCGCGGGATCATCAGCGTGTGGTGGTCCAGCGAGGGCGCGTCGAACTCCATGCCCCAGAACTGGAGCACCTCGGGGACGAGCTTGCGCGAGCGCAGCAGGTCCGGGTACGCCTGCTCGATGTTGACCTTCGAGTGCGTCGGTCCACCGTGGTCGGTGCACATCGCCCAGGTCAGGCCGAAGTTCTTGGCCATGATGGCGTTGGTGACGATCGGGTAGACCGCGTCCGCGCCCTTGTGGAAGACGATCGGGCTCTTGGTGGTGTCGAACTCGCCGCTGTACTCGGAGTGGACGTGGTGGTCACCCGCGCGCCACGACCGGTTCTTGGCGCCACTCCGGTCGCCCGTGTCGTCGCCGGGTCGGCGCTCCTCCTCGTCGGCCCACGCCGCGCCAGCGCCCACGAGAGGGCTGGCGGCGGCCAGCGTCGCGCCGACGCCGGCGTACTTGACCAGCTTGCGGCGCGACAGCTGCGCCCGCTCGGCCTCTTCGGCTTGCTTCTCTCTCACGTCGGAGCCTCTCCTCGATCAAGCGAATGCTCTTTCGATCGAGAAGCCTCGGAGAGGTCGGTGAACGACCGCCGTACGACGGGCGTTCACGTGGTGAAATCCCAGGCAGGGCCCGTTGAAGGGCGCGCCGGGGAGCGGCAGCGGGTGACCGGACGACAGCGGGGCGTGCCCCGCTACAGCGAGGGTCAGGGCCGCTGCCGCTCGGTACGCGCCGACCTGGCCGCCGACGGCTCGGCCGGTGCGGTGACCACCGCCGGCGCGACGTCCACGGTGGGCAGCCCGGCCCGTCCGGTGACCGGAAGAACCAGCTCGCTGCGACCGAGGTCGACCCGGACTGTCGCGTCCCGGTCGTCGGTCACGGTGAACTCCGGGTCGCTCTGGCCCAGCACCAGGCCGAGGACGTGCCCGGCGGGCACCACCGTGTCGTACGCGTTCAACGGCACCGTCACCGTGTACCACCGGTCCGGCCGCAGCGGCGTGGTGAGTCGCAGCGAGCGATGGTGCGCGGCGTCGAGCCAGCCCCGGGTCAGCACCGCGTGGTCGGAGACCCCGGTGATCTCCTCGGTGTCGCGGTAACAGGCGTCGTCGACCTCGGTGGACTCTCCCCAGCAGGACTCGGTGTCCAACGTCCGCACCGCCCCGAACCAGCTGCGCTCGGCGGTGCCGTAGTCGACCAGGCGGGCGCTCAGCTCGGTGGTCGGCCGGTCCACCCGCACGCGCAGCCGCACCGACGGGCTGCCGGAGATCCGCAGCGCGGTGCTCAGCGTGCCGGAGAGGAAGACCAGCCGGCCGGCGGTCGCGGTGGTCGGCGCGGCGACCACCACGTCCTCGGTCAGCGACTCGTCGACGTACGCCCGCTCCTGGCCCGGTCGTGCGCCGCGACCGCCGAGGGTGCCGGTCACGCCGTCGCCGACGCCGAGGGGCACCCGCACGTCCCGGGTGCCGGGGGCGGGCCAGTCCCGCTGCGTCGTCCACCTGCCGGGCGCGGTCTCCAGGTCGACCCGCGGTTCCTCCATCACCCCGTTGCGCAGCCCCTGCAACCAGTAGTCGAACCAGCGGTGCAGGAGGGCCACCCACTCGGCGCGTCGCACGTCGAACGGGTCCTGATGGCCGGCCTGGGAGAGCCACAGCCTGCGCGGTACGCCCCGCTCGGCCAGCTCCTGCCACCAGCTGGCGAACTGACCGGTGGTGACGTTCAGGTCGTGCAGACCGTGCGCCACCAGGACACTGGCCCGGACCCGGCCCGCCGACGGCCGGTAGTCGCGCTGCGCCCAGAACCCGTTGTAGTCACCGGTCTGCTCGGCGCTGTCCGCGCGCAGCCGGGCGAGCACTGTCGCGCAGGCGTCCTCGGGGCGGCTGCTGACGACCGAGTGCAGCCAGCCCGGATAGTCGGTCGACGTCAGCGCCCCCTGGTAGCGCGTGTAGTCGTACCAGCTGGAGATGGCCGACACCGGCACGATGGTGGCCAGGCCCGGCACGCCAGTGGCGGCGACACCGTTGGCGACCGAGCCGTCCCACGACTTGCCGATCATGCCGACCCGACCGGTGCTCCAGCCGGCATCGACCGGCCGCCCGTCGGCCGTGTACGCGCGGGCCCGGCCGTTGAGCCAGTCGACCACCGCCCTCGCGCTGCCCACCTCCAGCGGGCCGCCGACGTCCTCACACCCGGTCGAACGGGCGGTCCCGGCGAGGTCCACGGCGACGAAGGCGTAGCCGCGCGGGACGAAGTAGTTGTCGTAGAACAGGGGCACCTTGGCGATCACACCGGACGCGTCGTACGCCTTGAACTCGCCCTCGTTGCCCCGGCCGCAGCAGAGGTAGTAGGGCGACGCCTCCATGATGACCGGCACGCGGACCCCTGCGGCGGCGGCCTCCCGGGGCCGGACGACGTCCGCCGCGACCCGGTCGCGTACGCCGTCGCCGTCGCTGTCGACTCGGGTCTCGACCCAGACGCTCTCCCGGATCGCGTCGGCGAAGGAGTAGGCGGGGACCGTGCCGGTGCCGACGACGTGGGGTGGGGTCGGGCGGCGGCCGGGCGGGTCGGCGGTGGCGGGAGCGGCGGCGAGCGCGGTGACCAGCAGGCCGGCCATGACGACGGCGATCCGTGCGCGGGTTCGGGCGGTCGGCATCGGTGTCCTTTCAGGTACGACGCGTTCAGGACATTCCATCGCATCGATGTCGCTTTGCCCAGAGCCGACGGCGACGCGTCGTCGTCAGATCCGCGCGTGGGGCAGCCAGCCCAGGAAGCGGTGCCGCGCGTTCGGCAGGGGCAGCGTCGGCAGGTCCTGGGCGGCGGCGACGACGAGGCACGAGCCGAGGTAGACGGCGAGGGAGGCGCGCGCCCCGCCGAACTCGGCGAGCAGTTGGCTCTGCTTGGTCGCGCAGGGCCACTCGCGGCCACAGCCGGTACAGGTCCAGCTCGGCGGGTTGGGCAGGTGCTCGGGCAGCTTGGCGCGCCGGTAGCGGCCCACGACGCTGTTGTCGGCGCGTACGTCGCGCCGCCGGGGCTCGGGGGCCGCCGTTGCGGCGTACGGGCGGCCGGGCGCCGGGCAGGTAGCGCCGGACGGTGCCGAGGAGCGTCCCGACGCGTACCAAAGCGTCCGGCCCGACGTGATGGGCCAGCAACGCCGTGAGCAGGCTGGCGAGCCTCCTGCTCCTCGCCGCGTGCGACACCTCGCCCGGGCCGACCGGCGGATCGGCGGGCGGCACCCCGCCCGTTTCCCCCACCCTCGGGGCGTCCGCCTCCCCGCCGCGTCACCCACCCTCGTGGTTTCCGCCTCCTCCGCCGCCTTCGACAACGCGCTGCACGACGAGTTGATCGCGATGCTGGAGCGCGACCGGCGGACCGCGAAGGCACCCCGCAGACCGAGTCCGACCAGGCGCGGACCGCCCGCCTCAAGGAGATCATCCGTACCCGCGGCTGGCCGACCTTCGCTCTCGTCGGCGAGGACGGCGGCAACGCCGCCTGGGCCATCGCCCAGCATTCCGACCTGGACCCCGCCTTCCAGCAGGAGGCGCTGGAGCTGCTGCGGGCGGCCGTCGCCGCCCGCCAGGCGTCGCCGGGCAACCTCGCGTACCTGCAAGACGGGGTCGCGGCGGCCAAGGGCGAGCCCCAGGTGTACGGGACACAGATCCGCTGCGGACCGGACGGTCCCGTCCCGGCGACCCCGATCGGGGACGAGGCGGGCGTCGAACGGCGCCGCGCCGAGGCCGGCCTGCCCTCCCTTGCGAGCTATCTTGCCGAGATGACCACGATCTGCGCCCAGGACGCCAACTAGCGTCGAGGGACGGCCTCGCGAGGCCCGGTGTGCTCTAGCCGCGCTCGCGTTCGCGGGCGGCACGCACCTCGGGTACCGAGGCTTCCAGCAGGTCGGCGAGGCCGCGTAGCTGCTCGGCGACCCGGGCCCCGAGCGGGGTGAGCGTGTACTCGACGCGCGGCGGGATCGCGGTGAGCACCTCGCGAGTGAGCATCCCGTCGCGTTCCAGGGTCTGCAGGGTCTGGGAGAGCATCCGCTCACTGACCCCTTCGATGCGCCGCCGCAGCGCGTTGAACCGGTAGCTGCCCTCACCGAGGGCGAGCAGAGCGAGCGAGGCCCACTTCGAGGTGATGTCCTCGAAGGCGGCGCGCGAGGTGCAGCTCCGCGCGAATACATCGCTGACGAGTTCCTGGGTAGGCCCCGGCGGGCCCTGGGCCGGCACGTCGCTCATCACACCAGCGTACCCGACGCTTACTCATCGTTGCGTGCTATACATTAGTAAGTGCTTTCAACCAGTCACCGCTCATCGGAGGTCCGCATGCCCACCTACGCCGTGACCGGCGCCACCGGTCGACTCGGACGCCTGGTGGTCGGGCACCTGCTCGACGCAGGTGTGCCCGCCACCGAGATCGCCGCCGTCGTCCGCGACCCGCAGAAGGCTGCCGACCTGGCCGCGCGCGGTGTCGAGATCCGCCAGGCCGACTACGACGACCCCTCGACGCTGCCCGGCGCCGTGGCCGGCGTACGCCGACTGCTGCTCATCTCCGGGGACACCCCGGGGCAGCGGGTCGCGCAGCACACCGCGGTCATCGACGCCGCCCGGCTCGCCGGGGTCGAGCGCCTGGTCTACACCAGCATCCTCAAGGCCGACACGACCACGAACCCGCTCGCTCCCGAGCACAAGGCCACCGAGGAGGTGCTGGCCGCGTCGGGCCTGGCGTACACGGTGCTGCGCAACGGGTGGTACACCGAGAACTACACCGACCAGCTCCCGCAGTACCTGGCGAGCGGCACCATCCTCGGCGCCACCGGCGGCAGCAAGGTCTCCGCCGCTCCCCGCACCGACTACGCGGCCGCCGCCGCGGCGGCGCTGACCCGGGACGAGGACGGCGACACGGTCTACGAGTTGGGCGGCACCGCGTTCACCTTCGACGAGCTGGCCGACGCCGTCACCGAGGTCACCGGCACCACAGTCGTGCACCGGGACATGTCGACCGCCGAGTTGGCCTCCGCGCTCCAGAACGTCGGGCTCGACGCCGGCACCGCCGGGTTCGTGGCCGCCCTCGACCACTCCATCGCCATCGGCGAACTGGCCACCGACAGCGACGACCTCAGCCGGTTGATCGGTCGTCCGACCACCGGACTGCACGACGCCATCCGGGCCGCGCGCGCCTGACCGGTCGCGGTCCGTCGGGCGGGCGGGCGGGCGGGCGGGCGACGGGGGTACGTCCTGTCGTCGCCCGCCCGTTCAGTCGTCCGACGGCGGCGACGTGAGCAGGCCGGTCAGCAGACTGCGCAGCGTCCGCTCGAAGAGGTCCGTCGGCGGCGTCGGCGGCGCGGGCCGACCGAAGGCCGCCACGAGATGGGGGTACGCCCCGAGGTCGACGCCGGCGAAGCTCGGCGACCCGGCCGCGGCCTCGTTGCGGGCGAACAGGCTCACCACGCCGGTCATCAGGGCGATCGCCTCGAACTTGGCGGTGACGGCGCAGCGCACCGGCTCCAGGATGCGGATGCAGTTGTCGAACCAGGCCAGGCTCTCGGGTCCGACGCCCGAGGGCCGCTGGATCACGTCCACCAGCCACGGGTGGGCGCGGAACAGGCGCAACTGTTGGCGAGCCACCAGCAGCATCTCGTCCCGCCAGTCGGCCCGCTCCGGCGGGTACGGCCGCAACTCCCCCACGACCCGGTCCGTCATCAGGTCGAGCAGGTCGTCACGGGACGACAGGTAGCGGTAGAGCGATCCGGCCCCGGTGCCCAGCGCCCCGGCGACGGCCCGCATCGACACCGCGGCAAGCCCCTCGGTGTCGGCCAGGGTGATCGCCGCCGCCACGATCGCCTCCCGGCTGTGCGCCGGCGCGGGGCCTCGGGTGCCCCGTTCCGGTCGAGCCCAGATCGGCTGCCGGCCGGCCTCGCGGTCTCCGGACCTCCCGGCTGCATCGGTCACCGACCCACTCTAGAGCCGCTTCCGGGGTCCGCCCCGCAGGTACCGCGCAGGGGCGCGCGGCGGGTCACTCCTTACGCACCAGGCACTAGGGTGGTCGCCATGCTCCCGCGCCGCCACCACGACCAAGGGTGGGTCCCCGCGGTGACCCCGACACACCTCCACGGATCGGTCGCCCGGTGAGCGGTGCGTCCGCTCCCGTGCAGCGAGGTGACCGGTCACGCCCCGACGGTCGCCCACCCACGGTCGCCGACGCCTGCGCGCGGCTCGCCCGGTCGCGTCCCTTCGAGATCGGCATCGTCGTCGTCATCCTCGCCAACGGGATCGTCCTCGGTCTGGAGACGTACGAGGGGCTGTTCCCGGGGACCGGCGCGCTGCACGGGCTGGAGCTGTTCTTCCGCGCCGTCTTCGCCATCGAGATCGGCGTCCGGCTGACCGCGTACGGCCGGCGTCCGCAGGACTTCTTCCGGCACGGCTGGAACGTCTTCGACTTCGTCGTGATCGCGGCCATCTTCGTTCCGGGCCTGCATGGCGACACGGCGCTGCTGCGCGTGGTGCGGGTCGCCCGGATGGTGCGGCTGGTGCGCTTCTCACCGGGCCTGCGGACGATCGTCTCCGCGTTGTGGCGCAGTCTGCCGGGCGTCACCGGGTTCCTCGCGCTGGCCGTCGTGACCCTCTACGTGTACGGGATGGCCGGCTGGCTGATCTTCGGCGACCGGTATCCCGACGAGTACGGGGACATCGGCCGGTCGTTGCTGACGCTGTTCGTCCTGCTGTCGCTGGAGACGCTGCCGGACCTGATCGAGCAGGGCCTGGCCATCTCGCCGTGGACGCTGCTCTACTACGTCAGCTACGTGGTGATCACCGTCAACCTGCTGCTCAACATCCTCATCGCGGTCATCGTCAACTCCATGGAGGAGGCCCGGCGCCTGGAGATGACCGAGCGGTTGGCCCCGGGCTACGACGAGGACGGCGACGGCGTACCCGACGAGGTGGACCGCATCGCCCTCACCCAGCGCCTGGACGACCTGCGGGCGGTCATCGGCGAGCTGGAACGGGAGTTGCGGATCGACCGGGACGACGCGCACGGCCGGCCGCACCGCGCCCAGGCCCGCTCCGAACGGTGACCGCGCACTGCCCTTCGGTGACACAGGGATCGGATAGTCTCGATCCCGTTCCCCGGTTCCGACTGAAGGGCGCCCGTATGACGGTCAGTGTCGACAATGTCCAGTCCAGCACCGACGTCCTGGCAACACTCGACACAGTGATCGACGACGTGGTCCGCCCGCAGGCGGAGACGATCGACCGGGAGGGCGCCTTCCCCCGCGCCGGCGTCGACGCCCTCGCCACGGCGGGTCTGCTCGGCCTGGCGTCGTCACCCGAGGTCGGTGGCGGCGGCCAGGGCATGCGCCGCCAACGCCGGCTCGTCCGGTTGGGTTTCCGGCCCGACGAGGCGGTGGCGCTCTCGGCGCTGCACACGCGCAATTTCATGTAGCTCCCGTCCGCGTCCGGGGGCGTAGCGTGGAACCGCCATGGACACCGAGCCCACCGCGGTCCGCGCGGACCTCCTCCGGCGACGCGACGAGGCCACCGTCGAGATCGCCGCGCTCGAGGGCGACCTGCGGAGCCTGTTCGAGGCGTCCCGGTCGTCGAACGCCGACGACGAACACGACCCCGAGGGCAGCACGATCGCCTTCGAACGCGCACAACTCAGCGCCGTCCTGGACGCGGCCCGACGACGCCGCGCCGAACTGGACGAGGCCCTGATCCGCGTCGCCGCGGGCAGCTACGGCACCTGTGAACGGTGCTTCCGCCCCATCCCGGCCGAACGGCTCGCCGCCCGCCCGTCGGCGCGTACCTGCGTCGCCTGCGCCAGCCGACGGTGACGCTGGCGGCGACCGCGGACCCGGTTGCCGGCGGACGTCGCGGGGTCGGCAGCGGGCACGGCAGCCGCCGGCCGCCTCGACGGCTGCCGCTCAGACGACGGTGGAGCTGCGGCGTTCCAGCAGGACGACGTCGCGCCAGCGGTCGTGGTGGCGGCCGATCCGCTCGCGTGTGCCGATGACGCGGAACCCGGCCCGCCGGTGCAGGGCCAGGCTGGCGGTGTTCTCCGGGAAGATTCCGGACTGGATCGTCCAGATGCCCGCCGCCTCCGTCGAGGTGATCAGCGCGTCGAGCAGCAGCCGACCGACACCGCGCCCCTGGGCCGCCGGGTCGACGTAGATCGAGTGCTCGACGACGCCCGCGTAGACCGCGCGGCTCGACGTCGGTGACACGGCGACCCAGCCGAGGACCGAGCCGTCGGCGACGGCCACGTACCGGTGCGCGGCCAGACGGGTGTCGTCGAACGCGGCCCAGGTCGGTGCGGTGACCTCGAAGCTGGCGTCCCCGCCGTCGAGGCCGAGCTGGTAGATCGCCAGGATGCGGTCCGCGTCGCCGGGGCTCATCGGTCGCAGGGTCACCTCGGGCATCGTCGGGCTCCGATCTGGTGTGTCGACCACGTCGCCGGGGACGGTGCCGCCGGTCTGTCGGACCAGACGGTTGTACCGTGCGGAGGCGTCGCCTTCCGGCCGCCCCGGGCGGCGTCCCGCAGGCCCGCGACTCGCGCACCGAAAGGTGTGATGTATCGAATCGACGACGACCGGGTGCTACGCCCGTGACATTGGCCGTGACGGTGAACGTCGAACCTTCCCCGGCATTCGCAGGTTCCTTTACCGCCAGCGGACCCTGTCGGCAAGAGGCGTCGTGAGCGACCACCCCGCCTCGCTCCCGGCGATCCGAGGAAACGTTAGATGTCTATGGATGCAGGCTGGTTGACGTCGTTGACGCGCCTGAAGCGCTCTCCGTATACTCCAAATGATCATCTGATCTTTAGCCGAGCCGGGCGAGGAGCGCATGCCGCAGATCACTGGCGTCACCGTCGAGGACGTCCGCTTTCCCACCTCGCTGACCGCTGACGGGTCCGACGCCATGAACAAGGACGGCGACTACTCAGCGGCCTACGTCATCCTGCACACCGACGGTGTCGACAGCGCCGGCGTGCCGCTGGCGGGTCACGGCCTCACCTTCACCATCGGTCGGGGCAACGACATCGTCGTGGCGGCGGCCGCCCACCAGGCCCACCGCCTGGTGGGCCTGGACATCGCCACGATGGCCGCCGACATGGGCGCGGTCTACCGCCTGCTCACCTCCGACACCCAGCTGCGCTGGCTCGGCCCGGAGAAGGGCGTCGTCCACCTGTCTCTCGCGGCCGTGCTGAACGCGGCCTGGGATCTGGTCGCGCGCCTGGCCGACAAGCCGCTGTGGCGGCTGCTCACCGACATGACCCCCGAACAACTGGTCGACATCGCGGACCTGCGCTACCTGTCCGACGCGCTGACCCGGGACGAGGCGCTGACGATCCTACGGGCCCAGCAGAGCACGAAGGCCGACCGCCTGGCCGAGCTGGCCCGCACCGGTTACCCGGCCTACACCACCTCGGCGGGCTGGCTCGGGTACGGCGACGACAAGTTGCGCCGACTGTGTCAGGAGGCCGTCGACTCCGGCTACGGCTACGTCAAGCTCAAGGTGGGCGCCGACCTCGACGACGACATCCGCCGCTGCACCATCGCCCGGGAGATCCTCGGCCCGGACCGCAACCTGATGCTCGACGCCAACCAGGTGTGGGACGTCGACCAGGCCATCGAGTGGGTCAACGCGCTGGCCCGGTTCACACCACTGTGGATCGAGGAGCCGACCAGTCCGGACGACATCCTGGGCCACGCGGCCGTGCGCCGCGCCGTCGCTCCCGTCGGCGTCGCCACCGGCGAGCACTGCCACAACCGGGTGATGTTCAAGCAGTTGTTCCAGGCCGAGGCCATCGACTTCTGCCAGTTGGACACCGGCCGGCTGGCCAGCGTCAACGAGATCGTCGCCGTGCTCCTGCTCGCCGCGAAGTTCGGCGTTCCGGTGTGCCCGCACGCCGGCGGCGTCGGGCTCTGCGAGATGGTCCAGCACGTGTCGGTGCTCGACTACGTCGCGGTCTCGGGGGATCTCACCGGCCGCGTCACCGAGTTCGTCGACCACCTGCACGAGCACTTCACCGATCCGTGTGACATCCGGGACACCGGTTGGGGCAGCGGGTACGTCCTGCCCGACGCGCCCGGCTACTCCACCCGCATGCATCCCGAGTCGATCGAACGGTACCGGTTCCCGGACGGCCGTTACTGGGCCTCGACCGAGACGGCTACCGTGTCATCTCCGGAGCCGTACGTGATCGCGGGTGGAGCCCCCACCCCCGCCGGCCGCTAGGAGGTGTCATGTCCCGCACCGACGAAGTGGTGAACGGCATCAAACGGATGATCCTGGAAGGGACGTTCAAGCCCGGGGATCGGCTGCCCATCGAGAAGGACCTCGCCGAGTCCCTCGGCGTCTCGCGGGGTTCGCTGCGCGAGGGGATGTCGGCGCTGTCGATCCTCGGCATCGTCAACATCCGCCAGGGTGACGGCACGTACGTCACGAACCTCGACGCCCCGCAACTGCTGGCCCCGATGGGTTTCGTGGTCGACTTTCAGGGCCAGGGCGACGGTCGGCACATCCACACCGTTCGCCGCCTGCTGGAGTGCGAGGCAGCCCGGTTGGCCGCCACCAGGATCACCGACGAAGCCCTCGCCCAGGCCGGGGAACTGCTCGACGAGGCGGCCCGGATCGCCGGCCGGTCGCCGCAGGACCACGAGCGGATCATGGAAATCGACATCGCCTTCCATCGGATCATCGCCGCACACGCCGACAACCCGGTGCTCATCGGCCTGATCGAGGCGTTCGCCGGGCGTACCCTGCGCGGGCGGCTCTGGCGGAGCCTGCACGAGGAGGGCGCGGACCGTCGTACCCACGACGAGCACGTGGCGATCCTGAAGGCCCTCCGGGCACGCGATCCGGAGCGGGCCCGCACCCGGATGGCCAACCACCTGATCGGTGTGGAGGAGTCGCTCCAGGGGCTGCCCGACGAGGGATGAGACGGCTGGGGGCGGTTGCTCACCCGCCCGCGCCGCGCGTCGGTGGGACCGTTGCCGGTCCACCGCGGGCGGTCACGGGCGGGCGAGCACCGTCACCGCTCGTCCCGCTCCGCGCTCTTGCTGCCGGTCATCGCCGCGACCAGGTCGTCGGTGGTGACCTCGTCGGCACGCAGCCGAGCCGCCCGCCGGCCGAGACGCAGCACCTCCACCCGGTCGGCGATGTCCAGCACCTGCGGCATGTTGTGACTCACCAACACCACCGACATGCCGGCCGCACGAGCCCGCCGGACGACGTCGAGCACCCGTTCGGTCTGCACGACGCCCAGCGCCGCGGTGGGCTCGTCGAGGATGACCACGTTCGTCGCCCAGATGATCGCCCGGGCCACCGCGACGCACTGCCGCTGCCCGCCGGACAGCATGGCGATCGGCGTGGTGACCCGCGGAATCCGTACGCCCAGCTCGTCGAGGGCCGCGGCGGCGCCCTGCCGCATCGCACGCTTGTCGAGCAGCCCCAGCCGACCGAGCGGCCCGGAGCGCAGGATCTCCCGCCCGAGGTAGAGGTTGGCGGCGACGCTGAGATCGTCGGCGACCGCGAGATCCTGGTAGACGGTCTCCACCCCCGCGCGTCGGGCGTCCACCGGGGTCCCGAAGTGGACCTTTCGACCACCGACCCGGATCTCGCCCTCGTCGGGCGCGTGCACACCGGAGAGCGTCTTGACCAGCGTGCTCTTGCCGGCGCCGTTGTCACCGATGAGGGCGACGACCTCGCCCCGGTGGACCGTGAAGTCGGCGCCGCGCAGCGCCTCGACATGGCCGAACCGCTTGACGATGCCACGGGCTTCGAGCACCGGCGGCTCCTCGGGAGACCGCCGCCTGTCGCTGTCGGTCGTCGGCGCGGAGGTCGTCGCCATCACTGCACCGGAGGGTTGGCGCAGCTGGGCTCGAGCACCGCCTTGATCTCCGGCGAGTCGATGTTCTTCTTGGTGACGAAGGTGACCCCGGTGTCCGCCGATGCCAGCGGCGCCTTGTCGCGGAGGTGCTTGACCATCTTGTCGACGCCGAAGTAGCCCATCTTGAAGGGGTTCTGCACGACCAGCGCCGAGATCTGGCCGTTGCGCAGTCCGGCGATCTCGTCCGGGGCGGCGTCCCAACCGATGATGACCACCTTGCCGGACTTGCCCGCCGCCTGAATGGCCTGCGCGGCACCGAGCACGCTCGGCTCGTTGGCGGCGAAGATGCCGGCGAGGTTGGGGTTCGCGGTGAGGATGTTCTCGGTGACCCGCCGCGCCTCGTTGACGTCACTGCGGCTGGGCTGCTGGCCGACCAGCTTGAGGTTGGGGAACTGCGCGAGGCCGGCCTTGAAGCCGTCGACCCGCTCGGTGTTGGTCTGTGAACCGGGTTGGAACTCCACCAGCGCCACGTCGTGGTTGCCGGGGCCCAGCTCGGTGGCGAGCAACTTGGCCGCCTCGACGGCCGACGCCTTGTTGTCGGTCGCGAAGAGCGGCACGCCCGACGGCTGCGGGCTGGTGCCCGAGTCGATCATCGCGACCGGGATGTTCGCACCGAGCGCCTGGTCGGTGGCCGGGGCCAGCGCACGGGAGTCGGTGGCCGCGTAGACGATCCCGTCGACCTTCTTGGTGACGAAGTTCTGGATCAGGTTGACCTGCCCTTCGACGTCGGTCTCGGTGGTCACCCCGTCCCACTGGACCGTGACGTCGCCGGCGCGTTGGGCGGCGCACTCGGCGCCCGCCTTCACCGTGTTCCAGTAGTCGGCCCCGACCGCCTTGGGCACGACGGCGAGCTTCAGCGGCCCGGAGGCCTGCTTGGTCGCGCCGTCGTCTCCGTCGCGGACCTCGACCCCGCCGCAGGCACTCAGGAGAGCGACCGCCGCGGCGGCGCCGAGGATGGCCTGCGCGCGCAGGAGGTGACCTCGTGGACGTCGGCTGGTGGTGGTGTGTGCCATGGTGTGCGTCCTTCCTCTGTCGAGCTGCGGGTACGGCATGTCAGCCCCGTGACTCCAGCCGCCGGCGGCGGTACTGGTCGAAGTAGACGGCAGCCCAGATGATCAGGCCGACGATCACCTGCTGGTAGTGGATGCTGATGTCGAGCAGGACGGCGCCGTTGCGGACCAGGGCGATGAGGAAGGCGCCGATGATGGTCCCGACGATCCGACCCTGCCCGCCGAACAGGCTGGCGCCGCCGATGACCGCGGCGGCGATGACGTCGAGTTCCAGCGAGATGCCGTAGTTCGGCTGGCCGGAGTTGACGCGGGAAGCGGCGATCATGCCGCCCAGACCGACCAGGACGCCCGCCAGGACGTACACGTAGGTCAGGTGACGACCCACCGCGACGCCCGAGCGGCGGGCCGCTTCCAGGTTGGAGCCCATCGCGTAGGTGTACTGCCCGAAGCGGGTCTGCGAGAGCAGGAAGGCAACCCCGACGGCGACCACCGCGGTGATCACGACGGCGAACGGAATGCCGATGATCTCGCCGTTGCCGAGCAGCTGGAACGACTTGGGCAGCCCGTAGACGCCGACCGCGCCGGTGATGATGAAGACCAGGCCCCGCCCGACCGACATCGTCCCCAGCGTCGCGATGAACGGGGGTATCCGGGCGACGGTGACCAGCAGCCCGTTCAGCAGTCCCGCCAGGGCACCGACACCGATCGCGACCGCCGTCGCCGCGAGGAGCGGAAAGCCCAGATCCCGTACGACCATCGCACCCGCCACGCCCGCGAGCGCGGCGACCGAGCCCACCGACAGGTCGATGCCCCTGGTGATGATGACCATCGTCTGCGCGGCGGCGATGATGGCGATGACCGCGGTCTGCGCGCCGATGTTGAACAGGTTGTCCGCCGTGAGGAAGTACGGACTGGCGAAGCTCAGCGCGATGAACAGGACGATGAGCGCGGTCGCGGCGGTGAACTCGGACAACGCGTGGGAGATGCGCTCGCGTAACCAGTCGTTGAGCGCGCCGCCCTGGCTCTGGTCGGTCGCCTCGGCGGCACTCATCGTCCGGCCCGGCTCTCGTCCACTGTGTCCCCGGCTCGGCACGCGCCCCCGCCGGTGATTGACGCTCTCCCTCGCAACCGGACCTCCCCAGGAAGTCACACACGGGGCCACGCCCCGCAGCGCCTGCACGATAGATCGGATGTTTCCTGCGATCAGGCGTTACCTTGCCATGGTCACGCTCATGTTGCCAAGGTCTTACCGCCATGTTGTGGCATCGTTATGCGTGTCTCGGGAACGATACGTCGGACCAAAAAATCGTTGCCTGTGACCGGATGGCGGCGAGCGCCGCGTCCGGACACGCTGTTAGCGGTAACCTCCGACCAGGGCGACGCGGACGTGCTCATCGAAGGGGTTCGCTGCCCGCGCACCACTCGCCTTGAGCATGTTATCGATAACATGCTATGTTCCGCCAAGGAGTCGAGGGCACGTCCCTCCCGTTCGGAATCATCGGCACCTCGAAGGGCATCGGGTCCCCTGACCCGGTCGACGGCCGGTGACCTGTCCGAGCCACACCTGTCCGGCGTGCGCCGTGTTTCCGCGTCCCCGCACGCGGCCGCTTGATCGTGACGTGCGCCCTCAGGCATCGCCGCTGTCGATCCATCGGACCGTCCCGGGCATCGCCGTATCCCGCCCTGAACGGAAGCCACGGTCTGCCCGCCACCGGTGCGGCAGCCCGATCTCGACTCCGCCGCCACCATTGTCGAAAGGCAGGACCATGGACAAGATCCCCGACGAACGCGCACCGCGACCCCGGTTCCGGGGCCGTCGGGTGCTGGTGCCGCTCGCGGCCACCCTCGCGGCGGTCGCCGCGACGGTGGCGGTGACCTCCACCGCCAACGCCGGCACCACCCTGGGCGCCTCGGCGGCCGAGAAGGGCCGCTACTACGGCGCGGCGGTACCCGCCTTCAAGCTGTCCGACAGCCAGTTCGCTGGCATCGTCAACCGGGAGTTCAACCAGCTCACTCCCGAGAACGAGATGAAGTGGGACGCCACCGAGCCCCAGCAGGGCCGGTTCAGCTACAGCGGCGGGGACCAGATCGTCGCCCACGCCCAGTCGCACGGCATGATCGTCCGCGGCCACACGCTGCTGTGGTACCAGCAGCAGCCGGGTTGGGCCCAGAGCATGTCCGGGACCGCGCTGCGGAACGCCGCCATCAACCACGTCACCCAGGTCGCCACCCACTACCGGGGCAAGATCTACGCCTGGGACGTGGTGAACGAGGCGTTCGCCGACGGTGGCAGCGGTGGGCGGCGCGACTCCAACCTGCAGCGCACCGGCAACGACTGGATCGAGGCGGCGTTCCGCGCCGCCCGCGCCGCCGACCCGGGCGCCAAGCTCTGCTACAACGACTACAACACCGACGGCATCAACGCGAAGTCCACCGGCATCTACAACATGGTCCGCGACTTCAAGTCCCGCGGCGTACCGATCGACTGCGTCGGCTTCCAGTCCCACCTGGGCACCTCGGTGCCGGGCGACTACCAGGCCAACCTGCAACGCTTCGCCGACCTGGGCGTCGACGTGCAGATCACCGAGCTGGACATCACCCAGGGCTCCAACCAGGCCAACGCGTACGCCCAGGTGACCCGGGCTTGTATGGCCATCCCCCGCTGCACCGGCATCACGGTGTGGGGCGTACGGGACAGCGACTCGTGGCGCGGTAACGACAACCCGCTGCTGTTCGACCGTTCGGGCAACAAGAAGGCGGCGTACACCTCGGTCCTGAACGCCCTCAACGCGGGCACCGGCACCCCGACCACGCCGCCGCCCACGACGCCGCCGCCGACCACGCCGCCGCCCACGACCCCGCCGCCCACGACGCCGCCGCCGACCACCCCGCCGCCCACCGGTAGCGGTTGCAGCGCCTCGGTGTCGCTGAACTCCTGGAACGGTGGCTTCGTCGCCACTGTCAAGGTCAACGCGGGCTCAACGGCGGTACAGGGTTGGACGGTCCGGATCACCCTGCCCTCGGGCACCGCCGTCACCAACAGCTGGAGCACGCAGGCCAGCGGCACGTCCGGCACCGTGGACTTCCGCAACGTCGACTACAACGGCCAGATCGGCGCGGGCGGTAGCACCGAGTTCGGTTTCCAGGGCACCGGCAACGGTCCGTCCGGCACCCCCACCTGCACCGCGAGCTGACCCGTCCCCTCTCAGCTCACCCCCTGGGCACCCCCGGGGCGTCGCGGACACCGCGCGCTCCGGGGGTGCCCGCCGTTCGGGTCGCCGTCCGATGAGGGCCTACGTCAGCCGTCGAGGCAGGCGCGGACGGCGGCGGTGAGACGGTTGGCGCGCTCGTCGCCCGCGCCGTACATCTGGTTGACGACGTAACCGAACCCCACCTCGTGGTACGCGTCGGCGAAGGCCAGGTTGCCGCCGGCGCCGTCGTGGCCGAAGCTGCGCTCCCCCAGCAGCGGCCGGGCCGGCTCGGAGTGCAGCAGGAAGCCGGTGATCTAGGCGGCGATGGCCACCCGGCGGCTGATGGTGCCGCCGGCCATCCTCGGCGGCCCCGTGGTGCTGCTCAACGCCACCAGCTCCGACGGCCTGCCCTGCGTACTTCCCGACGACGACCGGGCCGGTCGCGCCGTCGCCACCGCCCTGTTGGAGCACGGTCACCGCGACGCCATCGCCCTCATCGGGCGCAACCGCCTCAAGGAGGGCGAGCCGGAGATCTCCCTCGCCGCCCGGGCCCGCCTGCGCGGCATCCAGCAGGCGCTGGGCGACGCGGGCGTCACGCTCCTCACGGAGTCCTTCTGCACCGAGTGGCTGCCCGAGCACGGCTATGCCGCCACCCGGGCGCTCCTGAACAGGCCGCAGCGCCCGAGTCTGGCGACCACGGCGCTGCCGCACGAGCTGATGGGCCGGCGCGCGGTCGAGCTGCTCCTCGACGGTGGCGCCGCCGAACCGTCGTTCGTCGCCATGCCGCTGCGCCGCCGCCGGTCCCTGGCGCCTCCCGCCCGCTGACCCCGCCTCGCCCCCGGCCGTGACGGACGAACGACAGGCCCGGCCCGGGACGGTGTCGCCCCGGACCGGACCTGTCGGTACTGCTGTCAACGCCTACATCAGAGCCCTGACCAGACCGGCTAGCGCTGCGTCCAGCGTTGGTTGGCGGCGCCGGTGCAGGTCCACAGGAGCACCGTCGTGCCGTTGGCGGTTCCGTTGTTGTTCACATCGAGACACAGGCCGGACTGCGCCCCGCTGATCGTGCCGTTCGAGTTGAACGTCCACCGCTGGTTGGCGCCGCCGTTGCAGTCCCAGATCTGGGCCTTGCTGCCGGCTGCGGCGTTGGTGGGAGCGTCCAGGCACTTGCCGAGCGACTGGAGGTTCTGCCCGCTGGACGTCCAGCGCTGGTTGGCCGCCCCGTTGCAGTCCCAGATCACCGGCTGGGTGCCGTTGGTGGTGTTGCTCTGCGGAACGTCCAGGCAGCGTCCGGAGGCCGCGCTGGCCAGCGCGAAGGAGGTCGTCGACGGCGGCGGCGTGGTCGGCGGGGCCGTGGTCGGCGGCGGGGTGCTGGTGTCGCCGCCGCTGACCCGGTACACCACCGTGCCGTGCGCCGGGACGCTGGCGGAGATGGAGCCGGTGCTCGTGCTGGTGCTGTTGCTCCAGGCGTCCACCAGGGTGAAGGAGCTGCCGGACTTGCCGACGGCGGCGGCCGAGGTGGAGATCGTCGTCGTCGAACCGCCCTGGTTGAACAGGGCGACGGCGACGTCGCCGTTGGCCAGCCGCTTGGCCAGCACGCGGCGGGTGCCGTCGAACGACACCTGGCTGGCCTGCAACCCGAGAGCGTCCTGGTTGATGGCGATCAGGTACGGGTTCTTGAGGATCGTCTGTGTCGCGGAGTTCATGTTGCGGACGTCGTTGCCGGCGATCAGCGGCGACGCCATGATCGCCCACATCGCGAAGTGGCTGCGCATCTCGGTGTCGTTCATGCCACCGCGGCCGACCTCCATCATGTCCGGGTCGTTGAACCCACCCGGACGCGCGTACGAGGCCATCGGAACGGTCACGTTGATGATGTTCTGGATGCCCATCGGGTAACCGTTGGTCTGCCCGGTGTCCCACGCGTTGGTGATGTCCTCGGTGGTCCGCCACATGTTCGCCACGTCGCCCCAGTTGCGCTGCGGGCCGGTCTTGGCGTGGATGCTGTTGGAGTTGATGCTGTAGACGATGGGCCGGCCGGTTGCGGCCAGCGCGTCCCGCATCTTCGCGAACGTGGTGACCTGGTCGTTGATGCTGCCGTTCGGCGAGCACCAGTCGTACTTGAGGAAGTCGACACCCCAGGCGGCGAACTGCCGGGCGTCCTGCGCCTCGTGGCCCTGGCTGCCGGTCGCGCCGGGATAGCTGTTGAAGTACTGGGCGCAGGTCTTGTCGACCGGCACCTGGTAGAGGCCGAACTTCAGCCCCCGGGCGTGCAGGTAGTCGCCGAGCGCCTTCATCCCGCTGGGGAAGCGGGTGGGATCGCCCTGGAGGTTGCCGGAGCTGTCACGGTTCGGGTTGAACCAACAGTCGTCGACCACGACGTACTGGTAGCCGAGATCGCGCATTCCGTTGCTGACCATCGCGTCGGCGGTCTGCCGGATCAGCCCCTCGTTGATGTTGCAGCCGAACGAGTTCCAGCTGTTCCACCCCATCGGGGGTGTCCGGGCGACGCCGTTCTCCAGCGCCTGCGCCCCGGGCGCACGTAGACCGACGAGGGCGGCGGCCACGAGCAGCCCGGCCGCCGCTGCCCGCCCCCAGTAGCGGGCTCGGACGTTTCGCTTCATACGGGAGCGTCCTTTCGATAGTGCCGTCCACGGAGGACGGCCGCCCAGATGAGGCGGGCACCGTCTTGCCACTGTTAGCGTTAACAGCAGACGCCGGTCATATTACGGAGCCGTTTCGTCGAATTCAACTACTTCCATGTCTTGACGCACCGCCGCCCGAGGTTTCGCTCTGCGCGGTGCACCCGTTGGTCCGCACGAAGGCGTCCCGCGACGACCGACCCGAGGAGGTGGTGAGCACCGAGGCGCCGATACCGTGCAGGCCGACCTACGCGGCGGGCTGGCTGCCGCCGCTGCACCCGCTGAGCTGGGCGCCGCTGAAGACGTGACTTCTACGGGTTAGCGTTAACACATCCACCGGTGAATGGCCGGCATCGATGGTGGGCCGCGTTCTCGCGGTTGCCGCCACCGGGGAGCCCCGGCCGGGGTGCGGCCGGCCGGGGCGAGCCCATGTCAGCTGCGCAACTGCCACTGCTGGTTGGTGCCGCCGTTGCACGACCACAGGATGAGCTTCGTGCCGTTCGCCGTGCCGGCGCCGTTCGCGTCCAGGCAGAGGCCTGACTGCACGCCGGTGATCGTGCCGTTGGCGTTGACGTTCCACTGCTGGTTGGCCTGGCCGTTGCAGTCCCAGATCACCACGGCGGTGCCGTTGGCGCTGCCCTGGCCGGAGGCGTCCAAACACTTGTTGCCGTACACCATGAGCTGCCTGCTCGCGGTGGCGGTCCACCGCTGGTTGGCGGCCCCGCTGATGCAGTCCCAGAGCTGGGCCTGCGTACCGTTGGTGGTGCTGGAGTTGCCGATCTCGGCGCAGCGACCCGACTGGACGCCGACGAGCTGCACGTTCTGCGGGTTGGTGCTGCCCCCGCTCTGGACACCGGCCGTGGCGATCACGGACTGTGCGCCCGACGGCCAGTTCCCGTTGGAGACCGTGACGTTGCTGTTGACGACGTTGCCGCGGTCCCCGTTGGTCACGTTGGTGCTGCCGTTGGTCGACCAGTTGTTGGTGACCGTGAAGTTGCCCATGTTCTCCGCGTAGTAGTAGTTCGCGGTGGCCCAGGTGCCGGTGGAGGAGAACACGTTGTTGCGCGCGGTGTGGTAGCGCGAGCCCTCGTCGAAGTAGAGCCCGAACCAGCCGTTGGTACGCAGGCAGTAGTTCTGGTTGATGGTCCCGCCCGGGTTCGCCGAGAGCGTGTAGATGCACCCGCCGTCGGTCATCTGCTGCATCACGTCGTGCACGTAGTTGCCGACGACCTGGTTGTTGGCAGCGGTGGTGGCCGTCGAGTAGCGGGGCTGGTAGTTGTAGAGGCCCCGGTTGGCGTAGTGCTGGCTGCCGCCGGCGTCGTTGGCACCCCAGCCGTAACCCACCGACAGGCCGGTGTACGGCATGTTGTAGACCTCGTTGTGCGAGACCAGCGAGGTGTTGACGTAGGTGGTCAGGATCGACACCACGCCCCGGTACTCCACACCCAGGTCGTGCACCCGGTTGTTGCTGATGGTGACGTTCCGGTTGACCATCCGCTGGTCGCCGGGATGGTGGGCGTCGGCGCGCACGCCGCCGACCACGATGCCGCCGGCGGAGTTACGGGCGATCTCGGAGCGGGTGACCGTGATGTTGCTGGTGCCCAGTCCGACACCGCTCGCGTGGGCGTTGGCGTCGTTGCCGATGCCGATGGCCGTCTGACCGAGGTTGACGAACTGGGAGTCAGAGAAGGAAATGGTGTTGGCGGCGGAGACCTGCACGGCGGCCGGCATCTGTGCCCAGCTCGGGCGGGTGGCCTCGAACAGGGGGCAGCCCTCCTGGCAGGAGGTCAACGCGTCGGACGGACGGGCCCAGGTGCCGACGATGTGCGCGCCGGTCTGCTGGTCGGCGAAACCGTTGCTGCTGCTCGGGCCGAGCCAGCTGGTGCCGGTGAAGGTGATGCCGCTGAACGAGATGTGGTGCGCGGGCGCGTCGTACGTGCCACCCACGCTGACCAGCGACTGCACCTGGGGCAGCTCCACGCTCACGCTGCTCATGTTCTGCCCGGAGAGCGGGATGTAGTTGAGCTGGCCGCTGCCGGGGTTGAGGTACCACTCCCCCGGCGAGTCGAGGAACTCGTACGCGTTCTCCAGGTAGAACGGGCCGGCCCGGTGCGGACGGGACAGGGTGTCGAAACCGAACGTGTTGTTGTTCCAGGCCGGCTGCTGCATCGTCAGGAAGTTCCCGCTGATGCTCTGCACGGGCGAGTACCGGTCGGTGAACGAGCCGACGCTCTCCACCTCCACCCGGCTCTGGTTACCGACGTTGTTCAGGTAGCTCAGCGCGCTGTTGCTGAACCGCATGCCGCTCGTGGTGAAGGTGAAGTCGGCGCGGTTGACGGCGGTACGCGCCCGGGTGGCGATGGCGCCGTTGACGTAGAGCTGCCGGCTGTCCAGCCCGGTGGGGACGCTGGCCCGCCAGATGTTCTTCCCGGAGTCGACGAGCGACCACCCGGTGACCGCCCGCGCGCCGCTGATCGTCGGGCGGGCCGAGGCTGCCGCCCGCCAGATCACCTGGTAGCCGTTGGTGCCGGAGTCGGCGGCGGTCAGGCGCAGCGGCGACGTGAGCCGGTAGACGCCGTCGGCCAGCTCCACGACGATGTCGCCCGACATGGAGCTGTTGAGCGTACGTACCGCAGCCTGCGCGCCGCTCAGCGAGCACGGCTGGCTCGATGAGCAGGTGCTACCGCCGCCGGCCGGGGACGCGTAGAGGGTGGTGGTCGCCGCGGCGGCCGGTGTGGCCGAGGCGGTCACGGCGACCAGAGCGGTCAGTGCCGCCGTGGCGGCGCCGGCGAGGAGCCTGCGCGACACGGGGATGGATGAGACGGACACGGGACGGTCTCCTGTGGTGGTAGGGGTGGGGGGACGCGGATCGGTGGGGTTAGCGCTAACACGGTGGGCGTGCCGACGCCGGGTCAGGCGACGACCTTCCGGAGGTGGTGCAGGCCGTCGACGGCGAGGCGGTCCTGGGAGGGGGCCAGGGGCCGCCAGATCGACGCCGCGGTGGCGATTGTCGCGTTGTCGGCAGTGAACGACTCGATGCAGACCGCACCCCGATAGCCGGTGCCCCGCAGGACGGAGAAGAAGCGGGGCCAGTCGAAGTGGTCCGCCCCGGGAGCGCCCCGGTCGGTGCCGCTGACCTGGACGTGCTTGATGTGCGGGCCGGCCAGCGCGAGGGCCGCGTAGGGGTCGGCCTCCTCGATGTTCATGTGATACGTGTCGATCATGATGCCGACGCTCGGGGGCAGGCCGTCGATCAGCTCGATCGTCTGCTCGACGGTGTTGACCACGCTCGTCTCGTAGCGGTTCAGCGCCTCGACGCCGATGCTCACGCCGCACTCACCGGCCCGGTCGGCGACCGGCGCGAGAGCCCGCCGGAAGTCGGCGTAGCAGGCCACCCGGTCCGCCGCCGACATCCGCCAGGTCCGGCCGACCGCCGCGTACACCGGGCCGCCGACGCAGGGCGCGCCGACCGCCGCCGCGCTCGCCACACACCCCATGAGGTACGCGACTGTCGACTCGACGACGGCCGGCGTGGCATCCACCAGGTCCCGCCCGGGCGGGGTGACCGCGCAGACCCCGGCCGCGACGAGGCCGTGCGCGGCCAGCAGGTCCCGCGTGCGGGCCGGGTCCCAGTCGCCGGGCTGCTCGATCGGCAGTTCGACCGCGTCGAACCCGAAGGAGGCGATCCGCGGGATCAGCCGGGCGAGGGCCTCGTCGTCGACCGGCGAGGCCCACACCCAGGGGTTGACGCCGATGGCGTACACCGCAACCTACTTCCAGCGCTGCGGATAGCCGGGCAGGTCGCGGCAGCCGCACATCGCGTAGTGCAACGGCGGCATGCTCGCGTCCAGGTACTGGTCCAGGTTGTCCTGGGTGACCGTGGGCTGCGGCAGCTTCCACGGGTTGGAGACCTGGGTCCCGTCGAGAATGTTCAGCGCGGCGATGATCGGCGTCCGCCACTGGTACGTCGGGTAGGTGGGCGCGATGGCGGTGAGCTTCTTGTCCTTCCACAGCTTCAGGAAGTCGAGCTGGTCCTCACCGTTCATCGGCGGTACCGGCTTACCGGCGTCCTGGAAGGCCTCGACCGCCGCCACGGCGACCGCTCCGGCGTCCATCCAGACACCGTCGATCGTGCCGTACCGCTGGATGTAGTCGTTCACGATCTTCTTGGTCTTGGCGGGGTCGCCGTCGGTGAACTCCACGCCCACGACGTCGACCTTCGCCTTGTCCAGTGCGATCTTCGCGGCGGACCAGCGGGTCTCCAGCACGTCGACGCCGGGCAGGATACGCAGGGCCAGCAGCTTGCCGCCGGGCTTCATCTTCTGGCTGACGAACTCCGCGCCCACGTGGCCGAAGCCGTAACCGCCGACCGGGTTGATGAACGTCACCGGGCAGGTGGTGTTGACGCCGCGGTCGAAGACGACCACCGGCAGGCCGGCCTTGCAGGCGGCCTCGACGGCCGGGGTGAGCGTGGCGGTGGTGTTCGGCGACACGATGAGCGCGTCGCACTTCTTGCCGAGCAGATCGTTGATGTCGGCGATCTGCTTCTGGTCCTTGCCCTCGGCGTCGACGTGCACGAACCCGCTGATGCGGGAACGCTGCGCCTCGACCTCGGCCTGCATGGTCTTGAACCCGACCTGCCGCCACGGGTTGTTCAGCGCCGCGTTGGAGAAGCAGATCTTGTGCGGACCGGCCTTCTTGAACTTCGCGGTGTCCACCATCTTCGGGTTGAGCACCTGCTCCCACGGCTTGCCGGCCGGGCCCGTCGGTGCGGCGTCGAGCAGCGCCAGCTCGTTGTCGTAGTCGGCCTGCACGAAGAACTTGGACTGCTCCCCGGTGCCGGACCCGGCGGCGGCGGACGCGCTGCCGGACGGGGAGGCGGTCGGCTCGTCGGTGGCACACCCGGCCGTGGCCAGCGCCAGCACACCCACCGCGGCCAGGGCGGTCATGGATCGTCTCATCGAATCACCTTTATCTTGAGGAGGAGGAACGCGAAGCCGAGACCGCCACGGCGAGCAGGATGATCACGCCCTGGACGGTCGATCTGAGGGCACCGGAGACGCCGGTGAAGTTCATCAGCGCGAAGAGCGTCTCGAGGGTCAGCGCACCGAGCATCGCCCCGACGACCGAGCCGCGACCGCCGCCGAGGGCGACCCCACCGAGCACGACGGCGGTGATCGCCCCGAACTCCAGGCCGACGCCGGCCTGGAACGACACCCCGCTGTACCCGCCGAGCAGGATCGCCGCGATCGCCGCCGCGACGCCGCTGAGCACGAACGCGATCGTCTTGGTGAGTCCGACGCGTACGCCGCTCAGCTCGGCGGTGCGCGGATTGTCCCCGACCGCGACGAGCGTGCGGCCGAAGTCCGAGCGCGTCAGCACCACGGCGATCACGGCGACCACCACCAGGACGATCAGCGCGTACGGAATCCGGCCCAGCAGTGGCACGTCCTCGATGGCCCGTCGGCCGAACCGGCGGAACTCCTCCGAGAGGCCGCCCTTCGGCGCGCCGTCGGACCACAGGTACACGGCGCCCACGAGGATCAGGAACATGCCAAGGGTGGTGATGAAGGACGGCACCCGCAGCACCGTGGTGACCACGCCGTTGACCAACCCGACGAACGCGCCGCCGACGAGCAGCAGCGCGACCACCGGCCAGGTGCGCGACGGATCACTGTCGATGAGGCGGGCGGCGACGACGACCTGCGCCGTGACCAGGGAACCCACCGAGAGGTCGAACTCCCCGCTGACGATCACGAAGTACTGACCGGCGGCGAGCAGGATGATCGGCGCGGAACGGCCCAGGAACGACATCAGCGACCCGGGGGCGAGGAAGTCGGGTTGGACGAACGCGATGAGGATCAGCAGCACCGCCAGGAGCGCGGCGATCGGCGCGATCCCGTCGGGACGGATCCGCAGGGTGAGCGGACGACGCTCGGCGACCCGCATGGTCAGGACCCCGCCTTTCGCATGACCCGTCGGGCGTAGACGGCGACCGCGGCAATGATGATCACTCCGCGGATCACCTGCTTGAAGAACGCGTCGACCTCGAGCTGGTTGAAGACCGCGTCGATGCTGGCGAGCAGCAGCACGCCGCCGATCGTGCCGAGGACTCCGCCGCGACCGCCCGCGAGGGCGGTGCCGCCGAGGACCACCGCGGCGATCGACTCCAGGTCGTAGAGCCCTTCGGTGCCCACGCGTGGAGCGCCGGAGCCGAGTCGGCTGGCCAGATAGACCCCGGCCAGGCCGGCGCAGAGGGAGCACAGCATGTGGGCCGTGACGAGGACCCGGTCATTGCGGACGCCGGAGAGCCGGGCGACCTCCGGATCGCCGCCGACGGCGACCAGGTGGTGACCGAACCGGGTGCGCGAGAGTGCGAACCAGGCCGCCGCGGTCACCGCGAGCAGCAGCAGGAAGGACACCGGCACCGGACCGATCCGCTGGTATCCCAGGGTCCGCACGAGCGCGGGGGCGCTCTCGCCGGCCGGGCCGTCGTATCCGTCGTCGAGGTAGCCCTTGAGCAGCAGCCCGACGCCGAGGGTCGCGATGAACGCGTTGATCCGCAGCTTGGTGACGAGCAGCCCGTTGAGCAACCCGACGCCGGCGCTGACCGCGAGGGCGAGCCCGATCGCCGGCAGCAGCGCGCCGTCGCTGCCGTTCATCGCCTCGGCCGCCACCAGCGTGCTGAGACTGATCACGAACGCCACGGAGAGGTCGAGAGAACCACCGAGGATGACCAGGGTCTGCCCGACCGCGACGAGCCCGAGGCCGGCGGCGACGTGCAGCAGACTCACCGTCGTCGACTGGTTGAAGAGCTGACCGCCGTCGAGCATGACGATCAGCCAGCCGACGACGAGGGTGAGGGCCAGAGCCACGTACACACCCGGCACCGCGCGGCGGGCCGGACGCAGCGACAGGGCGGTCATGCTGAGCCACCTTTCGTTCGCGACTCCGGGGCTCGCAAAACCGGCTCACTCCTCGCGCTCACGCTGAGCCACCTTTCGTTCGCGACTCCGGGGCTCGCAAAACCGGCTCACTCCTCGCGCTCACAAGACGACCTCTCGGACGGTGCCGACCGCCAGGGCGACAACGTCCTCCTCGGTCGCGCCGGCGGGCAGCTCGCCCGCGATCCGGCCGTCGCGCAGGACGACGATCCGGTCGCTCATGCCGAGCAGCTCCGGCAGTTCGGACGAGATCATCAGGACGGCCGCGCCGTCGCTGGCGAGGCGGCGGACCAGATCGTGGATGGCGGACTTCGCGCCCACGTCGATGCCCCGGGTCGGCTCGTCGAAAATCAGGATCCGTGGCTTCAGCGCGAGCCACCGGGCCAGGACGACCTTCTGCTGGTTGCCCCCGGAGAGGAAGCGGATCTCCTGGTCGTCGCCGGCGGCGCGGACCTCCACGGCGGCGAGCAGCTCGCGTACCCGTGCGGTGCGGGCGGCACGGCCGGACCGTGCCGCGAAGACGGCCCGGCTGGCGAGCAGCGCGTTGTCGAGCACCGACTGCCGCGCCACGATGCCCTCACCCTTGCGGTCCTCGGTGACGTACGCGATGCCGGCCCGCATCGCGGCGCGCGGTGAGCGCAGCCGTACCGGCCTACCGTCGAGCTCGACGTCGCCGGTCGTGAACGGCGCCACGCCGAAGAGCGCACGGGCCAACGCGGACCGTCCAGAGCCCTGCAGGCCGCCCACGCCGAGGACCTCGCCGGCGCGCAGTTCGAGGTTCACGTCGCGCAGCTTGCGGTTGCCGCCGCCGCGCACGGTCAGCCGTACCGGCCCGCGGTCGTCGGGGCCGGCCCGGTCGGGGTAGTAGCTGGACAGCTCACGGCCGACCATGTGCCGCACCAACTCGTCGGCGTTGGTCTGCACGGTGTACACGGTGGTCACGCGACGACCATCCTTGAGCACCGTGATCCGGCTGGACAGGTCGAAGACCTCGGTGAGCCGGTGCGAGACGTAGAGCAGAGCGATGCCGCGCTCCTGGAGCCGGCGTACCAGCCCGTAGAGCAGTTCCACCTCTTGATCCGCCAGTGCCGCGGTCGGCTCGTCCATGATGAGCAGTCGTGCATCCAGGGCGAGCGCCTTGGCGATCTCGACGACCTGTTGCTGGGCGACGCCCAGCCGCCCGACCCGGGCGTCGGCCGGCAACGCGGTCTCGCCGATCGAGGCGAGGAGTTCGCGGGTGCGGTCGAGCATCGCGCGACGGTCGACCAGGCCGCGCCGGACCGGCTCGTGACCCAGGTAGACGTTCTCCGCGACGGTGCGCTCGGGCAGGAGGTTGAACTCCTGGTGGATGATGCCGACGCCGGCCCGCTGTGCGTCGCGGGGGCCGTGGAACGAGCGCGGTTGGCCGGCGAACTCGATGGCACCCTCGTCCGGGGCGTACCCACCGGAGACGATCTTCATGAGCGTCGACTTCCCGGCGCCGTTCTCGCCGACGACGGCGTGCACCTCACCCGGTGCGACGTCGAGGTCGACAGCATCGAGGACGCGGACACCGAGGAAGGACTTGCCGATGCCCCGTAGGGCCAGCAGCGGTGCCGGTGGTGGGTCTGACATCCCGATAGCCCTTACAGATAGTAGTCATCGACGGGAACAGCACAGCGGCCGGTAGGCCGTTCGACGCGCTGATCGACGCACTTTCGCAGGCTGCTGCGGAACTTGCGTTTTTATGGTGCAAACATTTCCTTGACATCGAGGAAACATCACACGTATGAAGATAGATGTTTGGATGCGGGTCCGCAATCCTCCATCTGCGGCGACTGCCAGGCCCGGCACTCGATCGGCGCGAGTGTCGACACGGACGAGTCAGGCCCGAGCACCCCTACCGAGGGGTAACATCCGACGCTCGACGTTTCATTGACACTTGTTGATGAATGGCTCATCCTGACCTCGCAGACCATGGACGAGATCACAGCCCACATCACGCTGTGTGACATCCAGCGGGGCTGACTGCCGTTTCGGCGGACGGCACGACGACCGCGACCAGCACACTCGTGGCTCCCGCGCGCCCAGGCACGACCTGACGCGCTGGCGGCCCGTGCTCGCAATCGGAGTTGCCCGCCCAGACCTAGGAGACGGCATGCGTCGCCCCACAATGATCATCGGACTGATCGTCGGCCTGTTGGTGGCCCTCGGCCTGGCCCCGCCGGCGTCGGCCGCCCCGGCCTTCCGCGCCCTGTTGTTCACGAAGACCGCCGGCTACCGGCACGACTCGATCCCCGCCGGGATCTCGATGATCCAGCAGCAGGCTACCGCCAACAACTTCGAGGTGGTGCAGACCGAGGACGCGAGCGTCTTCACGGCCTCCAACCTCGCCACCTTCGACGTCGTCATCATGCTCCAGACCTCCGGCATGGTCTGGACCTCGGCCTCGCAGCGGCAGGCCATCGAGGGCTACCTCGCCAGCGGCAAGGGCATCGTCGGTGTGCACAACGCCACCGACATGGGCATCGAGTCTGAGTACCCGTGGTGGGACCAGATGATGAACGGCGGAGCCCACATGCCCGAGCACTCCCCCGGAGTGCTCGCCGGCACCGCCATCGTCGCCGACAAGCAGCACCCGTCGACGGTCGGCCTGCCGGACCGCTGGAGCCGCAGCGAGGAGTGGTACAACTTCGACTCCAACCCGCGCGGCAACGTACACGTCCTGGTGACCGCCGACGAGCGCACGTACAACCCGGGTTCGCGGGCGATGGGCCCGGACCACCCGATCTCGTGGTGCCGCAACACCGGCGGAGGACGCGTGTGGGCCACCGCGATGGGCCACGCCAGCGAGTCGTACAGCGAGACCTACTTCCGCAACCACGTCCTGGGAGGCATCAAGTGGGCCGCCGGCAACGTGCCCGGTGACTGCGGCGGCACCGTCTGGGGCAACTTCGAGAAGCGCACGCTGGACGACAACACCGCCGACCCGATGGCGATGGCCGTGCTGCCCGACCGCCGCGTGCTGTACGTCCAGCGCGGCGGCCAGGTCAAGATCTTCAAGCCGAGCACCAACAGCACCGTCACCGCCGCCACGCTGAGCGTCTACACCGGCGGTGAGGACGGCCTGACCGGCGTCGCGATAGACCCGGCGTTCGCCAGCAACGGGTACGTCTACCTGTACCACTCCCCGTCGAGCAGCTCGACCGACGTCAACCGGGTCTCCCGCTACACGCTCTCCGGTGACACGCTCAACCTGTCCACCGAGGCGCGGATCATCGACATCCCGGCGTACCGGGACCGGACCTTCGCGGAGCCCGGCCACACCGGCGGCTACATCGAGTTCGGGCCGGATGGCAACCTCTACATCGGCACCGGCGACGACACGCCACCCAACCTCGACCCCAACTGGCAGGGCTACGCCCCGCTGGACTGGCGGTCCGGCAAGGCCAACCTGGACGCCGCCCGGTCCGCCGGCAACACCAACGACCTGCGCGGCAAGCTGCTGCGCATCACGCCCTCGGCCAGCGGCGGGTACACCATCCCGTCCGGCAACCTCTACCCCCAGGGCACGGCGCAGACCAAGCCCGAGGTGTACGCCATGGGCTTCCGCAACCCCTTCCGCTTCTCGATCGACCCGGCAACGGGCTGGGTCTACCTGGCCGACTACGGCCCCGACCGCAACCCGCCGACGACCAACCGCGGCCCGGAGGGTCTCGTCGAGCTGAACGTGATCAAGGCAGCCGGTAACTACGGCTGGCCGTTCTGCCACGGCAACAACCAGCCGTACGCGCCGTTCAACCCGGACACGGGTGTCGTCGGGTCGAAGTTCAACTGCAACGCGCCGGTCAACAACTCGCCCAACAACACCGGCCTGGTCAACCTCAAGCCGATCGTCTCGCCGAACATCTGGTACGGCTACCCGGCCTCGACGACCTTCCCCGAGCTGGGCTCCGGCGGGTCGGCGCCGATGGGCGGTCCGGTGTACCGGTACGACGCGAACAACCCGTCGGCGACGAAGTTCCCGCCGTACTACGACGGCGTGCACTTCTTCTACGAGTGGGCGCGCAACTATGTCAAGGAGGTCCACTTCGACTCTTCGACGGCGGTCACCCGGACCAACCCGTTCCTGCCCGGCGGCAACTTCAACAAGCCGATGGACATGGAGTTCGGCCCCGACGGCTCGCTGTACCTGCTCGAATGGGGATCGAACTTCGGCGGTGGCAACAACGACTCCGGTCTCTACCGCATCGACTACATCCAGGGCGGCCGGTCACCGATCGCGAAGGCCGTCGGTACGCCGACCAGCGGCAGCGCCCCGCTGACCGTCCAGTTCAGCAGCGCCGGCACGACCGACCCGGACCCTGGCAACACCCTCAGCTACCAGTGGACCTTCGGTGACGGTGGTACGTCCACGGCAGCCAACCCGGCACACACCTACACGGCCAACGGCGACTACACCGCACAGCTGAAGGTCACCGACAACACCGGCAAGACCGGCTTCGCCAACGTACAGATCACCGTCGGCAACACCGCCCCGGTGGTCACCATCAACGTGCCGCCCAACGGCGGCATGCTGAACTTCGGCGACAAGGTCTCGTACACGGTCAGTGTCTCCGACCCCGGCGGCGCGGCCATCGACTGCACGAAGGTGTTGGTCAACCCGGCCCTCGGCCACGACGACCACGCCCACGAGACCACCGAGTACCCGGGCTGTTCGGGGACCATCTCCACCGACCTGCTCGGTGGTCACCCCGAAGGCGCCAACCTGTACTACGTGCTCAACGCCCGCTACACCGACAACGGCGGCTCGGGTGGCGGCTCGCCGCTGACCGGCTACGCGCAGGCGATCCTGCAACCGAAGCACAAGCAGGCCGAGTACTTCAGCAGCCAGTCTGGGGTCCGGGTCGTCGACCAGAGCGCCGCCGAGAGCGGTAAGCGCGTCGGCGACATCTCCAACAACGACTGGGTGGCGTTCAACCCGATGAGCCTGTCGGGCATCAGCACCGTCAGCTACCGGCTGTCGTCGCCCAGCGGCGGCGGTTCCATCGAGCTGCGGGCCGACTCGCCGACCGGCACCCTGCTGGCCACTACGACCGTGCCGAGCACCGGCGGCTGGGACAACTACCAGTCCACGGCGGCGGTGAGTGTCGCGGCCCTGTCCGGAACGCACACGCTCTACATGGTGTTCAAGGGCAGCACGTCCAACTGGTTCGACCTGGACGCGTTCACCTTCGGCGGCGACGGCGTGGGCGTTCCCGGCACCGGCACCGGCGTGGCCGGGAAGACCTGGACCCTGACGGCCCAGCACAGCGGCAAGCTGATGGACGTCAGCGGCGTCTCCACCGCCGACGGCGCACAGGTCGTGCAGTGGGCGGCCACCGGAGGCAACAACCAGAAGTGGCAGGCGGTGGACGCCGGCAACGGCGCCGTCTACCTCAAGGCGGTGCACAGCGGTAAGTGCCTCGACGTCGTCGGAGGCTCGACCGCGCAGGGCGCCTTCCTGCAACACACCACCTGCAACAACTCCAACCAACAGAAGTTCACCGTGACGTCGACCGGCACGACCGGGATCTACACGGTCAAGAGCGCGCTGAGCGGGCTCTGCCTGGACGTCAACGGCGCCTCGACCGCCGACGGGGCCCGACTGCTGCAGTGGGGCTGCCACAGCGCCGCCAACCAGCAGTGGCGGTTCACCCAGGTCTGACCACCGGACCGAAGCGCGGACGAAGCGCCGGCCACCCGCTCCTGACGACGGGTGGCCGGCGCTCCGGCTTGTTCAGCGGCGTGCCGTCACCGGAGCAGTCCGGCGTCGCGCAGCGCCACCCAGAGCTGCTCCGGGACGTCCGCGTCGAAGCGGCGCAGGGTCTCGGTCACCTGGGCCTCGTCGCGCAGGCCGACCACCGTCGAGACCACGACCGGGTGCCGGCGGACGAACGCCAACGCCGCCTGGGGCAGCGTGACGCCGTACTCCTGGCAGACCGTCGCGATCCGCCGGGCCCGCTCGATCACCTCGGGCGGCGCCTGCTGGTAGTTGTAGGTCGCGTCGGCGGGTGGCTGGTCGCGGGCCAGCAGCCCGGAGTTGTAGACGCCGGCGATCACCACGCCCACCCCCGCGGCCTGCGCCGCCGGCAGCAGGTCGTCGGCCGCGCCCTGTTCGAGGAGGGTGTACCGGCCGGCGCACATCACCACGTCGATGTCGGTCTCCTGCACGAACCGGGCCAGCATCGCCGACTGGTTCATGCCGGCCCCGATCGCGCCGACGACCCCCTGGTCGCGCAGCTCGACCAGTGCGGGCACCGCCTCGGTCGCCGCCTGCTCCCAGTGGTCGTCCGGGTCGTGCAGGTACACCACGTCCACACGGTCCAGACCGGTGCGCTCCAGGCTGGCCTCCAACGACCGGAGCACGCCGTCGCGGCTGAAGTCCCAGACGCGCCGGTGGTCGGCCGGCACGTCGAACCCCTCCGGATCGCGCTCCCCCGCGCTCTCCGGCGACGGTACGAGCAACCGCCCGACCTTCGTCGACACCACGTACTCGGCGCGGGGCCGGGACCGCAGCGCGGCTCCCAGCCGCCGCTCGGACCGGCCGAGACCGTAGTGCGGAGCGGTGTCGAAGTAGCGGATACCGGCGTCCCAGGCGGTGTCGACGGCGGCGGCGAACTCGTCGTCCGACGTCGCCCGGTACAGGTTGCCGCCCTGCGCGGCGCCGAAGCCCAGCGTGGTGAGCCGCACCGCCGGACGCCGGGGCAACGCCCGGCCCGTCACGGCTCCCCCAACCCGTACGCGCGGACGGCGGTTTCCCGCCAGATCGCCGCCTGTTCCCCGTCGCCGAGCGGTTCCAGCAGCTCGGCGAGCACGCCGACCCACCGGCTGTACGAGCTGGCGAGCAGACACACCGGCCAGTCGGAGCCGAACATGAGCCGGTGCGGGCCGAACGCGTCGAGCGCGTGGTCGACGGCCGGGCGCAGGTCGGACACCGACCAGGTTGGACCGTCCACTTCGGTCACCAGGCCGGAGAGCTTCGCGGTGACGTTCTCCCCGGCGGCGAGCGCCCGCAGGTTGGCGGGCCAGTCGCCGAGGTCACCCGTGCCGAGCGACGGCTTGGCGAGGTGGTCCAGGACGAACGACACCTCGGGCAGGTCCCGGACGAGGCGGGTGGCCGCCGGGAGCTGGTGGTCGCGGACCAGCAGGTCGTAGGCGAGGCCGGCGGCGCCGACGGCCGCGATGCCCCGCCGGACGTCACGCCGGTCGAGGTACGCCGGGTCGGGCTCGGACTGGACGAGGTGGCGGATGGCGACCAACCGCTCCCCTCCCCGTGCGGCGCGGAGCCGGTCGAGGCGCTCGTCGATGTCGTCGGCGGTGAGGTTGACCCAGCCGACGACTCCGCCGATGAGGGGGTCGTCGGCGGCGATGCCCAGCAGGTGTTCGGTCTCCGCCACGGAGGCGATCGACTGCACGACGACGGTCTCCGTGACGCCGGCGGCCCGCGCCACCGGGGCGAGATCCGCCGGGGTGAAGTCGTTGTCGATCGCCGCCATCGTGTCCGGGTCGATCCAGGGCTGGGGGTGTCGTGCACGGACCCAGAGGTGGTGGTGCGCGTCGACGATGCCGGGACGCCCGTCCGGCGTGGCCCCCGTCATCGGCCCAACCAACCGCCGTCGACGGGCAGGACGGTGCCGTGCACGTAGTCCGAGGCGGCGGCGGCCAGGAACACGGTGGCGCCGGCCAGGTCGTCGGCGCGTCCCCACCGACCGGCGGGGATGCGACCCACGATGGCGTCGTTACGCGCGGGGTCGTCGCGGAGCGCCTGGGTGTTGTCGGTGGCGATGTACCCGGGCGCGATCGCGTTGACGTTCACCCCGCGTGCGGCCCACTCGTTGGACAGGGCGCGGGTCAGCCCGGCGAGGCCCGACTTCGCGGCCGTGTAGCTCGCGACGTTGATGCCGCCCTGGAAGCTCAGCAGCGAGGCGGTGAAAATGATCTTGCCGCGTCCGCGGTCGACCATCCGCCGACCGATCTCCCGGCTCAGCACGAACTGGCTGGACAGATTCACCTGCACCACCCGGTCCCACATCTCGTCGGGATGCTCCACGGCCGGCGCACGAGCGATCGTGCCGCCGTTGTTCACCAGGATGTCCACCGGCGCCACCGACTCGGCCTCCTCGGCCAACCGGTACACCGCAGCCCGGTCGCCCAGGTCCGTCCGGATGCCGGTGAACCGGCGACCGGCCGCCTGGACACGTCGCTGGACCTCACTGCCCTCCGGCTCCAACTGCGCCGAGACCCCGATGACGTCCGCGCCGGCCAACGCCAGGGCCTCGGCCATCGCCAGACCGATCCCCCGCCGGGCGCCGGTCACCAGGGCCGTACGGCCACTCAGGTCGAACAGGGCGCTCATCGCGCCTCCTCCCGCCAGTCGAGCAGCACCTTCATGACACCGCCGCCGGACTCCAGGGCCGTGAACGCATCCGTGACGCCCTCCACCGGCAGCACCCGGGAGATCAGCTCCTGGGCCGGGATGACGCCGGCCGCCACGAGCCGGATCGCCTCGACGACGTCCTCGCGCTGGTACAGCCGGGCGCCCAGCAACTGCAGCTCACGCCAGAAGAAGCGGTGCAGGTTCACCGGACGCGGCTGCGGGTGGATCGCCACCATCACCAGCCGGCCCCGGGTGGTCAGCACGTCCACGGCCGTGCCGACGCCGGCAGCGGAGCCGGACACCTCGAACGCGACGTCCGCGCCCGCGCCGTCGGTCCGCTCGTTGACCAGCGCCACCACATCGGTCGGCCCCGGGTCCACCGCCTCGATCCCGATGCCCGACGCGACCCCGCGCCGGAAGCCGTCCGGCTCGACGAGCAGGACCTGTGCCCCGCGCTCCCGGGCGACGGCCGCGATGAGGACACCCACCGGACCACCGCCGACGACGACCACGTGCTCACCGGATGCCACGTCGGCCCGGCCGACGTCGTGCACGGCCACCGCGACCGGCTCGACGAGCGCGGCCTGGTCCAACGGCAGGTCGTCGGGGAGCGGAAGCACCAGGTCGGCCGGCACCGTCCAGGACGACTGCATGGCGCCGGGCGAGTCGATGCCGAGGAAGTCCATGGCGTGACAGACGTGCGAGTGGCCACGACGGCACGCCGGGCACCGCCCGCAGGCGCGGGTCGGCATCACCGTGACGGCCTGTCCGACACGCAGGTCGGTCACTCCGTCGCCGACAGCGGCGACGTGTCCCGACATCTCGTGCCCGAGGACCGCCGACGCGCCCACGCGGGCGTCCATGTCGCCGTGGAAGATGTGCAGGTCCGTACCGCAGATCCCGGTGTACGCCACCGCGATCCGCACCTGGCCGGGGCCCGGCGGTTCCGCGGCGCGATCCTCGACCCGCAGGTCACGTGCTCCCTGGTAGACAATCGCCTTCACTGCTGCTCCGTCTCGACGTGGGTGGTACGTACGGTGCGTGTGACAGGGGGCCGGAGCCGCGTGCGCGGTGTCGGCGCCACGGACACGGTAATCATCCGACCAATCGTGGTCCAGTGGTGGAGTCGGCCCGTACCGGCTCAGTGCCGCACAGGCGCCACGTCGTTCGGGGCCCGGACCGCGTCGACGAGCAGGGCCTCGACCCCGACCGGTGCGGCGGTGACGGTCGGCTCGGCAACGGCCAGGAGGCGTTTGCCCGCCCGCTCCGGACGGACGTTCGGGCTGTCGGCGGAGGGCCCGTCCGGGCGGTGCCCGACCGCCGCGATCGCCACCTCGTCCACCCGTACACCCAGGCCCGGGCTGTCCCCGAGGACGAACGCGCCGTCCTCGACGTGCAGGTCGAGGCCAATGCCCACCGGAGGTCGCAGATCCTGCAACTCGCTGACCAGGTGGTTCGGTACGGAGGTCGCGGCGTGCAGGAGACCGAGTGGAATGTTGCCGATGGGGCTGACCGGCAGATCGTGGGCGTGGGCCAGTGCCGCCACCCGCAGGAAGTGGGTGACCCCCCAGACGGCGGCCGCCTGGACGATGTCGACCGCGCCCGCCGCGATCAGCGGCCGGTACTGCTCCAGCCCGGTGAGGTTCTCACCGGTGGCGATCGACGCCCGTACGCCCCGACCGACGGCCGCCAGGCCCTCGGCGTCCCAACGGCGGACCGGCTCCTCGATCCAGATGAGATCGAGGGTGCGTTCCAGCTCGGCCACGTGGCGGACGGCCTGCTTGCGTGACCACGCCTCGTTGACGTCGAGCATCAGACCGGGCCGTCGACCGTGACCGGCCTCGGTCAGGACCTCCCGGACCAGGCCGAGCCGGTGCCGGTCCCGCTCGATGTCGAGACCGCCCTTGAGTTTGGCGGCCCGCAGGCCGTACCCGGCGTAGATCTCGTACTCCGCGACCAGCTCGTCGTCGGTCAGTCCGATGTCCAGCCCGGAGGCGTACGCGGGAACGCGGCGGTCCCGCCCGCCGAGCAGCCGCCACAGCGGCTCGCCGGCCAACTGGGCCTTGATGTCCCACAGGGCGGTGTCCAGCGCACCGATCGTCCCGAACACCAGGCCCGCGTGGCCGGCCTTGAACGTCTGTCGCAGCATCCGGTCGTACAGGGTGGACACCGCGCGGGGATCTTCCCCCTCGATGGCCGGAAAGATCTTGTCGATCTCCACGTGCGGCCCCAGGCCGATGCCGTTGATCCCCTCGTCGGTCTCGACGACGGTGATCGGCACCGTGGTGACGCCGTCGGGGAACACGCCGTTGGCGTCGCCGACGGGTCGGCCCCACTCCTGGACCGTCGTCAGGGTTCGATACCCGGTGATGCGCATGTCAGCCTTTCGTGGAACCAGCGGCGACGCCGTCGGCGATCTGGCGCTGAAGGAACAGGTAGACCGCCAGGACGGGGATCGCGGCGATGAGCACCCCGGAGGCGAAGGTGGGAATGTCCTCGGAGTACTGCCCCCGCAGCGAGGTCACCCCGACCATGAGGGTCCGGTGCTCGGCCGACGGCATCAGCAGCAGCGAGATGAGCACGTCGTTCCAGCAGAACAGCGTGTTGAGGATGCCGACCGACAGCAGCGCCGGAGCACCCAGCGGCAGCATGATCCGCCGGTAGACGCCGTACACGCTGTTGCCGTCGATCCGGGCCGCGTCGACGATCTCGACCGGGATGGTCCGGTAGTAGCTGGTCATCAGAAAGACCGTGAAGGGCAGGAACTGCGCGACGTACGCGAGGATCAGCCCCGGGTACGTGTCGACCAGGCCACTGTCCGCCATGACCCGGGCCAGCGGCACCATGATCACCTGGAAGGGGATGAAGAGCGCCGCGAGGCAGCCGATGAACAGCGCCGTCGAGCCCCGGAAGCGCAGTTGGCTCAGCGCGAAGCCGGCCATCGACCCGAACAGCAGCAGCAGGAACACCGCGCAGCCCACCACGAGGATCGAGTTGGCGGCGTACCGGCCCATGCCGACGCTCGTCCACGCCGTGGTGATGTTCTCGATGCGCAGGGAGTCCGCCAGTGAGAAGCGGTCGAGGATGTACTCCCGGCGGGTCTTCATGGCGACGTTCGCCGTGAACAGGAGGGGGTAGATCGTCGCGGCCGCGAGGAGCCCCATCGGGATCACGAGCAGCAATCTGCCCAGTCGGACGCGGGACATCAGTCCTCCCTTCCCGCGCGTCGGAGCAGCTTGAGCTGCAGGAGCCCGACGACGAGCATGATGATGAACAGGACGGTGGACGCGGCCGATGCGAGCGCGGGGCGGTTCATCCGCCCCTGCTGGATCCAGATGTAGTACTCCGGCAGGTAGGTCGAGCCCTCCGGGCCGCCACTGGTCATGACGTAGAGCAGGCCGAACATGGACGTCAGCATCCCGATCATCGTGGTCACGAAGACGAACTGGATGGTGCGGGTCAGGCTCGGGATGATGACGTGCCAGATCACCTGTGCCAGCGACGCTCCGTCCACCCGCGCGGCGTCCAGCAGGGCGGCGTCCAGGGTCGCGAAACCCGCGAGGAAGACGACCAGGGCCATCCCGAAGGTCGCCCACATGTGTACACCGACGACCGCGAACATGGCGACGTCCGGATCACCGAGCCAGTCCACCGGTCCGATGCCCACCGTGGACAGGACAACGTTGACAGGACCGTCAAACGAGAGCAGCAGGTTGAAGATCGCGCCGACGATGACCGGGGACAGCACGGCGGGGAAGAAGTAGACGCTGCGGTAGAACCGGTGCCCCGGTACCCGCAGGTAGATGAATGTGGCGAGCAGGCCCGGGATGGCCACCGCCACCGGCAGGAGCAGCACCAGCAGTCCCACGTTGCGCAGCGCCTGCTGGAACAGCGGATCGCTGAACAGGTCGACGTAGTTGGCGATGCCGACCATCGCCCCGTCGCGGTCGCCGTCGCCGGTGAACGAGAAGTTGACGCCGAGTGCCAGCGGCCACAGCCGCAGCAGCACGAGGATCAGGACGGCCGGGGCGACCAGCACGAAGGGCGCCAGTTGCTCGGCGCGACGGCCGCCGGCGGCGCGCCGGGAGACGGCGCGGTTGCGAGGCGGCGGCACGGAGGGCGGAACCCCGCCGGCCCGCCCGGCCGAAGCCGAGCGGACCGGCGGGAGCGAGTTGCCGATCGTCACGAGATCAGCCCGCCGTGTCCGAGGCGGCCATCTGCTTCACGACCTCGTCCACGCTGATCGAGCCGCTGAGCAACTGCTGCGAGAGGCGGCCCATCAGGTCGAGCGACTTCGAGGAGAGCGCCACGTGCGGCGCCGGCTTGCCGGTCTTGAGCGCGGAGACGATCGTGGTGACGGCCGGCCCGCTCGCCGACACGTCGATGGTCGTGTCCGCGGTGATCGCGCCCGCGTTGGCGTAGAACGCCTTCAGCGCCTCGGTGGAGCTCAGCGAGCGCACCAGGTCGGCGGCCACCTTCGGGTCCTTGGTCCACTTGGCGACCGCGTAACCGATGCCACCGTCGTACGGCAGGCTCGGGGTCGCGCCGCTGGTCACCGCCGGGGCCATCATCACGCCGAGCTTGTCCGGCGTGATGAACTCGTTGAAGTCCTTCCAGTGCCCGATGTCCGACATGAGCCCGATGATGTGCGCGGCCTTGCCGGACTGGAAGACAGCGAACGCGTCGTTGAACATGGCGGTGGAGTTCGCCCCGTCGTTGTTCAGCTTCGCGGTGCCGGTCTCCTTCCACAGCTCGAAGATCCGCTTCACGTTGGGCGAGTTCCAGTCACGCTTGCCGGCGATCCAGTTGTCGTACTCCTGCGGGGTCAGGACACCCGACGCCATCGCCGACAGGAAGAACTGGATGCCGTAGCCCTCCTTGTTGCCGAGGGCGAAACACTTGGCGCCGCTGGCCTTGGTGATGGCAGCGCAGTTGGCGACGAACTCCTGCCACGTCGTGGCGGGCTTCGCCGGGTCGAGACCGGCCTTGTCGTAGAGCGTCTTGTTGTAGTAGATCGGGTGACCCTGGAGCGTCACGGGAGAGGCGTAGGTCTTGCCGCCCTTGGCGAACGCCTCCCAGCCGGCCAGCCGCTGCCGGTCCTCGCCGACGTACTCGTCCAGTGGCTGGAGTGAGTCGACCCGGTCGCGGATCTGGCCGCCACCGTTGAACAGGATGACGTCAGGTCCCTTGCCCGACTGGATGGCCGCGCCGAGCAGCGTGTAGTACTCCTCGAACGGCTGGGCGACGAACTCGACCTCGACGTCCTTGTGCTTCTTGGCGAAGTCGGCCTTCGCCTTCTCCACGTACTGGGCAGAGCTGGCCTCGCCGGACTTCCAGTCCCAGACGACCAGCTTCTTGTCCGAGCCTCCGGACGATGAACCCGAACCTGTCGCACTTCCACAGCCTGCCAGGGCCAGCCCTGCAACGAGGACCGCGGACCACACTGCTCGTTGCTTCATCGTTGCTCACCTTCATATGGGGAGTGGCCTGGGAACGGCCGTCGATGCAAGATTGACGAGAACGTAACTCGTATGACGTCTGACGTCAACGGTTGCCCGTACACTGGGGCGGACTCGTGGGCCCGCTCCCGCGGCTACGCGGAGGTGAACGTGACGACATCGAACCGGCCGGCCGTCAACGGCGCGACGGCGCAGACCTGGACGCGTCGCCCGGCGAATCTGGCGCGGGCGATCACCGCCGAGCTGGTGACCCGAATCGTGCAGGGAGCGCATCCCTCGGGCACTCCGCTACCCCCCGAGCCGGTGCTCTGCGAGACCTTCTCGGTGAGCCGGACCGTCATCCGGGAAGCGGTGAAGATCCTGCAGGAGAAGGGGCTCGTGCAGGTCCGCCAGGGCAGCGGAACGCTTGTCACCCCACCCTCGGCGTGGGACATGCTCGACGAACTCGTCCTCGCGGCGACCATCGCCGAGGACGACTCCCTGGCGATACTGGACGACCTGGTGGTCACCCGGCGGGTGCTGGAGTCCGACATGGCCAACGTGGCCGCCCGACTCGCCGACCCGGTCACGGTCGACCGGCTGCGCGCCCTGGTGGACCGCATGGACGAGCTGGTGGACGACCACGTCACCTACCAGGAGCACGACCGCGCCTTTCACGACACGGTCATGCAGGCGTCCGGGAACCGCATCGCCAGGGGCGTCGTCCGGTCCCTGGAGAGCCAGGTCGTCAACACCGCGCGGTACATGGGCCAGCCCGAGCGCGCCATGTACGTGGCGTCGAACCAGGGCCACCGACGCATCTACGAACGCATCGCCGCCCACGACCCCGAGGGCGCGGCCCAGGCGATGTTCACGCACATCACGGAGGCGTGGCTCGTGCGTCGCAGCGGACCGGGAAGCCCGACCCGCCTGCAACGCTGACCGCCCTGTCGACCACTGCGTACGCCCCTGGGCCGACCCGTCCGTGAGGCCGCGCGAAATCCAGGTCCATCCATCGCTTGAGAATGTTAGCGATAACAGACTACCCTCGGGCCGCAGAGGCGAAGGGCACGCTTCACCGCTCCAACCGATCCGCCGAGATCGATGGGGCAGTGCACGACCAACGCCCGCTGGTGGGTGTCCGGGCCTCCCTCAGGGACGTTGACCACCGCCGTCGACAGCGGCGGGCCGCCGCACGCGGGAGCCACGGCAGACGACCGACTCCCTCCTGCCGTGCCCGCGGCACCGCCGCGGCCGCCCCGATCGACACGCGACGACACACGCGACACGCCACCAGCGCACGCGGCGAGCCGCCCCGCCCGTCGTGACCCACCCTGGAGGTACCGATGCACCCCACACCGCCACCACGGACCAGGACCCGGCTCCGGCGCGGCCTCGCCTGGCTCACGAGCCTGCTGCTCGTCTCGACGCTGATGCCGGCCACGGCCGCCCGCGCGGACAACCCCATCGTCCAGCACATCTACACCGCCGACCCGGCACCCCTGGTCCACAACGGACGGGTCTACCTCTACACCGGCCACGACGAGGACGGCTCCTCGTACTTCACGATGAAGGACTGGCGGGTCTGGTCGTCGGCCGACATGGTCAACTGGACCGACCACGGCTCGCCGCTGAGCCTCGCCACCTTCAGCTGGGCGAGCGCCAACGCCTGGGCCGGCCAGGTCGTCGCCCGCAACGGCAAGTTCTACTGGTACGTGCCGGTCACCGCCCGGGCGACCAACTCGATGGCCATCGGCGTCGCCGTCGCCGACAGTCCCACCGGACCGTTCCGGGACGCCATCGGCCGTCCCCTGGTGGGCAACGGCGAGATCGACCCCACGGTCTTCGTCGACGACGACGGCCAGGCGTACCTGTACTGGGGCAACCCGAACCTGTGGTACGTCCGGCTGAACTCGGACATGATCTCGTACAGCGGCAGCGCCACGAAGATCCCGCTCACCACCGCCGGGTTCGGCACCCGGACGGGCAACGCGAGCCGGCCCACCCTCTACGAGGAGGGTCCCTGGGTCTACAAGCGCAACGGCATCTACTACAACGTGTTCGCGGCGGAGTGCTGCTCCGAGTTCATCGGTTACTCGACCGCGACGGGCCCGACCGGCCCGTGGACCTATCGCGGGACGGTCATGCCCCGCCAGGGCGCGAGCTTCACCAACCACCCCGGGGTCATCGACTTCAACGGCGGATCGTACTTCTTCTATCACAACGGCGCGCTGCCCGGCGGCAGCGGTTACACCCGCTCGGTGGCCGTGGAGAAGTTCACCTACAACACCAACGGCACGATCCCGACGATCAACATGACCACGACGGGCGCGCCCCAGGTCGGCACGCTGAACCCGTACGTGCGGCAGGAGGCCGAGACCATCGCCTGGGGCTCCGGCATCGAGACCGAGCCGGCCAGCGAGGGCGGCATGAACGTCGGGTGGATCGAGAACGGGGACTCCATCAAGGTCAAGGGCGTCGGCTTCGGTACGGGCGCGACGTCGTTCTCCGCGCGGGTCGCCTCGGCCACGTCCGGCGGCACCGTCGAACTGCGCCTCGGTAGCCCCACCGGCACCCGGGTGGGCAGCTGCGCGGTGCCCGGCACCGGCGGTTGGCAGGCGTGGCAGACCGTCTCCTGCCCGATCTCGGGCGCCACCGGCACCCAGGACCTGTACCTGCGGTTCACCGGCGGCAGCGGCACCCTGTTCAACCTCGACTGGTGGCAGTTCCAGGCCAACGGCACCACGCCCACGCCAACCCCCACCCCGACGTCCACCCCGACGCCCACTCCGACCCCGACGCCGACACCGACGCCGACCGGCCCGGGTGGGCCGTCCTGCGGGGTCACCAACACCGTGGTCAACACCTGGCAGGGCGGGTTCGAGGGACGGCTGTCGGTCACCAACTCCGGATCGTCCACGCTCAACGGCTGGCGGGTCACCTGGACGCTGGCCAGTGGACAGACGGTGTCGCAGGTGTGGAACGGCACACTCGCCCAGTCGGGCAGCCAGGTGAGCGTCGCGAACGCCAGTTACAACGGCCAACTCGCGCCGGGCGCGTCGACCACCGCCGGCTACCTCAGCTCCATCACCTCAACCAGTCCCCCGGTCAGCACCCCGACCTGCACCCCCGCCTGACCCACCGTCCCACCCCCAAGAACACCCCCACCCCACCCCCACACCCCGTCCGCCGCCGACGTCGATCATGAAGCTGAGGCCCCCGAACGCCGATAGGGAGCAACAACGTCATGCTCGACGGGGCGGGACGGGGGTGGGGTGGGGGTCCTAGAAGTCGTCGTCGAAGGCGACCGCGCCGCTCACACCGACCTGGTACGCCGACACCCGCCGCTCGAAGAAGTTGGACAGCTCCTGCACGTCCTGCAACTCCATGAAGGCGAACGGATTGGCCGAGCCGTAGTGCGGTGCGATCCCGAGCTGGGCCAGACGGCGGTCGGCGACGTGCTGGAGGTACTCCCGCATGTCCACGAGGGTGAGACCGGGCACCCCCTGACCCACCAGGTCCTCGGCGAACTGCACCTCACACTCGACGGCCTCGACGAGCATCTGCCGCACCTGGTCGGCGAGGTCGTCGTCGAACAGGTCCGGTTCCTCGGCGCGTACGGTGTCGACGACGTCGAACGCGAACGCCATGTGCATGGACTCGTCGCGGAACACCCAGTTGGTCCCGGACGCCAGACCGTGCAGCAGGCCACGCGAGCGCAGGAAGTAGACGTACGCGAACGCGCCGTAGAAGAACAGGCCCTCGATGCAGGCGGCGAAGCAGATCAGGTTGAGCAGGAACGCCCGCCGGTCCTCGCGGGTACGCAGCTCCCGCATCTCCTGCAACGAATCGATCCACCGGAAGCAGAACTCCGCCTTGCGACGGATCGACGGGATGTTCTCGATGGCCGCGAACGCCGCGAACCGCTCGGTCTCGTCCGGCACGTACGTGTCGAGCAGGTTGAGGTAGAACTGGACGTGTACGGCCTCCTCGAACAGTTGTCGCGACAGGTAGAGCCGGCCCTCGGGGCTGTTGACGTGCTGGTACAGGTTGAGCACGAGGTTGTTGGCGACGATCGTGTCGCCGGTGGCGAAGAACGCCACGAGGCGGCTGACCAGGTGCCGCTCGGCCGGCGACAACCGGTCCAGGTCGGCGAGGTCGGCGTGCAGGTCGACCTCCTCCACCGTCCACGTGTTGCGGATGGCGTCCCGGAACCGGTCGAAGAAGTGCGGGTAACGCATCGGGCGGAGAGTCAGGTCCATCCCGGGGTCGAGCAGCATGTGCGTGGTCCTCGCGTCGGCGGTGTTGTCGGTGGTGGGGTCGGCGACGGTCACTGACACGCCTCGCACGACTCGGGGTTCTCCAGCGAGCAGGCCAACGCCTCGGCGTCGCCCGTCGACGGCGTGACCACCGCGACGGTCGCCTGCTGGATACGCGTGGCGGGGCGCGAGCGCAGGTAGTAGGTGGTCTTCAGGCCGGACTTCCAGGCGTACAGGTACATCGAGGAGAGCTTGCCGATGGTGGGCGAGGCCAGGAACAGGTTCAGCGACTGGGACTGGTCGATGAACGGCGCGCGGGCGGCGGCCAGGTCGATCAGCGCCCGCTGCGGCAGCTCCCACGCGGTGCGGAACAGCTCCCGCACGTCGGCCGGCAGCTCCGCGACGGACTGCACCGAGCCATCGGCCCGCTTGATCGCCGACCGGATCTGCTCGGTCCACAGACCACGGACCTTCAACTCGCGCACCAGAGCGGTGTTGACCTGGAGGAACTCCCCCGACAGGGTCTCGCGCTTGAAGAGGTTGGACACCTGCGGCTCGACGCACTCGTAGCAGCCGGCGATCGAGGCGATCGTCGCGGTCGGCGCGACCGCCACCAGCAGCGAGTTGCGCAGCCCGTACTCCTGGACCTCCTGGCGCAGCGCGGCCCAGCGCGAGGTCTGCGTACCCTCGACACCCCACAAATCCGGTTGCAGGCGCCCCCGCGCGGCCCGGGTCTGCGCGAACGCCGGGTGTGCCCCGAACCGGCGGGCCAGGTCGGCGGAGGTCTCCAGCGCGGTGAGGTACAGCTCCTCGCTGATCCGCGTGGACAGCTCCCGCGCGGCCGGCGAGTCGAACGGCAGCCGCAGCGCGAAGAACACGTCCTGCAACCCCATCAACCCGAGCCCGACCGGACGCCAGCGGGGGTTGCTCGCCGCCGCCTGCGGGGTCGGGTAGTAGTTGATGTCGATGACCCGGTCGAGGAACGTCACGGCGGTACGGACCGTGGCGCGCAGCCGTTCCCAGTCGATGCCGTCGTCGCTCAGGTGGGCGGCGACGTTCACCGAGCCGAGGTTGCACACGGCGGTCTCGGCGTCGCTGGACACCTCGATGATCTCGGTGCAGAGGTTGGAGAGGTGCACGACGTTGCCCGGCTCGGCCGTCTGGTTGCACAGCCGGTTGGCCGCGTCCTTGAAGGTCATCCAGCCGTTGCCGGTCTGGGCCAGGGTCCGCATCATCTTCCCGTACAGCTCACGTGCCGGCAGCTGCCGCACGTAGCGGCCCTGCGCCTCGGCCGCCCGGTACGCGGCGTCGAACCGCTTCCCCCACAGGTCCGGCAGTTCCGGCACCTCGTCGGGGTCGAACAGCGACCACATCTCGTCCGCCTCGACCCGGCGCATGAACTCGTCCGGGATCCAGTTGGCCAGGTTGAGGTTGTGGGTACGGCGGGCGTCCTCGCCGGTGTTGTCGCGTAGTTGGAGGAACTCCTCGATGTCCGGGTGCCACGGCTCGAGGTAGACGCAGGCCGCGCCCTTGCGTCGGCCGCCCTGGTTGACCGCCGCGACGCTCGCGTCCAGTGTGCGCAGCCACGGCACGATTCCGTTGGACTGCCCGTTGGTGCCCCGGATCAGCGCGCCGCGGGACCTGACCCGGGAGTACGCGATGCCGATGCCACCGGCGAACTTGGACAGGTTGGCGACCTGGGCGTAGCGCGCGTAGATCGAGTCCAGCTCGTCGCGCGGCGAGTCGACCAGGTAGCACGAGGACATCTGCGTGTGCCGGGTGCCGGAGTTGAACAACGTCGGTGAGCTGGGCAGATAGGCGAGGCTGGACATGAGCCGGTAGAAGTCGACCGCTTCGTCGGGCGTACGCGACAGGCCGCAGGCCACCCGCAGCAGCCAGTACTGCGGGGTCTCCAGCACCAGCCTTGACGTGGGGTGACGCAGCAGGTACCGGTCGTAGACCGTGCGCAGGCCGAAGTACTCGAACCGGCGGTCACCGTCGGCGTCGACGGCGTTGTCGAAGTTCTCGGCGTGCGCGTTGACGAACGCGGCGGTCTCGTCGCCGATCAGGCCCTCGGCGTGGCCGGCCCGGATCGCCGCGCTGAACGAGGCGATGCCCTGCCGACGGACCTCCTTGTCGACATAACCGGCCAACAGGCGCGCGGCCAGGCGCGAGTACTGCGGTTCCGCACCGATCATCTCGGCTGCCGTCTGGATGGACAGCCGGTCCAGCTCCGCCGTCGTCGCGCCGTCGTAGAGGCCGCTGATCGTACGGGTGGCGACCCGCATCGGGTCGACGTCGGTCAGGTCGTCGGCCCACCGCTCGACCGCCCGGACGATCCTGTTGACGTCGACGGCCTCGGTGCCGCCGTCGCGTTTGCGGACCTGCATCGGTGTCCGCCGCAGGGCTTCGCCGCTGACCGGTACCACCTCGGTGACTGTCACCACTCACTCCTCGGGAGTTCGAGACCTCACGGCCCTCGGACGCGAGGAGACGGACACCGTCGGACGCCACGCCGGCGCGGCGTGGGTCAGGTGGCGTCAGCCGTCCCACGCGGCCTCGGACCGCCGCACACCCGGGGTCGGGTACGCGGCGCGCTGGCAGGTCTTCGGACTCGCGGGCACGACCGGTACTAGCCGGTCTCCTACTGGCCGTCGCTTCCCAGGCCGATTGGTGGCCCAGTGCTGATGGCGGCGGTCGTTCCCACTCACCGCTGCGGGACAGTCCCGGATTCCCACCGGGTTCCCTCTTGCCTCGACCACTCGGGATGAGCGGCCGAACCAGCTGCGCTCGACACCATATATAGGGGCGGCTGCGTTTGTCACACCCCACATGTCGGGTCCGGGCGTGTCGCGGTCAACGGTGATGGTCACCGTCGATAGCTTCGAGTCGACCGGTGAGCGCACGTCGGGCGGCAGCGCGTCCGGCCGTCGCCGCCGGCTTGACTGAGCCGAACCGGCACCGATACGGTCGATCCACTATCTGCGGCGACGCGAGGGAAGCCGGTGAGAATCCGGCGCGGTCGCGCCACTGTGAGCGGTCCCCACTCGGGGGTCGCGAGCCAGGACGCTCGGTCGTCCGCAGCCTTGCGATGGGGACGCGTCATCCCCGAGGAGGTTCGTGCACGCATGTCCAGCTCCACGTCCAGCCAGCCGCTGGTGCACCCCGCTGTCCCGACCCGTCTGCTGTGGGCGGTCCTGGCCACGGTCGCCGCGCTCGCCCTGCTGACCTACCTCGTCGCCTTCGACCAGGGAGCCGTCTCGCGCAGCGGCATGTACCTGCACGAGTTGATGCACGACGGTCGGCACCTGCTCGGTGTCCCGTGCCACTGACCGGCACCGGCACCGCACCCTCGTTCGTCACGGTCCTGCTGCGCGGCCTGCTCGCCGGCCTGGTGGCAGGTTTGCTCGCCGGAACGTTCGCATACGTCGTCGGCGAACCGCACGTCGAGGCGGCCATCGCCATCGAGGAGGCGGCGGCTGCCACGCACGCCGAATCCTCCGCCGACGGGCACCAGCACGACGAGGACGCCCTGGTCGGCCGGAACGGCCAGCGCGGCGGCCTGTTCCTGGCCACCGGCCTGTTCGGCGCCGCGATGGGCGGCCTGCTGGCCACCGCGTACGTCCTGCTGAGCCGGCGACGCAGGACCGTCGACGATGGGCGGGGCGGTCTGCTACTGGCCGGCGGCGCGCTGCTCGGCGTGGTGATCGTGCCGTTCCTCAAGTACCCACCGAACCCTCCGGCGGTCGGCGACCCGTCCACCATCGACCAGCGCACGGTCACCTACCTGTTGATGGTGGTACTCGGCCTGGTCGCGGTCTGGTCGGGTTCGCTCGGCTACCGCTCGGTCGGCGCGCACTCGCCGGTGTGGCTCCGCGCCAGCGCGGCCGTCGGCGGTTTCCTGCTGGTCACCGTCGTCTCCTACGTGGTGCTGCCGTCGTTCCAGGAGGTCCCCGGCGACTTCCCCGCGACGCTGCTGTGGAGTTTCCGGCTCGCGTCCCTCGGCACCCAGGTGCTGCTGTGGACCGGGATCGGCCTGCTCTTCGCCGCTCTGATGCACCGTCAACGCGCGGTCGCCGAGGCACGACTGGCCGGGTGAGCGCCACCAGCCTGCGGTTGGTCGCCCACGGGCACACCGTCGCTCTTCGGCAGGCCCGTTTCGGCGGGAACGACAGCCTGGACGAGGGCGGCCGGCGCGCCGCCCTCGCCCTGTCCCCCGTCGACCCGTGCCGGCGGACCGGCGACGGCCTTGCCTGCCTGTCCAGTCCCGCGACGGCGGCCGTGCAGACCGCGTACGCCCTCGGCCTGACGCCCGCGGTCGAGTCGGCGCTTGCCGACTGCGACTACGGGGAGTGGGCCGGTCGATCCCTTCAGGACATCGCCGCGACGCGACCCGAGGCGCTGCATGAGTGGCTGACCAGCCCGGACGCGGCACCGCACGGTGGCGAGTCGGTCGCGGCGCTGCGCCAGCGCGTCGGTCGGTGGCTGGACGCCCAGCGTGGCGTCGGTCGAGGGGTCACGGCCGTCACCCACCCGCTCGTGATCCGCGTCGCGCTGGTGCACGCCCTGGATCTGCCACTGGCGACGTACCGGCAGTTCGACGTCGCGCCGCTGGCGATCGTCCGGCTCACCGACCACGGCCGACGATGGCAGCTCCGGCTGAGCGCGCCCCCGTCACCCTCGGCAGTCGACAGAGCCGGTGAGCGACATACCACAGAGGTATGAATATGACTCTGACGTATGTGCCGCACAACCGACATGCCTCGCCGGCGGCGGGAGACCACGGTCGTGTCAATGGGTTGATCGCGGGGAAACGCGCGCCGCAGCGTCCCGGTTGGACTCGTGACCGCTCAGCGACCGCCGGCGGCCAACTCGGCCAGCATGCCCTCGCAGCTGCGCACGACGACCTCCGCCCCGCGCCGCTGGGTCAGCGGTAGCAGCGGATCCTCGGCCCGGTCCCGCCACCGCCACTGGGCGTCGGCCGCGACCTCCCAGAGCCGCTGCGCGGTCGCCCCGTGCTCGACACCGAGCCGGGCCGCCAGGGAGACCCCGTCGCCGCCGACCAGACGCTGTGCCTCGGCGGCCAACTCGGCGTCGAAACCGAGACGCGCATTTCGCAACGCCACCAGCAGGCGTAACTCACGGAACTCGTGCGCGCCCGCCAGGATCTGCTCGATCGCACCGACCAACTCGTCGCTGCCCCGGACCGGCTCGTCACGCACCAGGGACTCCACCGCCGCCAGCGCCGAGCGCGCCTTGAGCGCGTCGCGGCGATCGACGAAACAGCGGGTCATCGACTCGCGCAGCTCGGTGAGCCCACTGCGCCGGATCAGCTCGGCCGACATCGTCACCCGGGTGTCGAACCCGCCGCGTACCAGGGTCGTCGCGAGCCGGATACCGAAGAGGCCGAACCGTTCCAGCAGGCCCGCGCGCACCTCGGGGTCGAGGCGTACCGGAAGCTCGCCACGGACGAAGCGGTCCGCGGAGAGCAGGTGGGCCTCCATCTCGGCGCGGGGCACCCCGGCCAGCGTCGCGAGGGCGACGAAGTCGGACTCGCTGAGCAACCGGCCCGCGAGGCCGATAGCCCCGCTGCACGCCACCACGTTGACGGCCAGCGCGCCCACCCGGGGATCACGGTGGTGCCGGCGGGCCAACTGACGGGCGGTGAGCAACCCGTCGACCCGGCCACCGCCGACCTCGTCCGCCCGGGACAGCACCATGATCACATTCACCGGGGCGGCCTGCGCGACGGCGCTGTCCCGACCGGACTCCACCACCCGCAGATCGCTGTCACGGCCGTCACGGGTCAGGAACAACACCGCGTCCGCGTCGGCCAGGACGCGATCCAGCACCGGCGTGTGCCCCTGGTCGTCGACCGCCGTGAGCGCCGGGGTGTCGATCAGCGTCACCTGCCGCAACGCCCGTGTCGGCCACCGCACCACGATGTCGCGTACCTCCCCGGCCCGCCAACCGAGGTCCACCCGCATACCGGTCGCCGACTTGACCACCGTCAACTCCTGCGGAGGCTGCCCCACCAGGTAGGCGGTGGCCCCCGGCGACGCGCCGTCCTCGTACCAGGTGAACGCGCCGTCGGCGCCCTCGACCGGTGCGACCTCCTCCCCCATCAGCGCGTTGAGCACCGTCGACTTGCCCGCCCGCCACGGGCCGGCGACCGCGATCCGCAGCGGCTGCTCCAACCGCGCGATCTGGTGTCGCAACCGTCCGACGGCCCGCGCGTCGCGCTGGTAGACGTCCAACGCCTGGTGCAACAACCCCCAGGCCGCCTCGTCCAACCGCACCCCGACCGTCATGCCCCGGGCTCCAGCAGCACTGGCGTCGACCGGGTGGCGGTCAGTTGCTGGGACTGCTCGTACAGCGCGGCGAGGCGGGTCATCTTCGACCGGATCTCCCGCTGTCGCTGCTCGCGCAGGGCGACGTCGGTGTCGGCCTCCTGCTTCGCGCTGCGGAACGACTGCACGATCGCCTCCTGCAACTCCTCGGTCAGGGCCGTGAAGTGATCGCGCAGCATCCGTTGCACCTGTCGGGTGGTGTCCCGGCACTCCCGGACCATCCGGACGAAGAACTCGTCGACATGCCGCTGGATGGCGGTCTTCACGGTCGCCTGCCGGCGGCGCAGCATCTGCTTGCTCTCGTCGCGGATGCTCTTGCCACCGAACAGGGCGCCGATGCCGACCGAGACCGGGTTGATCATCGGCATCCCGGCCAGTGTGGTCGCGAGGCCGAACATCAGCATGCCGCCGTACGAGCCCTTCATGCCGGTGAACAGCTTCTGGCCGGTCGTGAACCGGTCGACCCTCGGCCGTTCCAGATCCGGCAGCCGGTCACCGAGATCCTCCGGCATCGTCATCGACCAGGGCGGCAGCACGTCGTAGCCGTACCTGTCGAAGTGCGAGGCCACCCGGCGGGCGATCCAGTCGCAGCGCTGGACCAGCCAATCGTGGTTGGCTTCCGCGGCCTCGACCAGACTGCGCGCCAACCACTCGTCGAAGGTGTCCCAGGCGACGAGCGGGTCGGCCGTGTCGAACGCCTCGTCCACCGTACGCAGAATCTGGCGGGTCCGGTCCCGCAGGTCGTACTCGATGTCGGAGAGCAGGTCGGCGATCTCGTCGGTGAGGGTGTTCTGCCAGCGGGTGGAGCAGCGACGCAGCTCGTCGACCTCGCGCTGGGCCGCGTGCAGCCGCGAGATCGGCCCGGACTGCTCCTCGGCCTCCTGCGTCGCCAACTCGGCGCGCAGCGGCGCGGCCAGTTGCTCCACCACCGTACGCGCCACCGCCTGCACCGACGCCCGCGCCAGGTGGTCGGCCTTGCCGGCCAGATCCCGTTGCAGGCGGGCGATCAGTACGGGGAAGCCGGACTCGGCGTTGAGGCCACGGTCGTCGGCCGCCGCCGCACGCAGCCGCAGCGTCGCCGACACCGGGACCAGCGGCGCCGCGACGCCGGCGTCGGCGAGGTGTTGCCGGTTGCGCTCGGCCACCGTTCGCCAGTCCGCCACCAGGTCGGTCTTGCTCTGCACCACGACCACGTTCGGTTGCGAGCGCATGACGTGCAGCAGCATGTTCAGCTCGGCCACCGAGAGTTCCCGGGTGGAGTCCGAGACCAGCAGAACGGCGTCCGCGCGGGCCGAGGCGGCGACCTCCGCGGCGGCACCGAGCGCGGCGATCTGGTCGGTGCCGGGAGTGTCCACCAGCACCAGTCCGGCAGCGAGCAGCGCGCGGGGCAGGCCAACCTCGACGTACGCCGGACCGCCGCCCGGCCGACGCCCGACAGCGCCGGACACCCCGGCCGCGACCTCATCGAGCGCCAAGGGGGTGCGCTCGGCGAGCGGTGGCGGCGCCCCGGCGGGTCGTCCGGCCGGCGGTGGCGGCGCCTGGACGATTGTCGCGCTGGCGGCTTCGGCGTGCTGCACCACCGTCGGCAGGATTGTCGTCCGGCCGTCACCGACCGGACAGGCCGGCGCGTTGATGATCGCGTTGATGAGCTGACTCTTGCCCTGGTTCGGCTCACCGACGACCAGGACACGCAGCCTCGGGTCCAGCAGTTGGGCACGCTTCTGCCGAACCGTCTGGAGCAGGTCGCCGCGACCGTGTGTTGTGCACGTCCGGGCGATCTCGTCCAGTACGTCCAGCCAGATCCCCGCCATCACCGCACCAAGTGTGCGGATTTCGGCTCAATTAGCAAGTGGAACCGGAAGGGAAACCCGCAAGGGCCGGGCCGCATGACGCGACCCGACCCCCCGCTCCCGACGGAAACTACCGTCAGAGCAGACCGCCGGTGATGCCCAGCAACCCGTGGTCCGACGAGGCGGGCCCCACGTCGTGCGAGTCGCCGGTCACACCGTCGGTGAGCCCACCGGTCACGTCACCGACCGTGCCGGTGACACCGGGCAGAACACTGTCCACGTGGTGCGTGATATCGCCCACAACGGACGGAACGTCGACCGGCGGGACCACACCCCCCACGGTGCCGTGGCCGAGGCCCAGGCCGCTCAGGGTGTCGTGGACACCGAGCGAGCCGACGATGCCGTCGACCTGACCGTGCACGCCGGAGAGGACCCCACCGGTCACGTCGCCGCCGAGCAGGTCGCCGCCGAGCACCGGGTCGGTGACGCCGAGCACACTGGTCGGGTCGCCGACGGTGCCGGTAACGCCGCCCAGCACCGGGTCGGCGATGCCGTCGACCGGCTGCACCACGTCCGCGTCGAGCGTGTGCGCCACGTCGGCGACCCCGGTCAGGTTCGTGTCGAGGCCACTCGGACCGATGCCCAGGCCGACACCCGGAAGCACGGTCACGCCGGCGGCGACGGTCGACGGGTCGACGGCGATGGCGCCGAGCACACCGGCCTTGACGTCCACACCGGTGGGCGTGCTGGTGATGCTGATCTGCTGCGCCACGCTCTGCAGCTGGCCGACCACGTCGGTGGCGTCGGTGACCAGCGGGTCGAAGCCGAGCTGCCCGACCACCGGGGCGAGCGGCGCGAGGCCCGCGCCCGGCGCGTAGTCGACCACGAGCGGCACGACGTCCTGCACGTCGGCGGCGGTGATGTCGCTGAGCCCCGCGGCGTGCAGCGCGCCCTCCGGGTCGAGGTCGAAGGCCGACCGTGCATCGGGGTTGGTCAGCATTTCGAGCACGAAGTCGTGGAGGGTCTGTTGCGAGTTCATGTGCCGGTTCTCCTCGGATTGGCGTCGGCGACCGTCGTTCGTCGAGAGAAACGCTATTGCGGGGGCCGGTCCCGGACATCGGGGCTCCGCCCGCAATCGATCACGCCCCGTTAGGGGCCTCCGCCCGCTCCCCCGTTAGGGGGACTGGGGGAAACCGTCCCGGTCAGATTAGGGTGCCGACCACGCAGTGATCTCTGGTACGAACGTAGGGGCCCGCGGGTTTCGCCGGGGGTGGGTCGCCGGGCAACGCCGACGCCATCGCCATCAGCCGGCCAGTCGCGGAAAGAGAAGAGACGGATGCCGTACGTCCTGGGGATAGACATCGGAAGCACCAACACCGCCGCCGCCGTCGCACGGCGGGACGGCCGGGCCTGGACGCGTCCGGAGGCGGTCCCGCTGAACGCCGGCTCGCCGCTCGTACCGTCGGTGCTGCACCTGGCCGAGGACGGAGCGCTGCACATCGGCGCTCCCGCCACCGACGACGGCAGCCGTACCACCAGGGATTTCGTCCGCCGCATCGGCGACGACGTGCCCCTGCTGCTGGGCGGTGAGGCGTGCGCGCCGCAGACGCTCACGGCGGAGTTGGCGGCCTGGGTGGTGGAGCAGGTGCACGCGGCGGAGGGCGGCCCGGCCGAGGCGGTCGTGCTGAGTCACCCGGCCGGCTGGCGGCCGTACCGGCGGGAGCTGCTGCGCCGGGCGCTCACCGACCTCGGGTTGCGCGCCGTCACGCTGCTACCCCGAACGGTCACGGTTGCGGAGAGTCACGCGGCGCGCGGGTTCGCGGGCACCACTGCGGCCGTCTACGCGTTGGGCGGCGCCAGTTTCGAGGCGGCCCTCGTGCGGCGCACCGCCCGCGGCACCTACGAGAGCTTCGGCACACCGCAGGGTCTCGACCCGGTCGGCGGCGCCGACTTCGACGAACTGCTGGCCAGCCACGTACGCACCGTGCTGTCGCGGGAGCTGGCCGCCATCGGCCGTCGGGACCACCACGCCGCCCTGCGCGACCTGCCGGTCGAGTGTGACCGGGTCAAGCGGGCGCTGACCGTCGAGCCAGCCGCCGACGTGGTGCTGAACATGCCGACCGGTCCGGCGCGGATACCGGTGACCCGCGCGCAGTTCGAGGCCATGATCCGCCCGACGGTGCAGGCCACCGTGGAGCTGCTGCTGCGTACCGTGCACGGCGCCGGCCTGGCCCCGACGCAGCTCGACGGCGTCCTGCTGGCCGGTGGCTCGACCCGCATCCCGCTGGTCGCCGAGCTGATCGGCACGGCGCTCGGTGTGCCCGTCGAGGTGGAGCCGGACGCGCAACTGACCGCCGCCACCGGCGCCGCGAGCGCCGCCTGCCAGGTGGTGTCGCCCCGACCTCGACCCCAGTCCCAGTCCCAGTCCCAGTCCCAGTCCCCGGCACCGGTCCGCGATCCGGCGCCGGTCGGCGGCGGCGTACGAGCGGCTCTCCCGGCCCTGCGCCGGCCCCGCAACCACGCCACCGATCCGGGCGACCCGCCGCCCCGACCGCCGGTCCGGATACTGCCCCTCGACCTGCCGAAGGCGTCCCGCCTGGCACTGACGCTCAACCGGGGACGCGAAGGATGACCGCAATGATCATGAAAGACCTCGTGGAGTCCCGACTGGTGCTGGGCCGGGCGCCCAGGGCCCTGCTGGACAGGGTCGCCGACGATCCGACCGCGCCGCTCACCGTCGGTCTGGCCGGTCCCGCAGGGCACGGTAAGACCGCTCTGCTCGCCGAGCTGACGCGCGTCCAGCAACGGGCCGGCAGCACCGTGCGCACGGGCGCACCGGGACCGGACGACGTCGTCGACCCGGACGACCTGTTGCTGGTCGACGACGCGCACCTGCTCGACGACGAGCGGATCGGTGTGCTGCTGCGCCTGGTCGCCACCCGCCGGCACCGGCTGGTCGTCGCCCACCGCCCCTGGCCCCGGTCGGCGGCACTCACCGAACTGGTCGACACACTGCGCCGCGACGGGCAGGCCGTGCTGCTCGGGCCGTTCAGCCGGGAGCAGACCGCGGCCTGGATCGCGGGCGTACCCGAGCTGACCCAGCGCGGCGAGCTGGTCGACTTCGTGCACACGCAGACCGGTGGCGTACCCCGCGATGTCGAGCGGCTGACCCGCGGCCTGCGCGCGGCTCCGAGCCTGACCACCGTCCCGACCGAGCCGCCCCGGTCGGTCGTCCTCGAGTTCGCGCCGGAGTTGGAGATCCAGCCCGCCCCCGTACGACGGCTGCTGCTCGCGGTCGCGGCCGGCGTACCGCTGCCGGTGGCCATGCTCGGCCCGCTCCTGGACCAGGAGCCGGAGGCGGTCGACGAGCTGATCGCCACGACCCGGGCGGCCGGCCTGATCGGCGCCGACGGGCGGCTCACACCGCTGGTCCGACGGGCCGTCACCACGCTCAGCCCGGCTACCGAGCGCAGCGCCGTCTGGCGTCGCCTCACCGAGTTGCAGCTCGCCCGGGGCGGCCCGGTGCTGCCGCTGGTCCGCTCGCTGCTCGCGGTGGGCGTCCTCGGCGACTGTCCCGCGCCGACGTTGGCCGCGGCGGCGCAGGAGGCGCTGGCCGGTGAGCCGGCCTTCGCCGCCGACCTGTTCGCCGCCGCCACCGCGGCCGGCCATCCGACGGGCGCCCGGCAGGCTCTCGCCGCCGCGCTCGCCGGCAATCTCGACGACGCGCTGCGCCTGGCGGACCGGCTGCTGACCGCCGCCGAACCGGCGGACCGCGCCGAGGCGGCCGTGGTGGCCGCGACGGCTCTGGCGCATCGCGGCCACACCGGCCGCAGCGTCGAGCTGTACCGGTGGTCGGGCACCGCCTCGTCGGTGGCGTTCGCCACCGTGGGCGGGCTCGCCACGGGCGAGCTGAGCGCCGCCGTGCCGCCCGTGGGCGAACCGGCCGGCGCGCCGCCCACGCTGCACGCCAGCGCTGCCCGGCTGATGGCCGAGGGGGTACGCGAGAGCGTCACCGGTACGCCGAGCGCTGCGCTGTCCGCGCTCGTGCAGTCCGCCGCCCTGCTCGAGCCCGACGGTCGGGCGGTGCTCCTGCCGGACAGCCCTGCCGCGCTCGCCGCCCTGACCGCCGTGCACTGTGGCGAGCTGGACATCGCCGAGCGGGTCCTGCACCGGGCGCAGGCCGCCGGTGTCGGCGGCCCGCTGATGGCCCGCCGGCACCGGCTGTTGCAGGCCTGGATCCTCATGGTGCGGGGCCAGACGCTCGCGGCGGCCGAACGCCTCGCCACGGTCACCGCCGACGAGCGTCCGCTGGAGTCCCGCGACCTGCTCTTCGCCGCCGCGCTGCGGATGGGGATCGCCCGGCGCACCAGCGACCTCGGCGCGCTAAAGAGGGAGTGGGGGCCGTCGCTGGAGGCGGTGGTACGCCATCGGGTCGACCTGTTCACGCTGCTGCCGCTGGGCGAACTCGCCATCGCGGGCGCACGGCTCGGTGACGTGGCCCGGTTGGCGCCGTACCTGCGGGAGGGCCGCGCGCTGCTCGACCGGCTCGGCGCGCCGACCCTGTGGAGCGTCCCGCTGCACTGGAGCGGGTTGCACGCCGCCATCCTGACCGGTGAGCCGGCGGCCGCCGACAACCACGTCGCCGCCCTGCTGGCCGCCGCCGAGCACAGCCGCTACGCCGGCGTGGTCGCCGCGGCCGCAGAGAGTTGGGTCGAGGTGCTGCGAGGTGTGGTCGACCCGGTGCGGGTCGAGGCCGCCGCCCGTGGCCTGCACGACACCGGATTGTGTTGGGACGGCGCCCGCCTGGCCGGGCAGGCCGCGATCCGTACCTCGGACCGACGGGCGATGACCACCCTGCTCGAGTGCGCCCGGGTGCTGCAGGGCCGGTCGACCGGCGGGAAGACCGGCGGGCAGCGCCCGAGCGACGGCGGGACCGCGACGCCCGCCGCCGACGCCATCGCCGCCCCCACCCAGCACGGGCTGAGTGACCGCGAGTACGAGGTGGCCGAGTTGGTGCTGGCCGGCCTGACCTACCGGGAGATCGGTGATCGGCTCTTCATCTCGGCCAAGACGGTGGAGCACCACGTGGCCCGTATGCGCAACCGGTTGAACTGCGCCAGCCGGGCGGAACTGCTGGCGCTGCTGCGGACGATGGTCGCCGACCGGGCCAGCGACGCCACCGGGCAGCCGTGGCCGCAACGGTCGGCCCGATGAGCCGGCGCAGCGGACGGAGGGCGACGTGACGCGCGGACGACGGGCACGCGTCCGGTTCGTCGCAGCAGCGGCGGTACTGCTCACGCTCTGGTCGTACGCAGCCTATCTGACCTGCCAGGACGCGGTCGACCTGCTGCGGGTGCGGGCCCTGGCCGACACCCTGGGCAAGCCCATCGACCGGCTGGTGCTCAGCCTGCAGATCGAGCGCCGGGCGACCGCCGAGACGCTGGCCGGCGCCGTGCCGGCACGGCCCACGCTGGCCGGGGCGCGGGAGGCGACCGACCGGGCCGCGGCGGGCGTCCGGGCGTTCCCCTCCAGCCGCGACCTGCGCCTGCTCAGCGCGGACGCGGTCCGCGACCGGGCCGACGGGCTGATCCGACGGCTGAACGGGCTGGGGGCGATCCGGTCCCGCGTGGACGACGGGCAGGTCGATCGCGCCGGGGCGGTCGACGGGTACGACCAGCTCGTCGACGCGGCCTTCGACGTGTACGGACCGGAGTGGGGCGCGTACGAGAGCAGGCTGGCCATCGACACCCGCGCGGTGATCGCGCTGGCCCGTGCCCGCGAGCTGCTGGCCCGGGAGGACACCCTGGTCACCGCGGCCGTCGCGAGTGGCCGGATGAGCGCCGAGGAACGGCGACGGCTGGTCGAGCTGGTGTCCGTCCAGCGGTACGCCCGCGCCGAGGCGACGGCCGGCCTGGCGGCCGGCGGCCGGAGCGAACACCAGCGGCTCGTGGCGGGCCCCGAGTTCGCGGGTGTGCTCGCCGTGGAGGACACCCTGCTGCGCACGGACCGGGCCGACGCGCTGCGCGGGGTCAACCCGCAGGACTGGCGCTCGGCGGCGGATGCCGCGCTCGGTGCGCTGCACGAGCTGGTCACGACCACCGCCCGCGCGAGCGTCGAGCGGGCCACGCCGGGCGCCGCGGTGCTCGTCGGGCGGACCGGCGTCGTGGTCGGGCTCGGGCTGATCGCCGTCCTGGCGGTACTGCTCGGCTGGGCCGCCACCCTGCGCCGCCGGCCCGACGGCGAGGGTGCTCCGGCGGGCGGCGGCCAGCGCCGGCACGAACCGCCGGCCCCACCCGTCGACCCTCAGCCACTCGCCGACGAGCCTCGCGGCCAGACCGCCGCCGACCAGCCCGACGCCGCGCAGCGCGGCGGTCCGGTGGGCGACCGCCGCACCGGGGAGTTCTTCCTGCGGATCAGCCGGCGCAACCAGGTCCTGCTGCGCGACCAGCTCGACCTGCTGGACGCGATGCAGCGGCGCGAGCGCAGCGCCTCGGAGGCCGACGAGCTGTTCCAGCTCGACCATCTCACCACCCGCGTCCGCCGGAACGTCGAAAAGGTGATCACGCTGGCCGGCGCGCGGCCCGCGCGCCGCTGGCGACGACCGGTACCCCTGCTCGACGTCGCGCGTGGCGCGGTCGCCGAGGTGCCGGAATACCACCGGGTCCTGGTGGCGCCGCACTGGCCGTGGTCGCTCGCCGGCCCCGCCGTCACGGACGTCGTGCACCTGCTGGCCGAACTGATCGAGAACGCCCTGACGTTCTCGGCCACGGACACCACCGTCCGGGTGGCGGGCGAGCACCGGCCGCAGGGCTGCGTGATCGTGGTGGTCGACGACGGCCCCGGCCTCGACGCCACCACGCTCGACGAGGTGAACGACCTGCTCGCCAGGCCGCCGAGCGACCCGCCGAGCAGGGCCGGAGGGCTGTACGCGGTAGCCCTGCTGGCCGCCCGGTGCGGTGCCCGGGTCACGATGCGGCCCAGCCAGCGCGGCGGGACGGCGGCGATCGTGCACCTGCCGGCGGAGCTGGTCACCGTGACCGGCAGCGGCCCGGCGACCGCAGGCCCCGCGTACCGGCCGACGCCCGACGGGCCGCACACGCCCGGCGGGGCCGACCAGGGCAACGCCGGCGGGCTACCCATGCGGGTCCGCCAATCCGGGCCGGCCGGACCCGGCCCGGGCAGCGCCGGCCCCGAGACCGTCGAGCTGCCGGTCATGAGAACAACGAGGAGACATCGATGACGCACGCAGTGGTCACCGCGGACAGCCTGACCGGTGCCCTGGACCGCCTGGTCGACCGGGTGAGCGGGGCGGAGTTCGCCGTGGTGCTCTCCCCCGACGGGCTCCCGCTCGGCGGTTCCCGGGGGGTGGAGGCGAAGCTGGCGGAGCAGATCTCCGGCGTGGTCGCCGGTCTACTGGCGCTGGGGCTGGCCGCCACCCGGACCTGCGACGCGGGCGGGCTACGCCAGATCGTGGTGCAGATGTCGCGAGCGTTCCTGTTCGTCGCCACCATCGGGAACGGGACCATCCTCACCGTCCGGATCTCGGGCGACGAGGTCGAGGTGGGTGACATGGCGTACGAGGTGGCGCTCTTCGTCGGGCAGGCCGAACGGCACCTGCCGATCCGCCTGGAGGCCGCCTCCACGGCGAGGAGCGGAGACTCTGGTGCACAGCGCCGGCTCGGCTGACGAGGCGTGGTACGACGACGACGCCGGCCCGGTCGCCCGTCCGTACACGATGACCGGTGGGCGTACGACGTCCGACCGGGGCCGGTTCGACCTCATCTCGCTGGTCGTCGCGCGGCGGTCGGCGACATCGCCCACGTCACTCTTCCCCGAACAGGCGCGGATCGTCGAGCTGTGTCACCATCCAGTGTCGGTGGCTGAGGTCAGCGCCGAGCTGGATCTGCCCCTGGGCACCGTCCGGGTCCTCCTCGGTGACCTGTTCGGGGCGGGGTTGGTCGAGACGCACGAACCACCGACGCTGTCGGAGCTGCCGTCGCAGGAGCTGCTCGAGTCGATACTTGTCGGGCTGCGCGCCCTGTGAGCGCTCGGGTGCCACCGCGACCCAGCGGTCGCGGGCAGGCGTCCGGTGACGAAGTGAAGGGGAGAGAGGCAGTGCCGGCAATACCGCCGCAGCCACGGCGTACTGTGGCGATCATTCTGCTGGACCGGATCGTGGCCGCTGCCGCAGCCGTACGGAGGGTGGTCACCGGCCAGGCCGACGTGTCGCGGGCCGCCTGGGTCGCTGTGCTCGCCGCGTTCGGGGTGGTGGTGGCGACGGTGGTCTCGATCATCAGTGTGGTGCGCACCCCGGAGCAGCTCGCGCCGGTGACCCTCGACGCGCCGCCGTCGGTGGATCAGTTGGGCACCCCCACGCCCGGTACGCCCCGAGGGCAGGCGCATCCGGCCGCCACCAGCCAGACCACTGCCGCGTCGCCGTCGGTCAGCGCGGCCCCGCCGCCCGTCGAATCACCGACGAGCGCTCCGGCCGCCGCCCCCTCGTCGGCCTCGCCGACCCCCGCCACCCTCGCCGCCGACTTCGCGATCGAGGACAAGGCGCTGCTCAGCTACGGTGCCGCCGTGACGATCAACAATCCCGGCCCGGTGCCGGTGGCGCAGTGGATGCTGGCGATCACGTTGCCCCGGGAGTCGCTGCGGATCAGCACAGTCCAGGGCGCGCGGGCCACGCAGGACGGCGCCGTTTGGACGTTCGTACCGGACGGCAGCGCGGGCCAGGTGCCGGGCAGCGCATCGGCGCGGGTGACCTTCCGGGTCAACGGCGCGGCGGTCGGCGCGACTCCCACGGCGTGCACGATCGACGGCGTCACCTGCGGCGGCCTGTCGAACTGACGCCCGGCCGGCGGGCCGATCCGGCCGCGGAACCGACCGTGGCTGGCGGCGGCCCGGACCGGCTGTCCACTCGACCCCGGCCGGCGGTCCGGACCCGGTGGCGGGCATCGCTCATGCTGAAGGGGTGATTCGCTTCGTCCTGAACGTCCTGTGGCTCGTCTTCGGTGGCGGCCTCGTGCTGGCGATCGGCTACGGCTTCGCCGCGCTGATCTGCTTCCTGCTGGTCGTCACCATCCCGTTCGGCGTCGCCGCGCTGCGCCTCGCCGTCTACTCGCTGTGGCCCTTCGGTCGGACCCTGGTGCCCAAGCCCGGCGCGGGTCGACCAGCCACGACGCGACTCATCAGTAGAAGATCACGACGCACGGAACGAAGCGAGGGGCCGTCCGCCCCGGCGGACGACCCCCAACCAGGTACCGGTACCGATTGGACAAATCAGTCGTCTGTCCCACGTGCGAGTGACAGCACCTCTTCATGGAGCCGGACCACGATCGGGACTTCCGGCCCTTCCGCTTGAGCCCGCAAGATCGGCTCAATTCCCGCTACCGCCGGTGCCGTCCTCAGGTCACCCGGTCGCACTCCTTCGCGCTCAGGAGAGAGGGTCAGGAATGCCGCCGTGCACTTATGGTTCATCTCACCCCCGCCCAAGCGCCTCGACCAACGCATCACGACGCTCAGGGACAAACTCAAGCCATGGCAGCGTTCCAAGCCCGTCAAGGAACTCGACCAGGTGATTACCAGCTACCGGGGCAAGTTCTGGACCGGCAACGGAAATACAAACCTCACATACTCCGGATAGTAAGAGCCCGGACGACCCGGCACCGTCCCCACCTTCGTCCAACCCCAGCCCTCATACATGGCATGCGTCGCCGTGGCAGCCGGATTCGATGCGAGCGTCGCGCGTTCCTCCGCCCGACCACCGAGGAACGCGTCGTGCAGCCCACGACCGACGCCCCTGCCCTGCCATGTCCGGCGAACCTCAATCTCCGCCAGTACGACCGTGCGATCCCCAGTCTCCAGCGTGAACCCGTCCGGCGGCTCCGGCTTCAAGCCCCTCCACCACTCACGCTCAGGCCGCAGGCTGTAGCCGAAGACAAAGCCCACGATCTCTCCACCCGCACGCGCAACAACCAACTCGTAGTTGCGAACCTCCAGCGCCGCCGTGGCCCTGTCCCTGAACGCCGACGACTTCACGCCGCCGTCCTCGCCCGGCACCTCTCCGTATGCGTCCGCGTAGGCGTCACACAGAGCATCGAGTAATGTCGAAACCTCGTCAGCCGTATGGCGCGTGAAGGCTACGTTATCCACGCCATGCAGCATAGGAGCTTTCCCCCGCCCGCCACCATGCCGGGATTCCGTCCGCGCAGATGAACCGCAGGCGGAGGCGCCCTCCAGGGAACGGCCGTGACAGCCCTGCCTTACGGAGCGCCCCGAGCCGGTGCCGCCGGGACGGCGGCACCGGCTCGTTGGCTATGCGGCGACGTCCGGCCGTCTGCCGCCGGTCGCACCAGCACCGAACGAGGCTGTGTCTTCCTCCTCTCTGAGAATCTTCAAGAGCAGCGATGCGCGGGCGTTGGACACTCCGTACCCGTCGTCGCGCATCGCGTCGGCCAGTCCATCACGCGACAGCGACCGGCCTTCCCGCGCCAGCGCGGCATGGGCCGCCCGTGCTGCCGGGATGAGGTGAGCGACCGCGCGGATGTCGGCCAGCGCGGGCAGGTTGCCAGGCTCGGCCGATTGGGCCGGGGTTGAGCCGGTGGTACCGATCGCGGACGGGCCGTCCGTGACCGTCCGCCCGTCCGGTGTCGGCCCGGACGACGGTCCGCCGTCCGGGACTGTCCCCCGGACCGTCCCAGGGACGGACGGACGATCAGCGGACGGCCGTTGATCGTCCCGGACCGTCCGCTGATCACCTTCGCCGTGGTCGATCATGCTGAACAGCAATTTGACCGACACGAGCATGGACAACGCCGGCCACCCCGCCAGGGCCTTACCGATCGGGTCGTCACCGCCCACCGCGACGTTCGCCGCGAGGCTTGCCACGGTGCCGACCACGAGCGCCACCCACGGAACCCAGCCCGTTGGGCGACCGGCGCGGCGCTGCGCCACCAGGTACAGGCTGGCGACGATCTCCAGACCGTCCACGCTGATGGGGAACGCGTACGCCTTCCATCCGGTCTGACCGTGCTCGGTGGCGAGTTCGGTCATGTGTGAGAACGAGATCGCCCCCGCGACGAGGGCCAGCCCGGCGACCGTCAGCCCCGTCAACACGCGCAACGTCTTGTCCGTACGGTGGTTGCTCATAGCGTCGCCTCCTCGCGCGAGGGGACGAGCGCGGAGGGTGCCGCCGGCACCGGGCGGGCATAGGGCCATGAGCACCCCTGGTTAGCCCGGCTGGGACCATAGGGCAGACCCCATACCGGGCAGACCAGGGCGATAGGGCTAGAAAAATGTGTGTCGCATTCCGTGATTGGGCGTGCCGGCCGTAGGCAGGCATAGCGACCGGACGGCGATCGTTCGTGTGTGCACAACGCGGCTTGATATGACCCGATGGTCCTCGTGCACGCCCGCGCGCTGCTGGCCAGCACGACCGTCCAGGGCGTCACGACGTACGTGCCGGCCGACTACCACGACCCCGAGACCATCCTCGCCGAGGCGGCGCGGACGCTCGACTTCGGCCAGCCGATCGCCGTCATGTTCATGGGCGTGCTCGGGTACGAGCCGGACCTCGAGGTGGTGCGTTCGATCGTCGGGCGGACGATGGACGCGACCGCGTCCGGTAGCCACCTGGTGCTCTGGGACGGCACCAACACCAGCCCGGAGGTGGTGTCGGGCGCGCAGCGGCTGGCCGAGAACGGTGGCGTCCCGTACATCCTGCGCAGTCTGGAGGACCTCGCCGGTTGCTTCGCCGGGCTGGCGATGGTGGAGCCCGGTCTCGTGCCGATCCCACTGTGGCGCCCGGACGAGGCGGACGCCCGGGGGATCGACGCCTACGGCGCGGTGGCCCGCAAGCCCTGACCGACGCCGAACCCCCGGAGCGTCCCGCCGGTCAGCGCGCGCAGTTCAGCGTGAGCCCGGCCGGCGGCGCGCTGGTCGTCACCAGCAGCCCGAACGTCGTCGTCCCGTCCGGTGCCACCGTCCCGTTGTACGGGGCGTTGCGCACCACCACGTCGGTGCCGGTCGGGTCGACGACCCCACCCCACACCGCCTGGATCCGCTCGTCCCCGGCCCAACGCCAGGAAACCCACCACTGGTCCAACGGCTGCGCGCCGACGTTGCGGACCGTCACGGTGGCGACGAAGCCGGTGCCCCAGCGGGAGTCGATGGTGGCGGTCGCGCGGCAGGACGCCAGCGCGGCGGTCCGACCGGTCCCACCGTAGTAGGGCTCCCACCGGCCGTCGGAGTCGCGGAACCCGAACCAGTATTCGGTGTCGGGCGTCAGCCGCTCGAAGGTGACGCTGCCGTCGCGCTCGGGGCCGGAGACCGTCTCCGCGACCGGGTTCTGCCACGCGAAGGCGTCCTCGCGGCTGGTGAAGAGACGAACGGTGATCGGCTGCCGGTAGCCGCACGGCGGGCTGACCGCGATGAAGTAGTCGATGGTCAGGCTGGTCGTGGTGGCCGCGGACACCCGACCGCCGATAGGCGTCACCGGCGGGCAGACCGGTGTGGGAGTCGGCGCGGCAGTGACCGACGGCGTGGGCGTCGGCGCCGCCTGGGCGACGCCTGTCGTGGCGGCCCAGCCGGTCATGGTGATGGTCGTGAGGGCCAGGAAGATGCGACGCATCGGTACCTCCGAAAAACCGTCGCCGTCGCGGCCCAGGGTGAGGGACCGGCCGTACGGGTCCGGATGAGCGCGGCGGCCGCCCGACGGCGATCGGCATGCGGCCGCTGACGAGGACTGCCCGGCGCGGGTGGCGGGCCACCTCGCGCGTCCCCGACTCCGGAACAGACGTCGACCGCGCCGGCTCCCGAGCACGGCCGAACCACAGCATTACATTCGATGAATGTCGATACAAGCGAGACGACTGCCCTTGGGACATCCGCCGCCTCCTCGTCGCCGCGAGGACACGCGCCGGGCCCCCGGAGCGACGATCATCCATAGTGGTCTGTCAATTCGACGCGGGAGGACATCATGCGCGACAGAAGCAGCACGAACCGGCGGATGGCGAGGGCACTGACGGCGGCGGCCACGGTGGCGGCGCTGACGCTGACCCCCCTCACGACGCCGTCACCCGCCACCGCCGCGGTCAGCCAGGCCGAACTGGCCCTACGCTGGGCGCCTATCCACTACCAGGACGTCGACGCCACCGGCACCCACGCACTGGGCGGTCGGAGTGACTACATCACCGCGGTGGACTTCGACGGTGACCTGAACGGGCGCAACAACTGGGACCGCACCGGGGCGTCCGGCACGTCGCTCGCCGCGCACGCGTACTACTCCGTCGTGGAGACCAGCACGCACTGGTACATCACCTACCTGTTCTTCCACCCTCGGGACTGGACCGACCACCCGTTCTTCGAGACCGAGCACGAGAACGACGGCGAGGGCGTCCTCTTCGCGATCGAGCGGGACGGCTCCGCGTACGGCGTCCTGCGCGGGGCGGTCACCGTCGCGCACAGCGACTTCTACTCGTACACCCCGACTGGCAGCACCTGGAGCGGTGGCCGGGAGAGCGTCGACGGCACCCTGCAGTTCCAGTCCTCGCCGCACGACTCCTTCACGCACCCGGTCACCGCGCAGGAGGCGCAGGGCCACGGCCTCAAGGCGTACCCGCAGTACGCCATCAACGGCGACGGCGTCGTCTACTACCCGTCCACGGTGGCCGAGACGCCGGAGAGCGGCGACGACCGGGACGTCCGCTACCAGCTCGTCGACCTCTTCGCGGCCGGCGGAGTATGGGCGCAGCGGACCAACGGGCGAGTTGGCGAGTGACCCGGCGAAGCTGTCGGTCGAGTACTTCACCGTCCCGGCCGGGTTGGCGCGCACCTACAGCTACAACCCTTACGCCACCGCCGCCGCCGCGCTGGCCGAGGCGGCCCGGACGGCACCGCCGACCGTCGACTGACCCGATCCGCGAAGGTGCGCGGCCGATCCGTTCGGCCGCGCACCCACATCCCGCCGGCGGTCGCGTCACGCCGGATCGACACGTAGCCTGCGCAGATGCGACACACCCTCGCACCGGACGACAAGACCCTGCACGGTCACTTCTCCCCCGACCTCCCGCCGGTGCTCGCGATCGATCCCGGCGACAGCGTCACCTACCGCACCCTGGACTGCTGGTGGTCGGCCGGCCCGTACCCGGGCGGCGCGAACCGGGACCGCCCCCGGGTCCCGCAGCGCCGGCCGGAGGACGGGCACGCGCTCATCGGGCCGGTCGCGGTCCGCGGCGCTCGCGCCGGCCAGACCCTCGCGGTACGCGTCGACGCGATCGTCCCGGGCACCTGGGGTACGACGGTGGCTGGCGGGTGGCCGAGCGCCTTCAACAAGCGGTACGACGTCGAGTCGACGCAGGTGGTGCACGCCTGGGAGTTGGACCCGGTGACGATGACGGGCCGCAACCAGCACGGTCACACGGTGACGCTGCGCCCCTTCATGGGGGTGCTCGGCATGCCGCCGGCGGAGCCGGGACGGCACTCCACCACCCCGCCTCGCGAGTGTGGTGGCAACCTCGACTGCAAGGACCTGACGGCCGGTAGCACGCTGCTGCTGCCGATCCCGGTCGACGGAGCGCTGTTCTCGGTCGGGGACGGGCACGCCGCGCAGGGCGACGGCGAGGTCGGCGGCACGGCGATCGAGTGCCCGATGGACGAGGTGACGCTGACCTTCGACGTGCGCGACGACTTCCCGGTCACCGGCCCGGTGGCCCGTACCGCCGACGCCTGGCTGACGCTGGGCCTGGGGGCATCCCTCGACGAGGCGACGTTCCGGGCCCTGGAGGAGATGCTGACCCTGCTGCAACGGCTGCACGGCCTCAGCCGATCGGACGCGGCGGCGCTGGCCAGCGTCCTCGTCGACGTGCGGGTGACCCAGATCGTCAACGAGACCGTCGGCGCGCACGCGGTGCTACGCGACGACGCGCTGCGCTGAGACGGCCCGTCGGCCCGGAGCGTCGTCAGCGCAGCCGGCGGGCGGTGAACCGGGCCGGCGGCTCGGCGATGGCGTCCTGCGCCGCGATCAGTTGGATCTCCCGGGTGCCCGCCGCGACTGTCGCTTCGAGGACGGTGAAGACGGAGGCGACGGTACGCTCCAGCGCGGTGGCCGGTGAGCCGGTTGTCGACAGGTGCGCCAGGTACAGCGCGGCGGTGACGTCGCCCCCGCCATTCGGGTTGATGGGCAGCAGCGGGGTGGTCACCGCCCAGGCGCCCTCGTCGGAGACCGCCACCACCTCCAGCGAGCCCGCCGGCGCGTCGTCGTGCAGCACGCTGGTCACCAGGACGTGCCGCGGCCCGGTGGCCCGGACGACGTCGACCGCGTCCAGCACCTGCGCGAGGGTCGTCGTGGTGCGGCCGGCGAGGAAGTCCAGCTCGAAGTGGTTCGGCGTGATGATGTCGGCGCGCGGCACGACGGTGTCGCGCAGGTATTCCGGGATACCGGGCCGGACGAACATCCCCCGGCCGACGTCGCCCATCACCGGGTCGCAGCAGTAGACGGCGGCCGGGTTGGCGGCCTTGACCTGGGCCACGGCGTCCAGGATCACGGCACCCATCGCCGGGTCGCCCTGGTAGCCGGACAGCACCGCGTCGGCGCTGCCGAGGACGCCCCGGTCGGCGATGCCCGCGATCACCTCGGCCACGTCGGCGGCCGCCAGCATCGGGCCGCGCCACGCGCCGTACCCGGTGTGGTTGGAGAAGTGGACGGTCAACACCGGCCACACCTCGTGCCCGAGGCGCTGGAGGGGGAAGACGGCGGCCGAGTTGCCGACGTGGCCGTAGGCGACCGACGACTGGATGGACAGGATCTGCACGGACCCATCATGGTCACCCCGTTCGCCCCGGGACGCGCGGCCCGCCGATTCTGTCGGTTAGCCCACTGCCGCCGCGGCTCGCGGGTACGCCCGAGACGAGCGGGCGGCCCGGACCGCCGTCGTCCGGGCCGCCCGAGATGGCGTACGGTCAGCCGCCGAGGCTCGCCGCAGCCGAGGCGATCGACGAGGCGAAGTAGCTCACCTGCGTGTAGACGCCCGGGTAGTTGGGTCGGGCGCAGCCGTTGCCCCAGCTGACGATGCCGACCTGGACCCAGGCGTTGGCGGCGTCACGGCGGAACATCGGGCCGCCCGAGTCGCCCTGGCAGGTGTCCGTGCCGCCACTGGCGTAGCCGGCGCAGATCTCCTCGGCGGGGATGAGATCGCCACCGTAGTTGGAGTTGCAGGTGGAGTCGCTGACGAACGGCACGGTGGCCTTGAGCAGGTACCGCTGCTGCGCGCCACCCTCACGGGCCGCGCCCCAGCCGGCGACCGTGAAGGTGCCGCTGTCGTACGCGGTCGTGGTGGCGATCTTCAACGTGCTCAGCCCGGTGACGGGGGTGGCCAGCCGGATGAGCGCCCAGTCCTTGCCGGACCCGTTGTAGCCGGGCGCGCGGTAGACGTAGTTGGACCGGACGGTGATCCGGCTGGACGACTGGAGGTCGACGACGCCGAGCGTCGCGGTGATGCTGGTGTTGGTGCCGGTCGCGCCCACGCAGTGTGCGGCGGTGAGCACCAGCCGGGAGCTGTAGAGGGCTCCGCCGCAGCCCATCGAGAGCCGCACCATGAACGGGAACTCGCCCTGGGTGGCGCGGGTGCCGCCGACCACGTTCGGCGTGACGGGGTTGTCGGCCGCCGCGGCGGGCGCCGCGAGGGTGAGGCTGGCCGCGGCCAGCGCGGCGGCCACCAGGCCGGTGAGGGTACGCCAGCGAACCATGCATTCCTCCGCTTCGGTACGGCACGCCTCGTGAGCGCACCTGATCGAGATAGCGGTCATCGTATTGATTTACATGGATGTTGCGCGTCATCCCCGCTGGGTCGTACCCCGGAGTTATGGAACCGCTGGACGTCGCGGTCCCGCCGGCCGCGACGCCCGCGAGCGGTGGCGACCGCCAGGAGGCTGACCACGGCGGCGGCCAGTTGCAGCACCGCGCCGAGCAGATCGACCAGGCTGGAGAGGGCGGTAGCGTCGGGGACAAGGTCCATCGCGGCCTCCGGGTTTCGACCCCCACCGTCCGCGCCTTGCGGAGGGCTTCCCCCGGGCCCAACCGACATCGACGGGCGCCACCGTCAGTATGGCAGCGGCCGGCGAGGCCACCAACCCCCGGACGTACGCGCCCCCTCTCGCTACGGCCCGGCGCGGTGTCAGCCCGCGTCGGCGCGGCTGTCAGCGGCGTGTCGGAGGCGTGTCAGGCGCGCGGCGCACGCTGGTCGGCATGACAAGCGATCTGGTGATCGAGGCCGAGGGCCTCGTCAAGACGTTCGGGAAGACGAGGGCCCTGCAGGGCGTGGACCTCGCCGTACCCCGGGGAACGGTGCTCGGGGTGCTCGGCCCCAACGGCGCCGGCAAGACCACAGCCGTCCGCATCCTCTCCACCCTGCTGACCCCGGACGCCGGCAGCGCCCGCATCGCCGGCTTCGACGTCGTCCGCGACGCCGGGCGGGTCCGGCAGCGTATCGGCCTCACCGGTCAGTACGCCTCGGTCGACGAGGACCTGACCGGTCGGCAGAACCTGGAGCTGTTCGGCACGCTGCTGGACCTCGGTCGCGCCGGCGCCCGGCGGCGGGCCACCGAACTGCTCGAATGGTTCGACCTGACCGAGGCCGCCAACCGGCCCGCCAAGACGTACTCCGGAGGTATGCGCCGACGGCTCGACCTGGCCGCCAGCCTCGTGGGCTCGCCGGAGGTGATCTTCCTGGACGAGCCCACGACCGGACTGGACCCGGCCAAGCGCGAGGACATGTGGGACGTGGTCCGGTCGCTGGTGACCAACGGCTCGACCGTGCTGCTCACCACGCAGTACCTGGAGGAGGCCGACGCGCTGGCCGACGCGATCACGGTGATCGACCACGGCCGGGTCATCGCCCACGACACGCCCGACGGGCTCAAGCGGATCGTCGGCGGGCAGACCCTCGAAGTCCGGCCGTCCGACCCGGCGCAGCTCTCCCGGACCGCGGCGATCCTGACCGAGGTCGGCTCGGGCGGGCAGGCCGACGAGATCCGCCGGGGCGTCCTCGCGGTGCCGGTCGCCGACGACACGGCGCTGACCGAGAGCGTCGCGCGTTTCGCCACCGCCGGCATCGCGGTCACCGAACTGTCCCTGCACCTGCCGAGCCTGGACGAGGTGTTCTTCACCCTCACCGGGCGTACGGCATCCGAGGACGACACCACTTCGCGTACGGAGGTAGCGGCATGAGCACCCTGGTCGGCGCACCACCCACACCGAACTCCACGCCGTCGACGGCGGCGGTGAACCCACGATCGTTCCGGCTCGTGCGGCACTCGCTGGCACTCGCCAAACGCAGCCTCATCAAGACCTGGCGTACGCCCGAGGCGCTTATCGACGTCACGCTGCAACCGGTGCTGTTCCTGGTCATCTTCGTCTACATCTTCGGCGGCGCGGTCGCCGGCTCCACCCACGACTACCTGCAGTTCCTGCTACCCGGAATCCTGGCGCAGACGATCGCCACCGGTGCCATCGCGATCGGCGTCAACCTCAACACCGACATCGCCAAGGGCATCTTCGACCGGTTCCGGTCACTGCCGGTCCCCCGCTCCGCACCGCTGGTCGGCGCGGTCCTCGGCGACGTCGTCCGGTACGTGATCGTCACGGTCTCGACCCTCGCGATCGGCTACCTGATGGGTTTCCGGATCGACACCGACCCGTTCCGGGCCATCGCGGGCTGCGTGCTCGCGGTGCTGTTCGCGCTGTGCCTGAGCTGGCTGCCGGTCTGGGTGTCGATGAAGGTGCGCACCCCCGGTGCCGTGCAGGGACTGATGTTCGCCCTGATCATGCCGCTGAGCTTCGGATCGAACGTGTTCGTCGGCACCGACACCCTGCCCGGCTGGATGCAGGCCTTCGTGAAGGTCAACCCGATGACCCATCTGGTGGCATCGGTACGCGGCCTGTTCCTCGGCACCCCGCTCGACGCGCACGTGTGGTGGACCCTCGCCTGGTGCGCCGGCTTCGTGGCGGTGTTCATGCCGATGGCGCTGCGCGCCTACCGCAAGAAGGTCTGAACCCGGCTAGGCGAGCAGGTCCTCCATCAGCTCACGGACCCGGGTGACGGCCGCGGCCACCGGCCGGGCACGCCAGACGGCCAGCAACGACTCACGCTGCTCCTCGTTCCCGAGGGCGGCGTCGAGTCGTTCGCTGCGTTCGCTCGGGAAGAACAGCTCCATGTGCGTCCCGAGCCGCTTCGCGAGCGCGGACAGCTCGCGGGTGGTGGCGATGTCGTCCCGGTACGCGGCGAGGTCCGCGCCGCCCGACGCCCACGCCCCGATCACCGGCAGGTCCTTCGAGTTGAGCGCGTCGTCGCGGGCGAGCGCCAACAACGTGGCCGCCTGGGCGGCGGCGTCGGCGCCCGACACCCCCCGCGCCTCGGCCACCCGCAGGTACAGGACCGCCACCGAGGCCCGCAGCATCACCCGCGGCTGCGGTGGCGGGCCGGTCCAGCCGGCGAGAGTGCGGTTCACCTCGTCGGCGTGGGCCAGCGCCTCGTCATAGCGCTCGCGCTGCCAGGCGAGGTGCGCCAGGCCGAGAAGCGCCTGCGCGACGTCCATCTGCTCGGCCTGGCCCCGCGTCGCCGTCTCACCCAGCCGGCGTTCCGCGTCCGCGTCGCCGGTCAGGGCGAGCTGCACGTCCAGCCGCACCCGGATCGACCGGGCGTCCTGCTGCGCGCCGATCATCTCCATGTGCCGGACGCTGCGCGCCAGCCACTCGGCCGACCGCCCCTCCCTGCCAGGGAGCAGGAACTGCCCGACGGCGCCCGCGGCCATCGCCATGCCCCAAAGGTCGCCCGCGACCTCGAAGCGGTGGTACGCCTGCTCGGCGTCCTCGATCGACGCCTCCGGCAGGCCACTGTTCTCCCGTACCGCCGCGCGCGCGATCAGGCCGAGCGCCTGGACGTACGGGTCCGGGTTCGCGATCAACTCGGTCGCGGCCTTCAGGCTCTTCTCCGGGTCGGACTCGTCGAAGCCGGGTAACGCCACCGCGAACGCGGTCAGTCGCGGCGACACCTCGGCGGGTCGCTCCGCGAGCAGCGTGCGCAGGGCGCGTCGCGCGAGCACGGCGGGCCGCAGGTCGGCGCTGATGCCGCCGTTCGCGCTGATCAACAGGCACGTCCAGGCGAGTCGGTCCCCGTGCGGCAGGGGCCGGCCGCTGGCCCGGCCCCGCAGGATCGCCGAGCGTCGACGCCGGTGCGGATCGTCGATGTGCAGCATCCCGCGTGCCCAGGCGAGGACTTCCAGGTGCAGGCCGCGCACCGTCCAGAGGTGCAGCAACGCGGTGGCGACGTCGACGGCTGCCGGCTCGTCGTCCTGACCCAGCGCCCACCGCAGGCCCGCGACCAGGTTGTCCTGCTCGGCGGCACAACGGTCGAGCGCCTCCACCTGGTCGGGGCCGACGAAACGCTCGCTGAGCGCGACGGCCTCGTCTCGGCACCACCCCGCCAGGCCGGCCATCGCCGCGTCCCGGTCACCGGACGCACCGAGCCGGGCCTCGCCGTACTCGCGGACGGTCTCCAGCATCCGGTAGCGGGGCGGCCCGTCCCCCTCGACCAGGGTCAGCAGGGACTGTTCGACGAGCCTCGCCAGACCTCGTCGTACGTCGGGGGTCCGCGCGACCGCGGCGGCGAGGTCGGCGGTGAACGGCGCGGGGATGACCGCGACCCGCTCCAGCAACGCACGGTCGTCGGGCGCGAGCAGTTCCCGGCTCCAGTCGACCATCGCCCACAGGCTCGCGTGGCGTTCCGGCAGACCCCGCAGCGCGTCGTCGAGCAGGGCGAACCGGTCGGTCAGCCCGGCGAGCACGTCGTCGATCGGCATGTGCCGCAGCCGCGCGGCGGCCAGTTCGAGGGCCAACGGCAGGTTGTCGAGCCGGTTGCACAGCGCGAGAGCCCGGGCGGTGTCCCAGGTTGGGACCGCGCCACCGGCCCGTGCCCGGGACTCGACCAGCCCGAGCGCGTCGGCGTCCGGCAGGGCGGTCAGTCGGTGGACCCGCTCGCCGGCCAGGCCCAGCGGGGCCCGACTGGTGGCGAGCACCGCGACCTGCGGTGAGGTCACCGCGAGCAGGTCCGCGACGACGGTGGCCACCGCGTCGAGGACGTGCTCGCAGTTGTCCACCACGATCAGGCCGTCGAGGTCCGGCGCCACGGCACGCATCCGCTCCTCGGGGCTGAGCACCCGGCGTTCGAGGCCCAGGTTGCCGCCGGTGGACGAGGTGTCCGCGCCGCCGAGCGCCGCGAGCACGGTGGGCAGCACCTCGTCGGGCGAGCGCAGACCGGCCAGCTCGACCACCCGTACCCCCTGCCCGGCCGCCGCCGCGCGTCGGGTGACCTCGGCGGCGAGGCGGGTCTTGCCCGCGCCGCCGGTCGCCACGATCGTCACGAGCGCCGACTCGTCGAGCGCCGCGTCCAGGGCCTCGACGTCCCGCTCGCGGCCCAGCAGGGCGGTCATCGGCCGGCGCCACGCGGCGGGCAGGACGACGCGTGCCGGCGGACGGGGTGGTGCGACGACGGCCGGCGTGGTGAGTTCGCCGCGCAGGAGGGCCAGGTGGACCTGTGTGATCACTGGTGACGGGTCGGTACCGTAGCGGTCGGCCAGCTCGTCGCGGAGACGCTCGACCACCTCCAGCGCCTCCGCCTCCCGCCCCTGGACGGCGAGCACCCGCACGAGCAGGGCGGCCGACGGCTCGTCCGGGGGCGTCCGCGCGGCCAGCCGGCGCAGGTCGGCCTCGTCGTACGGCCCCGCGCCGGCGAGGGCCGCCTCGGCGCGCAGCGCGGCGACGTCGGCGAACAGGCGCGTGTCGTCCACGCTGACGATCTCCGGCACCTCGGGGAACAGGCCCCGGGCCCGGTCGGCCGAGTCGCGGGCCGCGCGTGCGTCGCCGGTCCGCAGGGCGGCCCGACCGTGGTCGACGAGCGCCCGTGCCTCGACGGCGTCGACGGTGACCTGCTCAGGGGGCAGGCGGTATCCCCCTGGCACGGCCACCACGGGCAGCCCGAGCCGGCGCACACGGGACACGAGCGCCTGCACGGCGCCGGTCGCGTCGTCCGGCGGGGCACCATCCCAGACCGCGTCCACGAGCAGGCTGGTGGAGACCGCCCGACCGCGCGCGTCCACGAGCGCGCGGAGCACCGCGGCCAACCGCTCGCCCCGGACCGGCCGGCCGTCGACGGCGAGGGGACCGAGGATGGTGATCTGCACGGGACCAGCATCCCTCACGCGCACCACAGAGCCGTGCAGGGTGCCCGACGGCGCGGGGTGCGGCCGGGACGCCGCGGTGCGTACAGTTTCGGGTCGGACTTGGGGTGGGCCGGCGAAATCCGGCACAGGAAACGGGACGAGACAACGACGCATGACGGTGGACAACATTCCCGACAACGCTCAGGGCGGCATCGACCGGAACCGGCTGGAGACCTGCCTGAGCGTCTTCGAGGCGTTGGAGGCCCTTCCTCCCGACCACCCCGACGTGGTGCGGGTGCAGCGGGCCACCGCACGGCTCTACAAGGTGATCAAGCAGCGGCGTCGTGAGGAGCGGCGCGACGCCATCCTCGCGGCCGACCGGGCGGTGACGGAGGCCACGGCCACCGGCGCTCCGGGCCGGATCGACGACGAGACACAGGGCATCCCCCTCGCCTCCCCCACCACCGGCACGACGGCGGGGCTCCTGCACAACCCGCGCGGCTGCTACATCTGCAAGCAGCGCTACCGCGAGGTGGACGCCTTCTACCACCAGCTCTGCCCCTCCTGCGCCGCGCTGAACCGGGAGCGCCGGGACGCCCGTACCGACCTGACCGGCCGGCGCGCCCTGCTCACCGGCGGGCGCGCGAAGATCGGCATGTACATCGCGCTGCGGCTGCTGCGCGACGGCGCGCACACGACGGTGACGACCCGGTTCCCGCACGACGCGGTCCGCCGGTTCGCCGCGATGCCCGACAGCGCGGACTGGCTGCACCGCCTGCGGGTCGTCGGTATCGACCTGCGGGACCCGGCACAGGTGATCGCCCTCGCCGACTCGGTCAGCAGCCAGGGTCCCCTCGACATCCTGATCAACAACGCGGCGCAGACGGTCCGCCGGTCGCCCGGGGCGTACGCCCAGCTCGCCGCCGCCGAGGCCGCAGCCCTGCCGGACGGTCCCCTGCCGGAGCTGATCACGTTCACCAAGCCGAGCGGCCCAGGCGGCAGCCGCACGGCCGGGTCGTCCGCGCTCACCCCGCACGCGCTCACCGCACTGGCGTTGACCAGTCGTTCCGCCTCGCCGGAGCGGATCGCGGCCTCCACCGCCATCGACGCCGGTGGGCTCGTGCCGGACCTCGACCCGGTCAACAGCTGGGTGCAGCGGGTGCAGGAGGTCGACCCGGTCGAGCTGCTGGAAGTGCAGTTGTGCAACGTCACCGCGCCGTTCGTGCTGGTCAGCCGGCTACGTTCGGCGATGGCCGCCGCGCCGGCCCGCCGTAAGTACGTGGTGAACGTCTCCGCGATGGAGGGTCAGTTCGGGCGCGGTTACAAGGGTCCGGGGCACCCGCACACCAACATGGCCAAGGCCGCGTTGAACATGCTGACCCGCACCAGCGCCCAGGAGATGCTGACCGACGGCATCCTGATGACCAGCGTCGACACGGGTTGGATCACCGACGAGCGGCCGCACCCGACGAAGATGCGGCTGGCCGACGAGGGGTTCCACGCACCGTTGGACCTGGTCGACGGCGCGGCGCGGGTGTACGACCCGATCGTGCGTGGCGAGCAGGGCGAGGACCTGTACGGCTGCTTCCTGAAGGACTACGCGCCGTGCGCCTGGTGAGACGACGAGGAGACACCCATGCCAACTGACAACGAGTCCTGGCCGACGCTGGACGAGCTGCTGCGCGAGGAGGAGGAGCTGGAGCGTATTGGCCTGTCCGAGACCGACGCGTACGAGCTGGGGATGCGCGCCGTGGCCGCCGCGAGCGAGCGGGGACTGCCGGTCGCGGTGGGCGTGTGGCGGGCGGGGCGTCAGTTGTTCCACTGTGGCCTGCCCGGCTCGACGCAGGACAACGACGCCTGGCTGCGCCGCAAGGGTCGGGTGGTGATGCGGTTCGAGCACTCCTCGCTCTACATGGCCCGACTCTGCCGGGACAGGAACGTGACGCTGACCGAGCGCTACGGCCTGCCGGCCGCCCGGTACGCGGCGGCCGGAGGCGCGCTGCCGCTGCGCGTACGCGGCACCGGTGTGGTGGGCTGGATGGGCGTGTCGGGGCTTCCGCAGGTGGAGGATCACCGCTTCGTCGTCGACGTCCTGCGCAAAGCCGCGCAGTAGCCGGCGAACCCGCCGCCCACCAGGCTCCTGGCGGGCGGCGGGGCGCATCGGTCAGCCCGCGCGTCGGTTGGCGCGCACGGCGCCCAGGATCACGCCGGGGGTGGCCAGCGACAGCGGGTGCGCGCGCATGGAGACGACCTCGTTGAACCGGCGCGCGATCGCCACGTCCGTGACGGTCGCCGTGAGGATCTGCCGGCTCGCCCAGCTGGAGACCCGGTAGCCGCGCGGGTAGGGCCCGTTGACGTGCGGCAGCGCCAGGTCGGCGGAGGTGGACGTCGACCACGCGGCGTCGACCACGACCTTCTGCAGGTCGAGGAAGTGCCGGGCGGGGACGCTCAGGTCGGGCCCGGAGCGCAGGTACGCCGACAGGCAGGCCGCGTGCAGGGCCGCCGCCGTCATGCCCTGCCCGTAGACCGGGTTGAACGACGCCACGGCGTCGCCGACGCTGACGAGCCGCGCCGGGAAGCGCGCCAGCGCGTGGAAGTCCCGTCGCCGGCTGTCGGCGTGGTGGTAGGTCTGCACGTCGCCGAGCAGCTCCTGATCGGCGACCTCGCCGAACTCGGGTGGGAACTGCTCGCGCAGCCGCCGGACGAAGTCCTGCGCGGTACGTCCGGGCCGGTCGTCGCCGTAGCCGGCCATCATGGCCATCCACCGGCCGTCCTCGATGGCGAAGAAGGCGGCGCCGGCGACGTCCGTCATCGTGCGCGGGGTGTGCAGGGCCATGACGACACGCATCCGCGGGCTCTGCTCCGGGCGCCGGAACAACGCGGTCGCGTAGTTGAGGTGCACGGGCATCCGGCGGGTGGCGGGTCGCTCCCAGCCGGTCTGCTCCAGCCAGTCCGAGAGCCGGCTGGACCGGCCCATGGCGTCGACCACCAGGTCGCCGCCCTCGACGCCGGCCACCCCGTTGACCTCACAGCGCACGCCGGTTACCGCGTCGCCGTCGACGGCGAGCCCGGTGGCGCGGGCCGTGACCGTCTTGACGTTCGGCAGTCGGAGCACCTGCTGACGGATCAGCCCCTCCAGCAGCGGCCGGCTGCCCGCCAGGCTGTCGTCGTCGTCGGGTACGACCACCTTGCGGCGACCGTCGAGGTAGGTGCGTCGGGTGTCGGGTGGCGCCTCGACCGCGCCGTGGGCCAACGCCTGCTGACGGAACTCGGGAAACAACTGCTCCAACTGCAGGAGACCGCCGGGCAGCAGGGCGTGCAGTTGGGTGCCCTGGGGCACGCCGGGCCGCGCGCCGCTGACCTGCGGGTCGTCGCGGTCGAGGAGGACCACGCTCTCGGCGTGATCGGACAGGACCCGGGCGGCGAGCAGGCCGGCGACGCTGCCGCCGACCACCACCGCCTTGCCCAGGATCGGGTTCGGCTGCTCGGGGGGCCGCACGGCGTTCAATGCGGCGAAGACCCGAACGGGGGAGAGGGACATGGTGCTCTCCAAAGGAGTACGAGGCGGGGCACCCTCCCCCGGGTCTGCCGCACGGACAGACCGGCGGCGCCGGCCAGTCGACAGGATGCCCGACGATCGTTGCACAGGCGGTGACGGTCGCCCGTACGGCCCGCTCGGATGTCGGAAACCGGCCAGAACGCTGGACGCCACCAGCGTACGGCTGATTGAGGTTGGCGTACCAGTTCGGGTCTGTCAGCATCACCGGCATGCCTGTCGCTCGTCGTACCCTGCTCGGGGTTGGCCTGGCCGCCGTGGCCTCCGCCCTCACCGGCTGCGGCGACGGCGGCGGTGAGTCGCCGGGCGGGGCCGACCCCGGCGGTACGGTGACCGCCACCGACGCGGCGGGGAACAGGGTGGGGTTCGGCGCGGCCGGGAGACCGGCGGCCTCTTCGTCGGGTACGCCGAGCACCTCCCCCAGGGCCGGCGCGGGCGCGCCGGGCAACCAGGCCCGGTACGCCGCGGACGTGACCGCGCTGCTGAGGCGGCACCTGCCCGCCTCACCGCAGACCGTCACGCACCACGGCTTTCCCGGCGCGGTCGCCGTCGTGCTGGTCAACGGGAAGGTGACAGTGCACACGGCCGTCGGGGAGGCCCTGCGCTACGCGGCCGGCCCGAAACTGCTCGCGGCGAAGAGCCGGGTCGCGATGCGCCCGGACTCGATCTTCGATCTCGCCTCGGTCACCAAGGTCTACACCGCCATCCTGCTGCTCCAGCAGGTCGACAAGGGCCGCGTCGACCTGGACGCCCCGGTGCGCGACTATCTGCCGGCGTTCACCGGCACAGGCAAGGACCGCGTCACCGTGGAGATGCTGCTCACCCACACCAGCGGCCTCCCCGTCGGAGCCAAGGTCACCGGCCTGTCCGACAACGCCGCCCGCTGGAACGCGGTCCTCGCCACCCCGCTGGTCTCGGGCGCGGTGCCCGGCGACGCGTTCCGCTACTCGAGCGTCGGCGTCATGACCGCCGGCAAGATCGTCGAGAAGGTCACTGGCAGCCGCCTCGACCAGGCGCTCAAGGCGAATCTCGCCGGTCCCCTCGGCCTGCGCGACACTGGTTTCAACCCCACGACCTGGCTGTCGGCCACCGACCGGTCGGCCCGGATGGTCGCCACCGACGCCCGCTCGTCCCGCGGCCTGCTCCGCGGCACCGTGCACGACGACGTCGCCAACAACCTCGGGGGCATCGCCGGTCACGCGGGTGTGTTCGCCAGTGCCGGCGATCTCGCGGCCGTCGGCCAGATGCTCCTCGACGGTGGCACCTACCAGGGCCGACGGGTCCTCGCCGCCGGTACGGTGCGCCGGATGCTGACCAACCACAACGCGGGCAAGCCGGCCGTCGACCCCGAGCGCCCGCGGCGCACGGCCGCCCACGGTCTCGGCGTCGTCCTCGACCAGCCGTGGTTCATGGGCCGGCTCGCGTCGGCCCGAACCTTCGGCCACACCGGCTTCGCCGGTCCCTCGCTGGTGGTCGACCCGGGCCGCAAGCTGGTCCTGGCCCTGCTCACCAACCGGGCCCACCCCAACTGGTCCTGGGCGAACCCCGATCCGGTCCGGGCTGCCGTCGGCGACCTCCTCGCCCCGTCGGTCAGCTGAGCCGGGCCGCCAGGGGTCAGCCCGCCACGGCGGCCGGTTCCCGGTCCCGACGACGCCCCGCGTAGCTGACGATTCCCAGGCCCAGCCCGACGACCGCAAGGACCAGTCCCACCCGGGCCGGCGCGAGGTAACCGAGCCCGGCGGCGATGGCCACGCTGCCCAGGGCCGCGCCCAGGCTGTTCGCGATGTTCATGGCGGACTGGTTGAGGGCGGCACCCATCAACTGGGCGCCGGGAGCGACCGTGATGAGGCGTGCCTGCAGGACCGGACCGAGGTAGAGACTCGTCGCGCCGACCAGGAACGCGCCCACGAACAGACCCACCGGATGCGACGCGACGAGACTGAACACGCCGATGCTGGCGATCATCGCGACGAAGCCGATCAGCTGGCTGCGACGCAGGTCCCGGTCGGCGAGCCAGCCGCCCAGGGCGTTGCCGACCGTCATGCCGAGGCCGACCGCGACCAGCACCCAGGGCACTGTCGCGGCGGAGAGGCCGGCGACGTCGGTGGTGACCGGCGCGATGTAGGAGTCGACCGCGAAGAAGCCAGCGAAGCCGATCGCGCCGGTGGCCGCGACCAGCCAGACCTGCGAGGTCCGCAGCGCGCGCAGCTCGGCGGCCGGCGAGCCGTCCGCCGCCGCGGCAACCTCCGGAACGACCGCCAGGACCGCCAGCAGCGTGAGCAGGAAGACCCCGGCGATGACCAGGTACGCCGTCCGCCAGCCGGCTGCCTGCCCGAGCCGGGTGATCAGTGGTACGCCCACCACGTTGCTCACGGTCAGGCCACCGAGCACTGTGGCGAAGCCCCGCGCCTCGTTGCCGGGGCCCATCAGGGTCGCCGCGAGCAGGCCGGCAGCGCCGAAGTACGCGCCGTGCGGCAGCGCGGCGACGAACCGCGCGACGAGCACCAGCTCGAAGTTCGGGGCGGTCGCGGAGGCGACCGTGCCGGCGGCGAAGAGGACGAGCAGTCCGAGCACGAGCCTGCGGCGGGGCAGGCGCGCGCTGAGCGCGGCGATCAGTGGCGCGCCCACGACGACGCCCAGCGCGTACGCCGTGATCATCCAGCCTGCCTCGGCGACGGCGTCCGACGAGGATCGGGCGTAGTCCTGGGCGAGCAGGTCGCGTGCCATCTCGGGCAGCAGGCCCATCGCCACGAACTCCGTCAGGCCGACCGCCACGCCGCCCAGTGCCAGGGCCGCCAGCGCCGCGAGGCGCTGACCTCTGCTCAGTCCGTTCACCGAGCGAATTTAGCAACAGCGTTGCGTAATAGGCTGGCGAGATGACGCGCACCACAGCCGACGTGACGTTCCTGCGCGGATACAACCAGGCGCTCGTCATGGCCGTGGGGCGCACCGCGCGGACGTTCGAGCGGTCGACGGTCGTCGCCGCCACCGGCCTGACGCCGCAGGCGGTCTCCAAGGTCATCGCCCGCCTGACCGCCGACGGGCTGATCCGCCCCGCCGGTGTCCGGCGTCCCGGCATCGGCAAACCCGCGGTCGTCTACGAACTGGTCCCCGACAGCCGGTACGCGATCGGCGCGCACGTCGCCCGGCGCACGCTGCGCCTGGTCCTGGTCGACCTGGCCGGCGTCGTGCGCCACTCGACGGTCAGCCCGCTGCCGGAGGACTTCACCCCGGAGCAACTCCTCGACGCCCTGAGCGCCGGCATCGACGCGATCACCGCCGACACCGCGCCGCGCAGCCGCCTGACCGGGGTGGGTCTCGGCATGATCGGGCCACTCGACCACGCGAACGGGCTGGTCCGCGACGCACACGGCCTGCGGCACTGGCACGACGTACCGCTGCGCGCGCTGGCCGAGGCGCGGCTGGGGCTGCCGGTGCACCTGGACAAGGACGTGACCGCCGGGATCACGGCCGAGGCGTGGCGGCAGGGTGCGGCGTTCGGTGACGCGGCGCTCATCATGGTCGAATCCGGCATCGGCGGTGGCTTCTGGTTGGGCGGCGCCGCCCACCGGGGCGCGCACACCAACGCCGGTGAGTTCGGGCACACGGTCGTCGCCCTGGACGGGCCGGGCTGCGTCTGCGGACGGCACGGCTGCCTGGAGGTCGTCCACCTGCGCGCCACCGAGGCGGGGGACACTGCTCGTGCGGCCCGTGTCCTGGCGATCGGCGTCGTCAACCTGCTCCAGACCCTCGACCTCGCCCACGTGGTGCTGGCCGGTGCGGATCTGCTGCGCCACGCGGAGGTCTACCGCGCGGCGGTCGAGCAGGCCGTCCGCACGGACGTGCGGCGCACGGACTGGCTGGCCCCGACGGTGACCCTGTCCAGCCTGGGCGCGGACGTGATCGCCGCCGGTGCCGCGATGCAGGTCCTGGACCAGTTCTACGGCATCCCCGACCTCACCCTCGGCGCACCGCCCACGACCGTACGACAGCACCGCCCCACGGGCGACTACCGCGGTGCGGCGTCCGTGTAGACGCAGCCGTTGCCCGGGGCCTCGCTGGCGCTGATCACCGCGTCGAGCCGGTCCCTGACCTGGGCGAGTTGGCCGATCTGCCGGGTGATGCGGTCACGTTCGGCGTTCAGCAGGGCACGGGACTGCGGAGTGTTGACCTTCGCGTCGACACAGGGCAGCAGACCCAGGATCGTCCTGCTGGACAGACCCGCGGCGTACAGCGTCTGGATGAGCTGGACGCGGTCGACCGCCTCCTGGTCGTAGTGGCGCTGGCCGCCTCCGCTGCGCCCGGGGATCAGCAGCGACTGCTCCTCGTAGTAGCGCAGGGCACGCACCGACACACCCGTGCTGGCGGCGAGTTCTCCGATCCGCACGACCCCTCCCCCCACCTGGCGACGCCGACGATACTACCTCTCACGTCAGCGTCAGATTCCAGCGTGGTTCAGGGGCTGCCGGCGCGGAGCGGTTCCCGCCGACGCACGCACCCGTACGCCCGCGGACCGGGAGGGTTGGCGTACCCCTCCCGGTCCAGACCACCACGGCGACGTCCGTCGCAGTCGGTCAGCGGGTGTACGGGCCGTTGACGACGCCCACGGTCGGGTGCTGAGCGGTCCTGTCCTGCGCCCAGCCGCCTGTCGAATCGGCAGGGGCGGCGTGCCCCCTGCTCGCGTCGAAGTCGTAGGCGCTCTCCGCGTGCAGAACCTGGTCGATGCCGGTGACCTCGTCCGATCGCCGCACCCGGAAGCCGATCGTCATATCAATGATCTTGACGAGCAGCCAGGTCAGCGCCACCGAATACGCGGCGACGGCGAGGGCGCCGACCGCCTGCTTCCCCAGTTGCCCGGCACCGGCACCGGCGACGAGGCCGTCGGTCGTGTCGAACACTCCGATGAGCAGCGTGCCGACGAAACCGCCGACCGCGTGAACCGCCACGACGTCCAGCGTGTCGTCGTAGCCGAAGCGGTCCTTGAGGCCGACGGCCAAGGCGCAGACGACACCGGCGATGACACCGATGGCGATCGCACCCCAGGTGTTCACGACCGCACAGGCGGGGGTGATGGCCACCAGGCCGGCGACCGCGCCCGACGCGGCGCCCAGGGAGGTGAAACCACCCTTGCGTACGCGCTCCCAGAGGAGCCATCCGATCATGCCGGCACCGGCCGCCACCTGGGTGTTCATGAAGGCGACGCTGGCGGTGCCGTTGGCGGCGAGAGCCGAGCCGGCGTTGAACCCGAACCACCCGAACCACAGCAGGCCCGAGCCGAGCATCACGAGCGGCAGGCTGTGCGCCCGCATCGACTCACGCCTGAAGCCGACCCGGTTGCCGAGGACGAGAAGCGCGCCGAGGGCGGCCATGCCGGCGTTGATGTGGACCGCCGTGCCTCCGGCGAAGTCCTTCACGCCGAGCTTGAAGATCCAACCGTCCGCCTGCCACACCCAGTGGGCCACCGGGAAATACACCACGGTCACCCAGAGCGCGACGAACAGCATCCACGCGCCGAACTTGGCACGGTCAGCGATCGCCCCGCTGATCAGCGCGGGCGTGATGACGGCGAACATCATCTGGAAGACCGCGAAGGCGAGCACCGGAATGCTGCCCGTCAACGTGGTGTCCGAGATCCCGCTCATGCCCACGTTGCCCAGGTCACCGATGAGTCCGCGTCCACCGACGTCATCGCCGAAGGCGAGCGAGTATCCGTAGGTCACCCAGAGCACGCTGACGATGCCCAGGCTGATGAAGCTCATCAGCAGCATGTTGAGAACGCTCTTCACGCGAACCATGCCGCCGTAGAAGAACGCCAGGCCCGGGGTCATCAGCATGACCAACGCGGCGCTGATCAGAACGAATGCGGTATCCCCCGCGTCGAAGCCGTCTGGCATCGAGATGCACTCCATGTCGTAATAGCTGCCGCAGCACTGCGGCGTGGTGAATGTCGTCCGCGGACCGTGGGCCGCGTGCCTCACACGAGGTCGGCGGCCTCCAGGGCGCTGCAGCAGGTGTCGACGATGAGGCGGGTGACGGTGTACGGGTCGACGTTGGCGTTGGGCCGACGGTCCTCGATGTAGCCCTTCTTGTCGATCTCCACCTGCCACGGGATGCGGACGGAGGCACCGCGGTCCGAGACGCCGTAGCTGTACTCGTTCCAGGGCGCCGTCTCGTGCGCGCCGGTCAGGCGGGCCTCGACGCCGGCGCCGTAGTTGCGGATGTGCTCCGCGGGCTTGTCACCCCGGCCGAGGGCCTCGCAGGCCTCGATGATCGCCGGGTAGTTCTCGCGCATCGCGCGCGTCGAGAAGTTGGTGTGGGCGCCAGCGCCGTTCCAGTCACCCCGCGCGGGCTTCGGCTCCAGGGTCGCGGAGATACCGAAGTCCTCGGCCGTGCGGTGCAGGAGCCAGCGGGCGATCCACAGCTGGTCGGAGACCTCCAGCGGGGACAGCGGACCGACCTGGAACTCCCACTGGCCGGGCATGACCTCGGCGTTGATGCCGGAGAGGGACAGGCCCGCGGCGAGGCAGTTGTCCAGGTGCTTCTCGACCACCGCGCGGCCGTAGATCTCGTCCGCGCCGACGCCGCAGTAGTAGCCGCCCTGCGGAGCCGGGTAGCCGCCGTCCGGGAAGCCGAGCGGGCGGGAGCCCTTGAAGAAGGTGTACTCCTGCTCGATGCCGAACAGCGACTCCTGGGCGGCGAACTGCTCCGCCACCGGGCGCAGCAGCGCCCGCGTGTTGGACTCGTGCGGGGTGCCGTCGGTGTTGAACACCTCGCAGAGCACCAGCAGGTGCGCCCCGCCGCGGATGGGGTCGGCGTAGGTGGCGACCGGCTCGAGGACGCGGTCGGAGCTGCTGCCCTCGGCCTGGTTGGTGCTGGAGCCGTCGAAGCCCCACGTGCCCGGTGCGACGCCGTCCTCGATGATCTTCGTCTTCGACCGGAGCTTCGCGGTCGGCGCGGTGCCGTCGATCCAGATGTATTCAGCCTTGTAAGCCATGGGTCTCTTCTCCTGTGCTCGGGCCGGATGGCCCAGGTAGTCGTGATCGGTGGAACCGACGTTCAGACCGCCGCGAGCGGCGCGTCGGTTCGCACGGGGGTGGCCAACGCCTGGCTCTCGCCCAGCGTCGACCCGAGCAGCGCGACAACGTTGTCGTGTGCTCCGCGTTCGGCGTCGGAGAGCGCAGTGCCTCCCCAGCGGTCCCGCAGAGTTGGATCAGCTCCGCGGTCCAGGAGGTACTGGACCACGTCGAGGTTTCCGTCGGAGGCAGCCAGGTGCAGCGCCGTCCGCCGGTCGTAGTCAGCGGAGTTCGGATCCTTCCCCGCGGCCAGCGCGAGCCGGACGTACTCCAGATCGCCGTGACTGGCGGCCCACAGCAACCGCGTGGTCGACGCCACCTCGTCCTCGTTCCTGCCGCGACGCGGGTCGCGTTTGCCGGAGTCCTCGCCGGCGGCCAACGAGTCGTAGACGTGGAAGTTGAACCGGTTGATGAGTTCCTTGCAGAACGCGACTCCCCGGACGGAGTTGCCGAGCGCGTCGAGGCGGGGCGACCAGACGCAGACGCCCATCACGCCGGGAACCACGATCATCAGTCCGCCGGAGACACCGCTCTTGGCCGGCAGACCGATGGTGAAGGCGAACTCCCCCGAGTAGTCGTACATCCCGCACGACGACATCAGCGACAGGCACTTGCGCGCGGTGTCGGCGGAGAAGATCCGCTCCCGGGTGAGGGGATTGACACCACCGTTGGCGAGCGACGCGGCAACGACCGACAGCGACCGCGCGTCGACCTCGATGGAACAGCACTGGAAGTAGAACTCCAGCGTCTCGGTGAGGTCGGTGCCGTCCGGAAAGGCCCGGTGCTCGCGCATGAAGTACCCGAGAGCGAAGTTCCGATCCGCCGTACGCCGTTCCGAGAGATAGACGGCATTGTTGAAGCCGACCGTCCCGCCGCCAGCCAATCTGCGCCACGTTTCGGCGACGTGGTCGAAACGGTCGGCCATCTCCCAACTCGGGCGCAGCAACGAGCAGCACATGATCGCGCCAGAATTGATCATCGGGTTGTGCGGAAGGCCCTCGTTGTTCAATGTCAGCTCGTTGAACCCTCGACCGCTGGGTTCCCGTCCCACGTGCCGGTGGACCTGTTCGGCACCGTGCTGTTCCAGCGCGAGACAATAGTTGATCGGCTTGCAGACCGACTGGACGCAGAACGGGGTCTCCGCATCCCCCACCGCGAAGCGCTGCCCGTCGGTGGTGCACAGCGAGATCCCGAAATTCTCCGGATCGACGCGGCCGAGCTGCGGGATGTAATCGGCGACCTGCCCCCCGTCGACACCCCTGAGGCCCTCGTAGATCGAGAAGATCTCCGCCTGCAATGCGGCGAAGTCCGGAATGACGAGGTCCCCGCGAAGTGACCTTTCGATGACACCGCCACTCGTCCTGCACCACGCGATGAATCGAGACATATCGATACGTGTCGGACCGACACCGCTGGCGGCGGACCGCACCTCGACCAGACGCGGGTCCGTCTCGGAGATGCCTGCGGCTCGCAGCCGGTCGACGAGTTCCCGCACCGCGATCGTTCCGTCGTCGTCGACCGCGAAGGATCCGAACAACTTCCCGTACTCCGCGGCTGCGAAATCGTCCAAGCCGAACGGCTCGAGGCCGCGGGACCACGCCTGATCGGGGCGACGTGGCGCGGCTCTGGTTTTCCTGGTCGCGGGCATAGCGTGCTTCAACTACTCCGTAATTGTCGGTGACGGCGTGGTGGCGACGCCATGACGCGGCAGTCCCGCTCTGGTGACAGTCGACCCACCCACCGTCGAAAGACTAGGAAGGGCCGGTGTACGACCGCTGGATTTCGACTTACCGGCGGCTGGTGGCGACAACCGCGCCATCGCGGGTGCCGGGACATGTGACTAAATTAGGGCGGCGGTGCACCTCCGGTGGCCGAATTCCTTACCGGTACGGTGATTTCCCGCACACCAGAGAGAGTGAGCAGGTTGTGAGAATCGTTGTGGTGGGCGCCACACAGGGCATTGGCCGCGAATTGGCCGCCGAGTACGCCAGGCGGGGCAACGAGGTGATTATTACCGGACGGGCGGCCGAACGGGCCGGTGTCGAGGCGGAGCGACTCGCCACCGAGACCGGAGGCCGTGTGTCCGGACTGGCGCTCGACCTGTCCCACCCGGAGTCGGTCGCGGAGGCGCTCAGGACTGTGCAGCGAGTGGACCGGGTCGCCGTCGCCGGCATGATCCGGGACCGGAACACCGTCGCGGCCTTCTCGGTGACGGAGGCCGTGGCCCTCGCGACCACCAAGATCGTCGGCTATGCGGCGGTGGCGGCCGCCCTCCGCGACCGCCTCGCACCGGGTGCCGCCGTGCTGCTGTTCGGTGGGATGGCCAAGGACCACCCGTACCCAGGCTCCACCGTGCTGTCCAGCGTCAACGCCGGGGTGGTGGGGCTGGTGCGCACCCTGAGCGTGGAACTCGCCCCGGCACGGGTCAACTCGATCCACCCGGGCGCGGTCACCGACAGTCCCGCGTGGGTGGACAAGCAGGCCGTCCTCGACCCGCTGCGCAAGATCTCCCTGACCGGGGAGCTGCCCACCATGCGGCAGATCGTCGACGGATGCGTCTTCCTGCTGGAGAACGCGGCTGCCAACGGCGTCAACCTCACCCTCGACGCCGGGCGCGCGTAGCCCTCCCGGCCGGGGCCGCCACGACAACGGCCGGTCTCCCCCGGATCTGGGGGTGACCGGCCGCCGCCGTGACCTGACCGTCAGAGCTTCGCGGCGCCCGCCTCGGTGGCCTCCCGCACCGCCGAGGTACGACGAACCTCGGCCCGCTGGTCGCCCGCGTCCTCCCGGTCGGCCGCGGCCATCCGGGCCGCCCGGTTGGCGCTCGGCGCGGCCTGGTCGCCCGTCACACCGCCCCGGATGCGGTTGTTCGCGGCCACCTGCGCGGCCGGGTTGTTGCCCGTCACGGTCAACTGACCGTTGATGATGTTGTCGTCGACGGTGACGCCACCGGTGGTGCTGGTGACGCTGACGTCCGTGCCCCAGTAGCCGCCGGAGGCGCAACTGTCGAGGGCGCCGTTCGGCCCGAGCTGGACGCCGCCGAGGTTGCCGGCGAAGGTGGCCCTGCCCCGGACGGCGCTGCCGCACACGACGCTGCCGGTGGCGCTGTTGAGCACCGACAGGGTGCCGTCGACGAACGAGTCGTGCACGTCGGTGTAATAGGTGCCGGTGCTGCTGAGGTTGCGCGTCACCTGGGTGCCGTCGTCAAGGCGTACCTCGCCGGCGCCGACGGTGACGTTGCCGCCGATCGTCGACGCCTCGGCGAACAGGAAACCGTCGATGGTCGCCGAGCCCTTCGGCCGGACGGTCAGCGCACCGGTCTGCGCGTTCTTCAGGAAGAGGCCGTAGCCCCCGGCGGCCACCACCACCTGGCCGTCGACGGTCGTGTCGGTGGCGTCGAGGTAGCCGTCGGCGGCGACGCGTACCTCGCCGCTGACCCGGCCGCCGGTCACCACCAGGTTGGCGCCGACAGCGACCGTGACGTTCCCGGTGATCGTGGTGCCGGTCAGCGCGCAGGACTCACCGGCCGGGACGAGCAGGTCGTTGGGCACGGTCACCGCACCGCCCGTGCCGATGCAGTGGGTGACCAGGTCGGCGTGGGCGGTGGGTGCCACGGCCAGCACCGAGCCGGCGATGACGGCGCTCACGGTGGCCAGCTTGGCGACGGTACGTCCGGGCATCGTGGTACTCCCTCTCGATGGGATTCGGGTGCTCATGCGCCGACGTCCGATCGGGCCGCGGCCCGGACGATGGCGCCCTGCTGGCGCTTGTTGAGCGTTCCGGCGGTCACCAGCGCGGCGGTGACCGCCTCGACGTGCCGGACGAAGTCGGCGTGGCCGGGGTAGTCGGCGTGCTCGTCGATCAGATCGTTGATGGTGCAGCCGTCGCCGGCGTCGACGTTGGCGACTCCGGTGTCGGCCCCGTCGATGACCACCGTGTCGCGGGTGTCGGACGCGGGGCAGGCATCGGTGCCGTCGGCCACCACGGTGAACGTCGCCGACTGCTCGGCGGAGGTGTTCTGCGCGGTGTCGGTCGCCCGGTAGCGCAGGGTGTGCGCCCCCACGGTGCGGACGGCGACCGGAGCGGTGTACGCAGTCCACGCGCCCGCGTCGAGGGCGTACTCGATCTTCGCCACACCCGAGTCGGCGTCGGTGGCCGTGACGGTCACCGTCGCCGCGCCCACGTACGCGCCGTCGCCGTCGCGGTCACCGGACACTGTGGCCGTGACGGTGGGTGCTGTGGTGTCCTCGGCCGGCGGCGCGACGACCGTGAAGTGGGCCATCTGCTCGGCCGAGGTGTTGCCGGCGACGTCGGTGGCCCGGTAGTGCAGCATGTGCATCCCGGCGGCGGTCACCACGATCGGATTCGCGTACGCCGTGAAGGCGGCGTCGTCGAGGGCGTACTCGATGGTGGCGACCCCCGAGCCGGCGTCGGTGGCGGTCAACGTGGCGGTGGCCGTACCGACGTAGTTGCCGTCGCCGTCGCGGTCGCCGGCCAGCGCGGCCGTGACCACCGGCGCGGTGGTGTCCTCCTCGGTCGGCTCGACGACCCGGAACGACACCGAGCCGACCGCGCTGGTGTTGCCAGCCTGGTCGGTGGCACGGAACTGCACCGAGTGGTCGCCGACCGCGCTCACCTGCACGGGCTGGGTGTACGGCTGGAAACTGGTGTCGTCGACCTGGTATTCGACTGTCCCCACGCCGGAGTCGGCGTCGGTGGCCGTGATGGTCACCGTCGCCGCGCCCACGTAGTTGCCGTCGCCGTCGCGGTCACCGGACACGGCGGCGGTGACGGTCGGTGGCGTGGTGTCGCCGCCTCCCCCGCCGTCGGTGACCACCAGCTCGCCGACCATCTGGCTGTGGCCGGGGATCGAGCAGAAGTAGCGGTACCGACCCGGGGTCAGCGTGACGGTCGCCTGGTGGCGGCCGTCGTTGGCGTCGAACGGGCTGGCCAGGATGTTGAGTGTGACGTCGTGGTTGTAGCCCTCGGTGGACGTGTCGAAGGTCAGCGTGTGCGGCATGCCGGTGGTGTTGCCGGTGGCCGCGCTGTTCTCCCAGATGATCGTCGTCGCGCCGGCCACCGCCGTGGTGGGCGCGGACTTGTAGCGCGTGGTGTTGTCGTCGGCGGTCCAGGTCAGCACCTGGTCCGCGGCGGCGCGCGGCGCGGCGGACGCGGGCGGCGCGGCCAATGGTGCGGCCGTGAGCAGGAACGCCGCCAGCGCTGCCGTGATTCGTCGAATCATCGTCTCTCCTAGAGTTCCCGCACGCGGATGTTGCGGAACTCGGTCAGGTCGTTGTCACCGTGGTTCTGCAGGCCGATGAAGCCGCGCAGGAACTGCCGCAGGTCGGTCGGCGGGTCGCCGGCCCGGGAGGACTGCTTGCCCGGCGTGTTGTCGAACTCGTTGATCACCACACCGTTGCGGATCATCGTGTAGTGCTGCCCGACCACCCGGATCTCGTAGTCGTTCCACACGTTCTTCGGCGTGACGCGGGCCTCGGCGAGCGACGCCGGGTCGAAGTTGTAGACCGAGCCGGTCTTCTGCGGCTCGCCGCTGTCACCGTCGTAGATCTGGATCTCGTGTCCGCAGTAGATCGCCATCCAGGCCGTCGAGGTCCGTGCCGACCCGATGGTGCCGCAACTGCCCGGTGGCCGCTGCTCCAGCGGAACCCGCAGGTCCGGGAACCGGATGAAGACACCGGTGTTGGCCCGGTTGGTGCCCGGTGCGATGTCCTTGAACTGCACCTTCAGCGAGAAGTCGGCCAACTCCTTGGTGTGCCAGAGCATGCCGAGCCCGCCGCTGGAACGCAGTGCCCCGTCGGGCTGGATGCTGAACGACCCCGTCGGCGCCTGCTGCCAACCGCGCAGCGACTCGGCGGTGCCGTCGTAGAGCGGCTCGTACCCGGTGCGACCGTCCCGGCCGATGTCGGACGCGGCGGCCAGGCGGGTGAGCGTGCCCGACTCACGGGCGTTGAGCAGACCGTCGTCCTGCAACGTGCGGGTCACCGCGCTGACGTGCCGGACGAAGGCGTTGTGGTCGGGCCAGGTGCTCTCGTCGTCGATGAGGTCGTTGATCGTGCAGCCCTGCCCGACCGTACGACTGGGCACGCCGGTGTCCGTGTCTCCGAGCCACACCGTGCCCCGGGGGTCGGGCACCGCGCAGCCGACCGTGACCGTGGTCCGCACGGTCGCCGTCTCGCCGTCGGCGTACGTGACGGTGAGCTTCGCGGTGTAGGTGCCGACCTTGGCGTACGTGTGTCGGGGGTCGGCCTCGGTCGACGTGGCGCCGTCGCCGAACTCCCAGCGGTGGCTGACGCCGCCGGACTTCGAGCCGGTGAAGGCGATCGTCAACGGCTTGTTCTGCACGGCCACTGAGGTCGCCGCGGGCGCCGGGGTGGGCGCGCCACCGGTGTAGCTGATCCGGATCAGCTTCTGGTTGGGGTGCAGGCTGAAGAACCCGCCTCCGTAGTCGAGCAGGTAGAGCGCGCCGTCCGGGCCGAACTTGGCGTCCATCCAGCTCTGCAACCGGTTGTCGCCGTTGCCGCTGGGGATGATCGCCCGCAGCGACTCGGCGTACACCGGCGGGGCGGCCTGCGGCACGCCGGCCTCGTCGACGGTGACCGCGACCCGGTTGGCCGCGTTCGACTGGTCGCCGATGAGCCACTTGCCGTCCCAGTGCTCCGGCCACGCGATGCCGCTGCCGGTGTCGACGAGGCTGCGGTGGTAGGTGGGCCCGGACATGATGGCCTGCCCGCCGCCGCGCAGGTACGGCTGGGTGTAGGTGGCGTCGGCGGCGACGTAGGTGGGCAGGCCGCTGCCGTCGGTCCGCTTCGGGAAGACGGGACCGCCGCCGTCGGGTGAGTACCAGATCATGTTGTCCCGGGCGGCGGGGATGTCCACCAGGCCCGTGTTGCGCGGCGAGGTGTTCTTCAGGTTGCCGCAGTCGTACCAGCCGGTCAGCACCGTGGCGTCGGTGGTGCTGCGGTCCCGGTACGGCTGCCGGTTACCCATGCAGTACGGCCAGCCCTGGTTACCGGCCGAGGTGATGATGGTGGCCGTCTCGTACTTCGCCGGGCCGAGGGTCGGGCTGGGCGACGGGGCGTCGGGGCCGACCCAGCCGGCGGTCAGCCACTGGTGCACCGGGTCGATCTGGAGGCGGGCGATGTTGCGGACGCCCATCACGTAGATCTCCGGCCGGGTCTTCTCGGTGCCCGGCGGGAAGAGGTTGCCCTCCGGGATGGTGTACGTGCCGTCCGACTCCGGGTGGATCCGGATAATCTTGCCGGCGAGGTCGTTGGTGTTACCCGACGTGCGGCGGGCGTCCTGGAACGAGGTTCCCTGGTACTCCTGCGTCCAGTTGTTGCCGGAGTATCCCTGCGACCCCTCGGAGGAGTTGTTGTCGCCGGAGCCGACGTAGAGGTTGCCCTTGGCGTCGAACGCCATGCCACCGCCGGCGTGGCAGCAGCTGTGGATCTGCACCGGGAACTGCAAGAGGTCCTTGCGGGTGCCCTCGTCGATGGTCTGCGCCTGACGGTCGTACGTGAGGCGGGAGACGGTGCGCTGCCCGATCCGCTTCACCCGGTCGATCGACTCGTGCGGCATCCAGTAGACGTAGAGCCAGCCGTTCTCGGCGAACTTCGGGTCGGGCACGATGCCGAGCAGCCCCTCCTCGTTCTTCACCAACTCGGAGCCGCTGCCCCGGTTGCCCATCACCTCCAGGGTGGTGAGCAGCTTGGCCTGCTTGGTGCGCGGGTCCCAGGCGTGGATGGTGCCGCAGCCCTTGCCGACGTTCGGGTCGTTCCAGTCCTCGATCGGACCGCTCGGGCAGGCGGCCTTGCCGACGTAGAAGACGGTGCCGTCGGGCGCGATGGTGAGTCCGTGCGGCTCGCCGATCTGGTCGAGCTGCCCGGTCTGGTTCGCGGCGGTGAGTCGCTCCACCTTGTAGTTCGCGGCGATCGTCGCCTGGCAGTCGCCGCGTACGCGGCCGGTGGTCCAGTTCAGCGCCCCGGTCAGGTGCGCGCGGAACGCATCCTCGCCGTAGCTGCCCTCGGTGTGGCCCATGCCGGTGTAGAAGGACCGACCGCCGTCGTAGTCGCGGCACCAGGACACCGGGTGGAACGGGCCGTTGGCACCGGGGCCCGGGTCGTAGTGCCGCTCCTGCACCTGGGCGAGGGTGTGCACCGAGCCGAGCGGGTTCGGGTCCCAGTTGTCCCAGCGGTCCGACCGGGTGAGGGTCAGCGGCAGCGACGCGGTGGCCGGGTGTCTGCGGTCCAGGATGTCGACCACCGCCCGGTTCACGGGGGTCGGCGGCGGCGCGGTGGCCGCGCCGGTGAACAGGCGCAGGTCGGCGAGCTGGATCAGCGGCTCACCGCTGTTGGCGGTGATGTTCAGCCGGTAGCGGGTGAACTCCTGCGGCGTGGCGATGTCGAACCGGCGGGTCTGGAACCGTTCCGCGAAGGTCTGGTTGGTGCGCTGGTCCAGATCGGACCAGTTCTGACCGTCGGTGGAGCCCTGCAGGGTCCAGTCCTTCGGGTCCCGCCCGACGAAGTCGTTGGCGGACGTCAGCGCGTACCCGGTGATCCTCTTCGGCGCGGCCAGCTGGTACGTCACCCACGCGGTCGGGGTCCGGACCAGCCACTTGGTGTTGGCGTCGCCGTCGGTCAGCTTCTCCTTCGTCTCGTTCGGCGGGTTCTCGCCGCTGGCGGTCACCGCGGACACCGGCTCGGCGACCGGGATGGCGCCCGCCGGGCGGGCACCGATCAGGCCGGTGAACCAGGCCGAGTCGACCTGCGCGCGGGCGGCGTCGGCGATGCCGACGAAGCCGCCGCCGGCCTTCATGTAGGCCTGTAGCGCCGACTCCTGGTCGCGGCTGAGCGCGGCGCCCGTCGCGGACAGGAAGACCACGCTCCGGTACGCGGACAGCCCGGCCGCGGTGAACACAGCCGGGTCCGTGGTGGCTGTGACATCGATGTCATGACTGACCGCAAGCTGTCGGATGGTGTCCACGGCGCGGGCCACCGGGTCCTGCTGCTCGGTCACCGGCCCGTGGAACACGAGCACGGCCGTCCTGGTCTGCTGCGCCTGCGCTGGCGCCGCGGTCACCGCTCGCGGCGCGGCTGCCGCCGCCGTGGCCGTGGTCGTGGCTGGGATCAGCGTGGCGAAGGCCGCTACCGCGGCGAGGGCTCGTCGTACGTCTCTGGTCATCCCCGTCCCCACTTTCGGTCAGCTTCCGTGCGTGTGGGTGTGGCCCTGGAACCGGTGGATCGCCTCTTCGGCGCCGGGGGGCATGCTGCCGTCGGCGTTGCGCACCAGGAAGATCCCGGCCATGCCGCCGTCGGAGTGGTTCTGCACGTGGCAGTGGTACATCCACGCGCCGGGTCCGACGCCCTCCCCGGCCAGCACCTGGAACCCGAACGAACTGCCCGGGTTGAGGTCCTTGTTGTCGACGACCAGGCTCGGGTCGGCCGGCCCTTCGAGCATTCCGGTGCGGTTGTCCGCCCAGCGGTGCGCGTGCAGGTGGAAGGTGTGGAAGAGGTTGCCGTGCCCGATGGCGAGCCACTCCACCCGCTGGCCCAGGTTCGCCTCGAAGATGGGCGTGTCCGGGGCCATCCGGTTGTTGATCGTCATGTCGTGGAACACGACGGTGAACTGCTTCTCCGGCAGGATGTCGCCCCGACGTCGGACGATCAGCGCGCCGTACAGGCCCTTCGCAACTCCGGCGGTGCCGTGGTCGGTGCCCATGGCGTGGTCGTGGTAGTGCCAGTAGCCGGCGCTGCCCGGCATGTACCGGCGTCCCGCCGCGGCGACCATCTCGTGTGATCGCCAGACGTACGTCCGCGTCTCGCCCGGGTCGTTGAAGGAGTCGTTGAACGGGCTGCCGTCCGAGTCGGTGCTGTAGTCCACCCCGTGCGGATGGATGGACAGCCGCTGGGTGGTGGTGTTGACCAGCGTGATCTCCAGGGTGTCACCCTCGTAGATCTCCAGCACCGGCCCGGGCACGGTGGCCTGGCCGGGCGCGAGGCCGTACCCGAACAGCCCGCCGGGCAACTGCTCGGCGTAGATGGTGACCTTCCTGGTCACTCCGGCGGCGGCCTGGGCTGGGCTACTTCCGAACGCGCCACCGAGCGTGGGGGCGGACGCGCCCAACGCTCCGGCTGCGAGCGCCCCGGTGGCGATCAGTGATCGACGGGACAGGTGGCGATGGGAGCCAACGGCGTGATCGTCCATGGGTCTCCGTTCCCGACCGGGCGAAGACGCGACGAGCGCAGGGTGCATCGACCGCCGAGCACAAGGCGGCTGCACGACTGGGGTGAGGATCGTCGCGGACTTCGCTCGGAAGACTCAGAACTTTCGATGGATGAACCCAACTTATGTAATCCATCGACGAAAGTACAGGGTCTGATTGCAGGAAGATTACCGTGACATCACGAGGGCCATCTATCGACGAGGCCCGCGAGGGTCAGAGATCGTGGCGGTCGTCGGCCGGCAGGCTGGGGGCTTCGGGCTGTGCGGGCGACTGCTCAGGCTGACCGAGCCGCGCCACGTGGGTCGGGTCGAGGACCCGGGAGAGGAAGGCGCGCGTCCGCTCGTGCTTCGGCGCGCCCAGCACCTCCTGCGGCGGCCCCTGCTCGACGACCACGCCACCGTCCATGAACACGACGCGGTCCGCCACGTCCCGGGCGAACGCCATCTCGTGGGTGACCACCATCATCGTCATGCCGTCCTCGGCCAGCCCGCGCATGACGGTGAGCACGTCACCGACCAGCTCAGGGTCCAACGCCGAGGTCGGCTCGTCGAAGAGCATCAGCTTCGGCTCCATCGACAGCGACCGGGCGATCGCGACCCGCTGCTGCTGCCCACCGGAGAGCTGCGCCGGGAACGCGTCGGCCTTGTCGGTCAGGCCGACCCGCTCCAGGTTGGCCCGCGCGACCCGCTCGGCCTCGGCACGGCCGCGCCGCAGCACCTTGCGCTGCGCGACCGTGAGGTTGTTGAGCACGGTCAGGTGCGGGAACAGGTTGAACGACTGGAACACCATGCCGATGCCCCGACGCACGGCGTCGATCTCGACGTCCGGGTCGGTCATCTCCACGCCGTTGACCCGGATCGTGCCCGCGGTCGGTTCCTCCAACAGGTCCACACAACGCAACAGGGTCGACTTGCCGGACCCGGACGGCCCGATCACGCAGACCACCTCGCCCTGACCGACCTCGAAGTCGATGCCCTTGAGCACCTCGATCGGGCCGAAGGACTTGTACAGGTCACGGATCTCGACGGCGGGGCGGGACGGGCTGGTCGTCATGCGGGTCACCGGGCCTTGGCGTAGCGGAGTTCGAGGCGGCGTACCACCTGGGACAGCGGCAGGGTGATGACCAGGTAGGCGAGGCCGGCCACCAGCAGCGGGGTGGCGTTCACCCGGTCGTTGAGCATGTCCCGGCCGAACTTGGTGACCTCGATGGTCTGTGCCGTCACACCCAGCACGTACGCCAGCGACGAATCCTTGGTGAGCAGGATCAGCTCGTTCGTCAGCGGCGGGATGACGATCCGGAACGCCTGCGGGATGACGATCGTGCGCATGGCGGTGAAGTGCGACATGCCGAGGGTGCGGGCCGCCTCCATCTGCCCCTTCGGCACGGCCTGGATGCCGGCCCGGATGGTCTCGGCCATGTACGCCGCGGCGGTCAGTCCGAGACCGATCGCGATCGCGCCGAACACGCCGCCGGGGATCTCCCGCTCCGGGAAGGCGATGGGGATGCCGTACCCGACGAGGAAGAGAACCAGCAGCGCCGGCAGACCCCGGAACAGCTCGATGTACGCGGTCGCCAGCCAGCGGTACGGCGCCACCCGGGACAGTCGCATGAGCGCGAGGACGGTGCCGAACACGAGACCGAACGCGAACGCGCCAAGCGTGTAGAGGATCGTGTTGCGCAGCGCCACGGTGATGATCGTCGGGAACATCGACTCGATGATGTCGACGCGGAAGAACGCGTCAGCCAGTCGACCCCAGTCCGCGGCGGCGAGCACCGCGACGATGATCGCGGCGAAGACCAGGTACTGGATACCGAGGGACAGTCGTTCCCGCTGGCGGCGGCGCAGCTTCACGTTGGCTCGTTGCCTTCCCGGAGTGTGCTGACGGGAAGGGCGCGCATCCCGCGCGCCCTTCCCTCCTGAGCTTCGATCAGGCGTTCGGCCGCTTGCCGATCCACGTGGAGTAGATCGTGTCGTACGAGCCGTCCTGCTTGGCCTTGGCCAGCGTCTCGTTGATCTTCTTGAGCAGCTCCGGGTTGCCGTCCTTCTTCACCGAGAACCCGTACTGCTCGCCAGTGTCGAACTCGGCGGTCACCGTGAACCCACCCGGGTTCTTGCGGAGGTACTCGGTCCACACCGGCAGGTCGTTGACGGCGGCATCGACCTGACCGTTCGCCACTGCCTGCTGCAGGGCGGCGAGGTCCTCGAACTCGACCAGCTGCAGGCCCTTCTCCTTCTCGAACTTGCGCGCGTAGTCACGACCGGTGGTGGCCGCCTGCACGCCGAGCTTCTTGCCCCGCAGGTCGTCGAGCGACTTGTACGGCTTGCCGGTCTTGACCAGCATCGCCTGCGTCGCGTCGAAGTACGGGTCGGAGAAGTTCATCACCTTCTGCCGTTCGGCGGTGATGGTCATGCCGGCGGCGGCTACGTCGCACTTGCCCGTGTTCAGGTCCTGACCGGACTTGATCCCCTCGAAGGGCGTGTCGATGATCGTCTGCTCGACGCCCAACTCCTTGGCCACGAGGTCCATCACGTCGACGTCGAACCCGGTGACCTTGCCGCTGGCGTCCTTGAACTGGAAGGGCGGGTAGGGCAGGTGGGTGCAGACGGTCAGCTTGCCGCTCTCGACCAGCTTGACGCCGCTGGCCTGGACCTCGCTGTCGTCCTTCTTGGCACATCCGGCGGTCACCGCCAGAGCGGCGATCGCCACGACGAGGCCGGCCTGGCGGACTGCGCTACGGACCCTCACGAGTGTGTCCCTCCGGTTCGGCGGCCCCCTTGTGGCGGGCAACCAGGTTGGTACGAAGACGATGTGACAGGGGACGGTACCTGATTCGTGAAACGGTAACTCAGGTCACGCGGTGTAGCCGACGTGCTGCGGCGACCGTCACAGTCCGTGAACAGGACGGTCGACCCCGAAAGGGACAACGTGCCGCTCCAGCCGCGACGATCGACATTTGAGTATCCGAGCCACCCCGAACGAGTAGGCCACCGCCCCGGCGACCGCTGCGCCGCCACGAAGGCTGATAGACGATCAGTGGTACCGCCGCCACCAGAGGGTGAGCAGATCCGATTCCGGATGGGAGGGCAGGCCTGAGGATGGACACCTACCCCATGACACCCCAGATGGCCTTCGCGCAGTTCGTCCGCCAAGCCGTCGACGACGCCCGCGAGGAGCACGGCTGGACCGTCGGCGACATCGCACACCACACCGGAGTGAGCCGCTCGACGCTGTTCCGCTGGCTCGCCGGCGACTGGCAGCGTTACCCGGAACTGGCGAAGGTCCGCAGCCTCTGCGCCACCCTCGATCTCTCCATCGCCGCCGCCATCCGGCCGCTCGCGATGCCGAACGCGACAGTGACGCCCCGGGTGGTGGCCGAGGCCGAAACGGACATGGGAACCATCCGTCGGCGGTTGCTGGACGACACGGTCTCGGCCGCGGACAAGCGCCACATCCGGGAACTCCTGCGCCGCCTCGCCGGACGGGACCTTCCGGTCGAGGCGTCGTCGTCGTCGAGAAACGGCTCCGGCGCCACCCCGCCCTCTTCGTCGCGGGCAGGCGCGTCGCGCCGGTAGCCCGCTCGGACGTGCGCCGCACAGTCAGCTGGCATCAGCGCGCGGAGCGCGCGACCTCACCGCGCGGCGCAGGCGACCTCAGCGCGTGACGCGACCTGGCCGGCCCGGACCGGTGCCGGAGCGTCGGGAACCGATGCGGGGAGCCCGCACCACCGGTGAGCTGCCGGCTCCGGGGCGGAAGTCCCGGGCCGCGGCGGCCACCATCTCGTCGGGATCGCCTTCGAGCGTCTGCCGGACGTGCGCCGGGACGATCTCGGACGTGGCCATCGCCAGCCGGACCTGCACCGAGCGGTCGTCGACGAGCGTCGCCAGATCCGCCTCGGCCAGCTCCAGCGCGCGGACCAGCGCGGCCCGTACGTCGACCGCCGGGTCCCCGGCCAGGGCGCTGCGCTGCGCGGCGGTGGTCCGCGGGTTGCGGGCGAGCCCCTTGCGGACGCGGACGGTGCGATCGGCCAGCAGGGCGACGATGACGTCGGGGTCCTGGGTATGCGTGGCGAGGCGTTCCCGCACCTCGGGTGAGACGTCGTCGACCAGGCGGGCGGCCAGCTCGGGCTCCAGGTCGCGGGTCTCGGCGAGCAGGCCCCGGAGCTCCTTGTCAGGTGCGGCGACCATCACCCGGCGGACCGACTCGTCGCAGGACGGGTTGCCGGCGACGGCCCAGCGGACCCACCGGTCCGCGTCCTTGACCAGACGCAGGAGATTGCCGACCGAGGTCGCGGGATTGCGCGCCACGGCTTCCCGGACATGACGATCATGGTCGCGGGTCAGCGACCGCAGGGCCTGCGCGGGCGCGTCCGGCCGGGCCGCGACCGCCTTGCGAACCGCGACCGACGCGTCGGACGCCAGGTCGATGAGGGTCATCTGTGGCGTTGTGGGGTCGTGTGCGACGGCGAGCCGCGCGTCCGCCCCGTCACCGGTCGGACGGTCGGTCGGGGTGCCTGACCCGCTGTTCCGGTCGGCCCCGCCGACGTGCTGCTGCTTGCCCATGGGCGCAATCATGGCACGCGCCGAGGCAGACCCCGCGCCGCGCAGCCGGGGTCAGTCGTGCCGTGGGGCCACCAGACCGGACTCGTACGCGACGACCACGAGCTGGGCACGGTCCCGGACGTGCAGCTTGGTCATCGCGCGGTTCACGTGGGTCTTGGCGGTCAACGGACTGAGCAGCTCGGTGGCGACGCGCACCAGCTCGCCGGGGAGCGGATCGAGGCTGGCCAGGGCGTGCCGCAGAGCAGCGGGACTTGGCCGGCGAAGGCGCACCAGCTCCACGTGCCCGGACTCGGCCGGATGGCCCGGCCCGGGGCCGAGCACCACCGCGTCGGGCCGCAGGGCCGCGAGCTCGTCACTGGTCCGCGTCCGGGAGGCGTCCGCATTGGACACGCTCGGAACGTACGCCCTGATTCGCCGGCCACCGGGCGGTTACGTACCCGACCAACACTTTCCACAGGCACGGATCACGCTGTCCATACCACTTCGGCGATCGCGGAGCGGACCACTCGTCCTTGAATCTAGGCCTGTCAATAGATGGTCAATCGCACGGAACACTGTCGGTGCAGCTCCGTAACGCATTTCGGACCCAGATCGAGGAGGGTGTGCTCCGTCCCGGCACCCGCGTCCCGGCGAGCCGGCAGCTCGCCGCCGACCTCGGGGTGTCCCGGAGTGTGGTCGTCGAGGCGTACGAACAGCTCTGCGCCGAGGGCTACCTCGTCTCCCAACACGGCTCGGGCACCTCCGTGGCGGCGACGGCACGGGCCGAGGTCGGCTCGGCGCTCACCCCGGACGACCACGCGCCCGCACCGGCGGTCTGCGGCCTGCGCACCGGCAGCCCGCACGCGTCGACGTTCCCCGCCAGGACTGGATCCGGGCGGTCAGCGCGGTGGTCACCTCGGCGGGCCGTCGCGCTGGCGTACGCCCCGCCGTCCGGCCTTGCCGTTGTCCGGCACACCCTCGCCGGTTACCTCGGCCGCGTACGCGGGGTGCGGACCCGGCCCGACCACCTCATGGTCACCTCCGGCTTCGCGCAGGGCCTCGCGCTGCTCTGCCGGGTGCTGCGGGACCGTGGCCACGACACGCTCGGGGTGGAGGACCCGGGGCACCCGGGCGAGTGGGAGTTCATCGCCGGGGCCGGACTGCGTCCGGTGGGCATCCCGGTGGACCGCGACGGCCTCCGGGTGGACGCACTGGCCGCCAGCGGGGTCCGCGCCGTGCTGGTCACCCCGGCCAGCCAGTTCCCGACCGGAGTCACGCTCAGCGCGGGTCGTCGGACGCAGCTCACCGCCTGGGCGAAGGAGGTGGACGGCTACGTCATCGAGGACGACTTCGACGCCGCCCTCGTCGCGCCGGCACAGCGGATGCCCGCCCTACAGAGCCTCGCACCGGACCGGGTGGTCTACGCCGGCAGCGCCAGCAAGGTCCTCACGCCCGCGCTGCGCCTCGGCTGGCTGGCCACCCCGACCGACCTGACCGCGCCGGTCGAGCGGGTCCGGGCCAGCTGGGACATCGGCTGCTCCGGCCTGGAGCAGCTCGCCCTGGCCCGGCTGATCGACACCGGCGCCTTCGACCGACACCTGCGCCGACTCGGCGCGGACGTACAGAAACGTCGCCAGACGGTCCGGGACTTCGTCGCCGCGCACCTGCCCGACGTCACCTTCTCCGGCGCGACCAGCGGACTCCAGGCCTACCTGCTGCTGCCCGAGCGATGCGCGGAGGAAGCGCTCGGGCACGCGGCCCGGCGGCGCTCGGTGCTGGTGCGCGCGGGCCGGTCCTACGACCGGACGACCGGACGACCGGCCGCCGGCGCTGGTCCTGGGCTACGCCGGGGCACGCGGCCCGGAGCTGGGTCGCGGTCTGGCGGGGATCGCCGCGGCGTACCGGGAGACGACCGGACCGGTCGCTTGATCAGTCGACCGGCGCGGCCCGGGTCGGCTCGCGCACCATGAACACGCCGACCGGGTCCTCAGCCTCGAGGGTGAACCCGTACCGCTCGTACAGCCGCCGGGCCGGGTTGCCGCGCAGCACGTTCAACCGGACGCGGACGCTCAGCCCCGGACCGCTTCGATGATCGTCTCGGCGACCTCGCCCGGCCGGGCCGCCGCCATCGCGTGCGAGCCGCCGACCACCTCGCGCTGCCCGCGCGGCGCGGCCCGCTCGGCCATGAAGCGGTGTACGGCGACCGGGATGTTCTTGTCGGCGTCACCGAACACGAACCAGCTCGGCAGGGAACGCCAGGCGGGGTCACCGGTGAGCCCGTCGCTCAAGGCCTGCTCGGTGATCGGCCGCTGGGTCCGGGCCATCAACGAGGCGAGGTCGTCCGACACGTCCGCGCAGAACTGCGCGTGGTAGGCGTCCTGGCCGATCGCCACCTCGTTGCCGCCCGTGGACACCGGGTACTGCACGAGCGTGTCCGCGAGCGTGCTGCCGGGGAACTTCCCGGACAGGGAGAGCGCCGACTCACCCGTGTCCGGGCACAACGCGTTGACGTAGACGAGGGCGCGCACCGACGTGTCGCCCGCCGCGGCCTGCGTGATCACCATGCCGCCGTACGAGTGGCCGACGAGGACGACCGGGCCGCCGATCCCCCGCATCACGTCCCGCAGGTACGTGGCGTCGCCGGCGACGCCACGCAGCGGATTGGCGGCGGCCACGACGTCGTACCCGGCGCCCAGCCGCTCGATCACGCCGTTCCAGCTCGCCGACTCGGCGAACGCGCCGTGCACCAGGACGACGGTGGGTTGCGGATCGGGCATGACAGGCGCTCCCTCGCTTCGTGACACTGGTTCCACCGGCCGCGCCGGTGCGCCTGAATACCCGTCACACGACGGTGAAACATCCGTTACCGAGCGGCCGGAACACCGGTGCCGGGGCCTCGGTTCAACCGGCCCGACCGCTCGACGCCGAGCTGCTACCGCGGCTCGCGGCGCCGGGCACGCTGCCTACCGGAACATCTTGACACTCGTCGATGTTAGCGCCAACACTTAGGCCGTTACCTGGGCGCAACACACCCGTCACACGCCCCTGCCCACGGGCGTTCCTGCCTTCGACGGGCACCGCAGCGGGTTGGCCGTCGCAGCAGCGTCGACCAGCGCCGTGCACACAGCTCACGGAGGACAGATGTCGCTGCCACCGGACCGAAGCGTCGCCGTCGCCCGCCGAGCGGCCGGCCCGGGGCGTACCGGTCCCGGCGTCCGCCGACGGTCCGTCCTGGCCGCGATGCTGGTGCTTCTCGCCGTGTCGGCCGGGCTGCCCATGGCCGGGCCCGCGCAGGCCGCGCCCGCCGTGAACTACACCAACCCCCTGGTGAACCAGCGGGCCGATCCCCACATCTTCCGCCACACCGACGGCTACTACTACATGACCGCGACCGTGCCGCAGTACGACCGGATCGTCCTGCGCCGTGCGACCACCCTGCCGGGCCTGTCGACGGCTGCGGAGACGACGATCTGGAACCGGCACACCAGCGGAGAGATGGGCGCGCACATCTGGGCCCCGGAGATCCACTTCATCAACGACCGCTGGTACGTCTACTTCGCCGCCGGCCGGACCGACGACGTGTGGCGCATCCGGATGTACGTGCTGGAGAACGCCAACGCGAGCCCGCTCACCGGCTCGTGGACCGAACGCGGCCGGATCACGACACCCTGGGACACCTTCAGCCTGGACGCCTCGACCTTCGTCGCCAACGGGGTGCGCTACCTGACCTGGGCACAGCAGGAGCCGGGCATCTCCAACAACTCGAACGTCTACCTCGCCCGGATGGGCGCCAACCCGTGGCAGATCACGGGCACCGTGACCCGGCTCGTCGTACCGACGTACGCCTGGGAGACCCGCGGCTACCGGGTCGCCGAGGGGCCGGCGGTGATCCAGCGCAACGGTCGTGTCTTCCTGACCTACTCGGCCAGCGCCACGGACGCCAACTACTGCCTCGGGATGCTGAGCGCCTCCGCCACCGCGAACCTGCTCGACGCCACGTCCTGGAGCAAGAGCCCCAATCCCGTCTTCGCCACCAACGCCGCCACCGGCCAGTACGGCCCCGGCCACAACTCGTTCACCGTCGCCGAGGACGGGCAGAGCGACATCCTCGTCTACCACGACCGCAACTACCGCGACATCAGCGGCGACCCCCTGAACGACCCGAACCGGCGCACCAGACTCCAGAAGGTCTACTGGAACGCCGACGGCACCCCCAACTTCGGCATCCCGGTGCCCGACGGGGCCACCCCGGTGCGGCTGCGGTCGCACGACCTGACCACCAGCTACATCCGGCACTACGACTACCGGGCACGGGTCGAGGCGAACGTCACCAACCTCGCCGACTCCCAGTTCCGCATCGTCAACGGCCTGGCCGGCGGCGGCAGCGTGTCGTTGGAGTCGACCAACTACCCGGGCTACTACCTGCGCCACTACGGCTTCGCCCTGTCCATCGCGCCGAACGACGGTTCGTCGATCTTCGCCAACGACGCGAGCTTCCAACGCCGGTCCGGCCTGGCCGACAGCGCCGGACTCTCGCTGGAGTCACAGAACTACCCGGGCCGCTACGTACGCCACCGCGACGGTCTGCTCTACCTGGAGGCGGTCGGTTCGACCGCCGAGCGCAGCTCCGCCACCTTCCACCTCGAATAGCCGAACCGGACGGGCCGCACCGCGCCCGCCTCGCGTTCCCGACACCGTCGGCCGGGTCCCCGTGACCCGTCGACGCCGATTGGAGCATCCGATGAACCGGCGTACCACCATCTCGGTCCTGGCCGGACTCTGCCTCGCGGTCAGCGCGGCACCTGTCCCCGCTGGTGCGACTGCCCGAGTGGCGGGCACCACCCAGGTGAACGCTCACGCCGCGCTCGCCGGCCCGCCCGGCACACCGCCCGGAGCCTGCCTCACGGGTGCCGGGTCCGGCTCGCCGCTGCCGTCCAACTCCCTGACGGCGACGAAGATCCGGAGCGGATTCACCTTCCTCGAAGGTCCCGTCTGGGTCGCCGACGGCGGCTACCTGCTCTTCTCCGACATGGCCGGCGGGACCGGGCCGTACAACGTCCAGCCGTCCACGATCCGCCGGTTCACCCCGCCGTCGACGTTCGACACGTTCATCGCCAACTCCGGCAGCAACGGTGTGGCGCTCAGCGCCGACGGCCAGCAGCTCGTCGCGGCCACCCACGACCAGCGCAGCGTCTCCGCGTACCGGTTGAGCGACCGGAGCCGCAGCACAGTCGCGGCGAACTACCAGGGTCGGGCGTTCAACTCGCCCAACGACGTCGCGGTCCGCTCGGACGGCGTCACCTACTTCACCGACCCCAACTTCCAGCGCGGCAACCGCCCGGACCAGATGTACGGGCGCACCAGCGTCTTCCGCGTCGTCAACGGGCAGGTGTCCCTGGTGGACGACCAACTGCGCCAGCCCAACGGCATCTCGCTCTCACCGGACGGAAGCACCCTCTACGTGGGCGCCTACTCCGAGAACAAGATCTACAAGTACGCCGTCCAGCCCGACGGCAGCACCGGCGCGCGCAGCGTCTTCGTGAACTACATCGGTGGCCCGGACGGCGGCACGATCGACTGCGCCGGCAACGTGTACTGGACCTCCGGCGCGGACTCCCTGATCCACGTCTACTCCCCCACGGGCACCCAGCTCGGCACGATCCGGCCCGGCTTCTCCGGCACGACGAACGTGGCCTTCGGCGGGCCCGACCGGCAGACCCTCTACATCACCTCGGGTCCGTGGGGCGACTCCGGCCTGTACAGCGTGCGGCTCAACATCCCGGGGTACCCGTACTGACGCCGCCCCTGCCCGGACGTCGGCGGGACGCGGCGGACGGCTGCCGCGACGGACCGGACTGGCAGTGGGAGGAATCCCCCGTTGTGCTCCTTGCGGAGCGGATTCCTCCCCGCTCGCCCCCCCAGGTTCGTCTGGACGCGCCCCACAGGACCCGCCGCGCAACAAGCGTTGAGCAAGAACGAGCTCCAACTCAACGCACGTTGCTCCAAACAGGAGCGAGCTTACGCTCACGTTCGGTACGGGTGTCAACGTCTGTTTCGTCGCCGGGGCAATCTGCGACACTGTCGTTCAGGTCGCCGGAGGGTGAGAAGCATGGTGGACGTTCGGCGTGCGGAGCGGGAGTTGCCGCCCCTCGACACGTTGGCAGCACGGCTGGAATACCTGTTCGACAACATCCGTCCGACGCCTGACGAACTCGGCGACTCCGACGAGCCTGGTCGCAGGTACACCAACCGGGAGATCGCCGACAAGATCAACGAAGCGGCGGCCGAGACGGGCGTGACGATCAGCGCGGCCTACATCGGCGAGCTGCGCCGTGGCGTGGCCAGCGATCCCCGCACCTCGCACGTGCGCGCCCTGGCCACCGCCTTCGGTGTCAACTCGGGCTACTTCGTGGACGACGCGGCGGCACGACGCATCCAGGACCAGATCACGCTGCTCAGTGAGCTGCGTCGGATGGACGTCAAGCGGGTGGCGTTGCGGCAGGTGCTCGCCGACAACGGCCTCTCCGCGACCGACACGCGGCTCGTCGAGCAGATGGTGGCCCGGCTGCGGGCCGTGGCCGAGGGCACCGACACGACCACCGCCGCACCCGGCGATGGCCGATAGCCGATGGCCGTGCAGATCCTTCGGTGGGAGCACACCGACGAGTGGGAGAACGCCGACGTGACGTTGCATCGCCTACGCAGACGGTGCGAGCGCATCGTGGCCGAGCTGGAGATGCCGGACCCGTTCGACATCCGCACCCTGTGCGACATCCTCGGCGGGCGGCGTGGCCGACCCATTCACCTGGTGCCGATCAAGCTGCCGGCGCACTCCGTCTGCGGGATGTGCGTGCCGACGAACGACTTCGACGCGATCTTCTACGAGCAGGACACCTCGCCGCTGCACCAACTGCTGATCATCGGTCACGAGTTGGGTCACCTGCTCGCCGGGCACCAGGCGACCGAGGTGCTCGACGCCGACGCCTCCCGGCTACTGCTGCCGGACCTCGACCCGCAGCTCGTGCGGCGCAGTCTCGGCCGCAGCAACTACGCCGCGGCCGAGGAACGCGAAGCCGAGATGATCGGGTCACTGCTCCTGCGGCGCATTCGCGGTGGTCGCGCGGACGCGGACGAGCCGCCGGTCGACGGGCAGGACGCCGAGCTGTACGGCCGGCTGCGGCACTCACTCGAACACCCCCACTGGTAGCGCGGGGATGGACACCGTCCTCTACGCCGTGTGCGCGGCGTCCGGCTGGGTCGCGCTCGCGTACATGGTGCGGCTGCAACGTCGGCATCCCAGCCGGGGCCGCCGCGCGATCTGCGCGGGCCTCGGGGCGTTCGCCGCCGGCATCACCGTCGCCATCCCGCCCGTCGCCGCCGCGATCGACGACGTGTCGGGCCTGCCCAACCTCGCCAAGGTCATGTCGCACGCCGGCGCGCTGACCATCTCGGCCAACGCCGAGATCATGCTGCTGCACTTCGCGCTCCCCCCGGCGACGGCAGCCGTGCGTGCACGCCGCTGGGTCTGGGTCACCGCCTGCGCGTTCCTGGTCATGCTCGGCCTGTTCGCCCACACCCTCACGTACGACGAGCCGGTGCTCCTGACCGTCGAGTACGCGACCGACCCCGTCGTGACCGCGTACCTGCTGATCTTCCTGCTCCTCGGATTCTTCGCCTACTGCTTCGACATCACCCGGCTGTGCTGGGGCTTCGCGAAGATCTGCGGCCGTCCCTGGCTGCGCCGGGGCCTGCGCATCACCGCCGTCGGCGCCGCCTTCGCGCTGCTCTACAGCACCAACAAGATCGTCTACCTGGTCGCCTACTGGGCCGGTTACCAGCTCACCGGCGAGCGTCAGATCGCAGCGGTGCTGGTGACCATCGGCGCGTTGCTCATCACGATCGGCCTCACCATGCCGGCCTGGGGGCCGACCCTCAAGATCGGCCAGCGGTGGGAGGACTTCCACTCCCACCGACGGCTCGAACCTCTCTGGCGGGACCTCGTCGCGGCCCTTCCCGAGCTGGAACTCGATCCCACCCTGCGACGCCAGTTCGCGGCCATTCGCGACACCGACTACGCGCTCACGCGCCGGGTCGCCGAGATCCGCGACGGCCGCCTGGCCCTGCGCCCGTACACCGATATCGGGGTGACCGCGCTGGCCGAGCGGTTGGCCGAAGGGGCCGGTCTGAGCGCGGCGGAGCGGCAGGCGGCGGTCGAGGCCGCACACCTGGCGTGCGCGCTGCGGCGGCACCACGCCGGCATCGTCGCCGCGACCCCGCAGCCCGCCGACGAGCTGCACCGCCCGGACGGTGGCTACGCCGGTGAGGTGGCGTGGCTGACGCTCGTCACCGACGCCTATGCCCGATCGCCGGTGGTGGCCCGGACGCTCGCCGAGGCCATCCCGCACCCGACGGCAGGAGACGCCCGCCGATGAAGGGCCGCTACGACAACCTGAAGCGGGTCCGCACGCTGGACCCGCAGCGCGACTACCTCGACATCTACCAGACCATGCTGCGCCACGAGTTCCCCTGGGACATGAAGCTGGGCCTCAACCTGGCGTTCAACAGGTCCTTCTCCGTCCCGGCCATCGCCGCCGTGCACACCACCACCGGCGAGCTGACCGACCGCACCCAGAAGCGCATCGACGACACCGGCCTGCTGATGTACGAGATGGTCCTCAACGGCTTCGACGAGCCCCGGGGCCGCGACGCGCTACGGCGCGTCAACCAGATCCACCGCCCGTACGACATCGGCAACGACGACTTCCGCTACGTCCTGGGCTGCCTCGTCGTGATCCCGACGCGCTGGCTGCGCGAGTACGGCTGGCGCCCGCCCTGCTGCCACGAGCGGCAGGCCACGTACGTGTTCTACCGGGAACTCGGCCGACGGATGGGCATCACCGACATCCCCGGGTCGTACGACGAGTTCGAGACCTGGTTCGCCGCCCACGACGCCGCCCACCTGCTGCCGAACGACGACGCGGCGGCCATCGAGCGGGCCACCCGCATGCTGATGCTCGCTCGCCTCCCCCGGGCGCTCGCACCGCTGGGTAACGCCCTGGTCAGCGCCATGTACGACGAACCCCTGCGGCGCGCGACGCGCGTCGACGCGCCGGCGTGGCCGGTCCGGGCCGGCCTGCGACTGGCGTTGCGGTCGCGCGCGCGGTGTCAGCGGTGGTTCGGCACACCGCGGACCACACCACTGTTCGCCGACGGCATCAAGGCCAGGACCTACCCCCAGGGGTACGACATCAGCCAGCTCGGCCCGCGTGGATCAGCCGCTGACGAAGCCGGGTAGCACCGGGTCCGGGAATGGCTTGACGCACCGGCTTCCATCGCGGATGGTCAGATATCGGCAGCCTTCTATCTACTACGGGGAGGACCGATGAAGACCGTCGCCACCACCGCCGCGGCCCTACTGCTCCTGGTCGCGGGTGCCGCGTCACCCGCCTCATCCGCACCACCGGCACCGGACGCACCGTGTGCCGGGAAGATCCACCCGAACCCGTCGTTCGAGCGTGGTGCCACCGGCTGGACCGCCGGCCCCCGCGTCGTCGTGCTCGGCGACGAGACCCGGCCCGCACACACCGGCCGCGCGTACGCCACCTTTGCCGGGCTGGACGTGACGCGGACCGACCTGCTGCGCACGACCGTCACCGTGCCGGCCGACTGCAGTCTGACGGTCCGCTTCTGGGTCCGGACCACCACCACGGAGACCACCCGCGGCGACTACCTGAACGTCGGGCTGGCGGTCACCGGCATACCTCCGAAGACGAGGTTCTCGCTGGCCTTCGACGGCGGCGCCCAGTGGCGGCAGTACAGCATGTCGAGCGGAACGGCGGCGGCCGAGCGCACCGCGACGGTCAGCTTCCTGGGCAGCGAGATGGCCGGCAACGGCGTCACGGCCTTCGACGTCGACGACGTCACCTTCGATCTGAGCTGACGAAACACCGGGCGGGCGGTCGACGCGACCGCCCGCCTTCGGGTCGCTCGCTCCCCCGCGGTCCCGCTCACGCCTCGAGGTCGGGACGGCCGGGCAGCTTGCGTCCGATCGGCGGGGCGAGGGCCTCCGGCGCGCGCGGCCCCCAGCCGCGGAAGCGGCCACCCCAGGAACCAGGAAAGGTAGTCGACGCCGAGGGCGACAGCCCACAGCGGCAGGCGCAGCCGCTCCGGGCCGAACGCGCCGACCAGCCAGATCGGCGCGCTCAGCACGGCCCACGCGGAAAGCCGGAACGCGACCAACCGCCTCGGATGGCCCCGCAGCACGGCCTGGATGACCGACCGCTCCGGCTCGTAGCGGCCGGCGATCCAGGTGGTGTGCGACCAGATCAGCCACAGCGCCAGGAACAGCCGCAGGGTACGACCGAGCCCGGTGACGAGCGCCCACCCGGTGTCGCCGTCCAGGTCGACGAAGCGCTGCGAGACCCACGTGAGAGCCACCACGAAGGCCAGGTCGAAGAAGAGCTCCAGGAACGTGGCGCGGCCCGCGCTGTCGGGAGGGCGCAGGAGGTCCGCACCATGTCTCGTCGACATCGCCCGCCTCCGTCCGCCCTCGTCGCACCAACGAGCGGCCCGCCACGGGGATGTGCCGCAGACCGGTCACGGCGTGGGCGCGAGGCGGGATGGAGGGCACGCGGCAGGGTGGTTGAGGCCGAATCCCACCTTATTCGACAATCTCTCCCTTTAAGTTCGGTGCGCAGGACGCGGCCGAACCGGGGAGAGACGTGGACAGCTATCCGGCGATCGAAGATCACGGTCTCATCGGTGACCTGCAGACCGCCGCGCTGGTGACCTGCGACGGCACCGTCGACTGGTTCTGCGCCCCACGCTTCGACTCGCCGAGCATCTTCGCCGGGCTGCTCGACAAGGAGAAGGGCGGCTACTTCCGGATCGCACCGGACGGCGTGCGGTACGTCACCAAACAGCTCTACCTGCCCGGCACACCCATCCTGATCACCCGGTTCATCAGCGTCGACGGGGTGGCCGAGGTGATGGACTTCATGCCGGTCACCGGCGAGCGGGCCACCGACGCGCACCGCCTGGTCCGCATCGTCACGATGGTCCGCGGCAGCATGCGCTTCCGCGTGGAGTGCCGGCCACGGTTCGACTACGCCCGGGAGGAGCATGAGCTGGAGCGCCACCACAACGGCTACGTCTTCCGCAGCCGGTCGGCGACGCTGACGTTCCACCCGGTCGACCCGGTACGGCGACTGATCTCCGAACACGGCGACGTCCGCCTCGAGGGCGGCGACCTCGTCGCGTACGGCACCCTCAACGAGGGCGACACCGGCGGGGTGGTCCTGGAGACGGGCGGCACCGAACCACGGATCTTCCCACCGGAGGAGATCCAGGGCATGTTCGAGTGGACCCGGGACTACTGGCGACGCTGGCTCGAACGCTCCAGCTACACCGGCCGCTGGCGGGAGATGGTGGAACGCTCCGCCATCACACTGAAACTCATGACGTACGCGCCGACCGGCGCGATGATCGCCGCGCCCACCGCCGCCCTGCCCGAGCTGGTCGGTGGGTCCCGCAACTGGGACTACCGCTACACCTGGGTACGCGACACGTCGTTCTCGGTGCACGCGTTGCTCGGTCTCGGCTTCACCGAGGAGGTCAGTCGCTACATGGACTGGCTGGACGAGCGCATCCGCACGGCCAGCGAACACCAGGACCCGCTGAAGATCATGTATCGCGTGGACGGCTCCTCCGACCTGCACGAGGAGGTGCTCGACCACCTGGAGGGGTACCGCGGCTCCCGGCCGGTACGGATCGGCAACGGCGCCGCCGACCAGCTCCAACTGGACATCCACGGCGAGGCGCTCTACGCCATGCACCTCGCCGACGAACAGGGCATCCGCGTCTCGCACCAGGTGTGGAAGAGCACCGTCCGGCTCGTCGACTGGCTCTGCCACAACTGGGACCAGCGCGACGCCGGCATCTGGGAGAGCCGCCACCACCCCCGCAACTACACGTTCGGTCGGGTCATGTCGTGGGTGGCGCTGGACCGGGCCATCCGCCTGGCCAACCGCACCGGCCGTCCCGGCGACCTGACCTGTTGGACCGAACAGCGAAATCGGATCTATAACCAGGTCATGGCCCGCGGGTACCACCACGACCGTGGCAGTTTCGTGCAGGCGTACGACGAGAACGTCCTCGACGCCGCGCTGCTGGCGATGCCGGCGGTCGGCTTCGTCACCCCGAGCGACCCGCTGTGGCAGTCCACCCTGAACGCGATCGAACGCGAACTGGTCTCCGACAGCCTCGTCCACCGGTACGACCCGGTCCACTCCCCCGACGGCCTCCCGGGCCACGAGGGCACCTTCAACATGTGCACCTTCTGGTACGTCGAGGCGCTGGCCCGCTCCGGTCGCCTCGACGACGCCCGTCTCACGTTCGAGAAGATGTTCACCTTCAGCAACCACCTCGGCCTCTACGCCGAGGAGATCGCCGCGAGCGGGGAACAGATCGGCAACTACCCCCAGGCCTTCAGCCACCTGTCTCTGATCAATACCGCGCTGACCCTCAACAGCCTGCTCGACGCCGAGGCCGACGGCCACCGCCGCCGCTAGGCCGTGTGTCAAGGTCCTCGGTCGAGCCGAGGGGCGGACGGCGGACACCACGATGAGAGTGATGCCTGTGAGTCATCTTGATGACCCACAGGCATCACGCTCAATGGAGGGGGCGGCGCCGATCCGGCCGGACCACGGGCCCGCGAGCGACGGTTCACCAGCGGCCGAAACGGCCGGTCCTCTCGGCCTCCGCAGGCCGGCCAGGGGCGTTGACACACGGCCTAGTAGTGCTTTGTTAGGTTCTGTGGCGTTTGTTGCGGTGTAAGGGTTTCAGGGGTTGGTGGCAGGTGGTGCAGGCGCCGGTCCAGGTCGCGAGGAGTCGTTGCAGCTCGCGGATGACCGCATAAAGGGTCAGGCCGGCGCAGCCGCTTTTGGGTCCAGGCGCAGTTCGGTGATGAACAGATGCGCGGCGGTAACCAGCGTGACGTGGCGGTACCACGTGCTCGGCCAGCTCATCGAGCATCTCCACGACCATCGACCACTTCGGCCGGTGATGCTCATCGGTAGGTATCGCGCACCGGGCCCGGCGAGCGGCCACCTCAGGGCGGTCAGCCTCGTCAACAGCCTGGTCGTCCCACGACGTCGGCAAGAACAGCCGCCAATCCAGGGGACACGACACGGCGTCGGTGACCGCGTGGACACTCACCCCGATCTGGCAGTTCGCGACCTTACCCAACGTGCCCGAGTACTGCCTGGCCACACCCGGCGAACTCCTGCCATCCTTCGGAAAACCGGTGTCGTCGACCACCCACGCCACCGGCTCGACCACCTCCACCGCCCGGCGGGCCAACCGCATCCGCACCGCCGTCGCGTCCCACGTCGAGGTCGTCACGAACTGCTGCAGCCCCTGATGATCCACCCCAAGCCGATCCGCCATCGGCTGCATCGACTTGCGCCGCCCGCCCAGCAACAGCCCTCGCAGATACGTCTCGCCCTTGACCCGCTGATCCCAGCGCACCATCAAACTACCCAGACCGCCCCGATGACCCCACGACACACCGACCTAACAAAGCACTACTAGACCGCGTCCTCACAGGTTCACAACCATTGGAGTAGCGCGGCGATTGCGACGGCGGCCTGGAACGAGGTCGCAGTCTCTCGTAGCGGCGGGCCGCCGGCGGATGCGGACTTGGCAGACCGATCCGTCCGCGCCGCCCGTGGTGTTGCCGCACTTCCCGGCGGAGCTGGACGTCTGGCTGAGCGGGCTGCCTCGTCGGTGAGGACCAGATCGCCGCCGTCCTGCGCGGCTACGCGCGGGCCGTCGAGGCCGGCGGCAACGGCGCCGCTGCCGCGACCTACAGCCGAGACGTACATCGGGGGTGACCCGGACAGGGCGGCGGCCGGGTCATCGGCCCGCCCCCCGGCGGGGAGCGGGCCGACGACGTGAGGTGACCCGGCTGGGTTCACACCAGCCGGGCCACCGGTCAGGACTCCAGGCGTCGACGCCGGGCGAGGAAGAACGCGACCGCGCCGAGGATGACCATCACACCTCCGACGCCGGTCATGGCCGGGACCACACCGCTGCCGGTGACCGGCAGGATGGGTTGCCTGCCGCCACCACCAGGGCTACCGGGCGCGCCAGGGCTACCGGGTGCGCCAGGGCTACCGGGTGCGCCAGGGCTACCGGGTGCGCCAGGGCTACCGGGTGCACCGGGCGCTCCGGGGGGTCCGGACGGACCAGGTGCTCCGGGCGCTCCGGGCGCTCCGGGTGCACCGGGCGCTCCGGACGGACCAGGTGCCCCCGGGCTACCAGGCGCCCCCGGACTACCAGGCGCTCCCGGACTACCAGGCGCTCCCGGGCTGCCGGGCGGGCCGGACGGGCCGGGTGGACCGGTGGGCCCGGGTGGGCCGGTCGGTCCGGGCGGGCCCGTCGGTCCGGCGCAGATCGGTGCGGTGATGACGTTGGTGTCGAGGGTGACGGCGGCGGTGCGCGCCAGTGCGCGGCCCTGGAGGGTCGCACCCGTTGCCATCGTGATCGCGGCCTGAGCCATGATGGTGCCCACGAAGGTGGTGCCGGTGCCGATCGTCGCCGAGCTGCCGATCTTCCAGAACACGTTGCAGGCCGAAGCTCCGTTGATCAGCACGACGCTGCTGTTCGATGCCGTCGTCAGCGAGGAGTCGACCTGGAAGATGAACACGGCCGACGGATCGCCCTGGCCGTTGAGCGTCAATGCCCCGGTCAGTTGGGCCGCCCCGATCCGGTAGACCCCTTCGTTGAGGGTGTTGCCGCCCAGCTCGGCCGGGAGGTTGGTGAACGGGGTCCGGCCGGCGGCGTCGTTGAAGGCGATGGTCAGGTCGCTCTGAGCCTGTAGAGCAACCGCGTCGCCGAGGTGCACCTCGCCGCCGATGGTTGCTGTTCCGAATCCGGACGCGGTGTTTCCGGGGAACCGCCCGAGGCTCTGGGCCAGGAAGCTGGGGCCGGTGTTGGTGGGCTCCGCCCCGGCGAGGACGGAGAAGTCGGCCACCGTCCCCAGGTTGACCGGTGCTTCCTGCGCGTTTGCGGCGGTCGAGCTGAAGAGCAGCAGGCTGGCTGCCACCGTGGCGGCTGCGCCAGCCACGAGCGACGGCAGGGCCACCCGCCGCCGTAGCCAATTCTTGGGTTTAGCTGTCACAGAACACCCTCCGTGGGTACTACTCGCAGGAGGCGTCCAACACGCGGCGCCCTGCGTGATATGGCCTGATTAGCGCCGATGAAGCGCGCTGACTACCACATCACGCCAGGTGTCCCAATGAAGGCGAATCGGGATAATAGCCCCATTCTGTCTATCTGGATCAGAGCGGTCGAACCAGCCAAGCCAGACCACGTCGCAACCCGCTGCGACAAGACCGCGACCTCGTATCAGGCCACCGTCACCATCGCCGCGCTACTTCAATGGTTGTGAATCTTTGAAGACACGGCCCAGGGACGACGGCGCTGCCGAGCGTCGTCAGGCGGTCTCCGCGGCGTCCGCCGACAGGCTGTTCCGGCGGCCTGTGGAGACCGCCGTGGCGACCCGGACGAACGCGGCGACCGCGAGCGAGTGCGAGTTCTGCGGCCACGCCACCGCGAAGGCCGCCTCCGGCGCGTCGTCGACCGGACGCCACGCCAGCTGCGGCCGGGCGTTGCGCTCGGCGAGCGACACGGGCAGCAGCGCGAGCATCCGCCCGAGCTCGATCTGACGCAGCATCTGCACCATGTCCCCGAACGGCGGTGGCTGCTCCCCGTGTCGCACGTAGACGTACGCGCCGGAAACGGCCCGGCGGTGCGCGGCCTCGATGTCGGCCATCCGCAGCCGGGGCCGTCCGACGAGCGGGTGCCCGGCCGGTAGCGCCAGCACCTGCTGCTCGGACAGCAGCGGCTCGACATCCAGGCCATCGGCGTCGAACGGCTCGATGACGATCGCCACGTCGGCCTCGCCCGCGCGGAGCAGGGCCGGCTGCTCGCGCCAGCCGCTGAACCTGACCTCGACGGCCGGCGTCTACCCGCCCGTCCGCGAAGAGGCGGGGGGACGACCTTCCGCCGGTGGTGCGAGGCGGTGCTCGCGCCTGCGGTGAACCCGTCAATGCTTCGTTGACGGGACGGTCCCGGTCGCCGGGACGCCGCGGACCGCCCAGGCCCGGGCCGTCAACCGGATCGAGCCGTCGGGCTCGGTGGGCAGACGGGTGGCGAGCAGATCGCGCAGGGCGGTCCGCTGCGACCCGGTGAGCGAAGCCAGATAGCCGGGGGCGGAGCCCTGCCCGCCGAGGAACGGCGTCCAGTAGTCGGTGAAGTCGGTGAAGACCGTGGGCACGGCGAGCGCCTGCACCGAGACATCCGTCAGCCCGGCGTCGGTCCACAGCGTTCGCAGAGGCTCGGGACGGCACAGCGCGAAGCGCTGCCAGTCGTCGCGGGCAGCCGCGGCGGGATCGAGCGCGGCGGCAGCGTCCCAGAAGTGCCGCATCATCGCCATCCCCTCGGCGTAGTCCCACACGTACGCGGCCACCGTCCCCCCGGGGGCGACCACACGGGCGAACTCCGCGGCCGCCAGCGCCGGCTCGGGGACGAAGTTCAGCACCAACCCGCTGACGACCACGTCGACGGCCCTACCCGGCAGGGGCAGCACCCGGGCGTCACCGACCGCGAACCCCGCGCGCGGATCGGTGACCTCGGCGCGGGCCTGCCGCACGAAACCGACGGACGGGTCCACGCCGGTGACCTGACGCGGCTGCGCTGTCCTGAGCACGGTCGAGGTCAGCACCCCGGTACCACTGCCCACGTCAAACCACCGCAGCCCGGGCGGCAGGTCGAGCCAGCGCAGGAACTCCACCGCGACGAGCCGGCTCCACCGGCCCACGTACGCCTCGTACGCCGCACCGTCCCGCCAGACCGCAGATGTCATTCCGGCACCATACGGCGAACCCGGGTCTACAGGACGTCGAACTCGTTGCCCTCGGGGTCGGCCATCGTCACGTGGTCGGGCGTACCGTCCGTCTCGTCCACCCGAAGCAGGATGCCGCCCGCCGCCACCAGTCTGTCGACCATCGCCTGGACCCGCGGCCAGCGCGCCTCGAACGGCACGTGCCGGCCACCGCCCACGTGCAGGGGAACGGCATGGTGTTGATCGGATCATCACCACCTGTTGAACAGACGCTGACAAGTGTTCGTGAGGCTTGACGGATGGCCATCACCCAGCGACGTCTCGTCGCCACCGCCCTCGTGGCCGGGCTCGCCCTGCTCGCCGCATGGACACCGGCACGCGGCGCGGAACCGACGCCCACCGCCACCGCACCCAACATCATCTTCGTACTCGTCGACGACCTCGCGTGGAACCTCGTGCCGTACCTGCCGCAGGTACGACAACTACAGAACGAGGGTGCCACCTTCACCAACTACACGGTGACCGACTCGCTGTGCTGCCCGTCCCGCTCGTCGATCCTGACCGGCCAGTTCCCGCACGACACCGGCGTCTTCACGAACGGTGGAGACGCCGGTGGGTTCGCGGTCTTCAAGGGCCGGGGCAACGAGAACCGGACCTTCGCGACCGCGTTGCAGGGCAGGGGCTACCGGACCGGGTTCATGGGCAAGTACCTCAACGGCTACCTGCCGGCGGACACGCAGGGCGGGTCGCTGCCGTACGTCCCGCCCGGCTGGTCGGAGTGGTACGTGGCGGGCAACGGGTACCCCGAGTACAACTACGACCTCAACGAGAACCACACAGTCGTCCACTACGGCAGTCAACCCGCCGACTACCTGACCAACGTGCTGTCCCGCAAGGGCAGGGACTTCATCCAGCGCTCGGCGGCCGCCAACACGCCGTTCCTGCTGGAGGTCTCCACCTTCGCCCCGCACAGCCCGTTCACCCCGGCCAACCAGGACCTGGACGACTTCCCGGGGCTGACCGCCCCGCGCGCCGCGGCGTACGACCGACTGCCCACCAACCCGCCGTCCTGGCTGGCCGGCAACGGGCCGTTGACCGCGCAGGAGAGGAGCACCCTGGACACGAACTTCCGCAAGCGCGCCCAGTCCGTCCAGGCGGTCGACCGGCTGATCGGCAACCTGCGCGCCCAGCTCAGCACCAGTGGCATCGCCGACAACACCTACGTGGTGTTCAGCTCCGACAACGGCTTCCACATGGGCGAGTACCGGTTGACCGGTGGCAAGCAGACCGCGTTCGACACCGATGTGCGGGTCCCCCTCGTCGTCGCCGGACCCGGTGTCGTCCCCGGCTCGCAGCGTGCCGAGATCGTGCAGAACATCGACCTGGCGCCGACCTTCCAACGCATCGGCACCGCCGATGTCGGCACGCACGTCGACGGGCGCAACCTGTTACCCCTCGCGCAGGGCGACCCGGCGCCGAACTGGCGTACCGGGGCGCTGATCGAGCACCACGGCCCCAACCAGGCAGCCGACGACCCCGACGCGCAGGACCGCCGCAACGGTAGTCCGGTCACCTACGAGGCGCTGCGGACAGCGACCTACACCTACGTCGAGTACTCGAACGGCGAACGGGAGTACTACAACCGGGTCGCCGACCCCGACCAGCTCAACAACATCGCCTCCGGGCTCTCGGTCACCCGCCTGGCCGCGCTGCACGACGCGCTTGCCGCGTACGTCGCCTGCCACAGTCACTCGGCATGCTGGACGGCCGGGCACGTGCCGGCCTGACGCCCGACCGATGCGACGGCCCTGGCCTGCGGCAGAGCACTGCGCAGGCCAGGACCGACCGCTCCGGTGGAACCGACTCCTAGACGAGGTCGAAGGACTCCCACGGGCCGACCGCCGTGCGATTCGCGATCAGCGCACCGGCACCGGCGTCCTCGGCGCAGACGTACCTGCCGTTCGCGCCACTGCGGAAGCTGACACTGCCGTCCGGGTTCGTCACCCTCGTGAACGTCTCCCAGCCGCCGATCGTGTCGCGGTCGGCCACCAGCGCGGCCGCGCCGGCGTCCTCGGCGCAGACGTACTTTCCGGTCCTGCTGGATCGAAGGGCGACGAGCCCGCCACCGGCGTCGACGATGGTGAACTTCTCCGACGCGGACGTCAGCGAGGCGACCAGCGGTGAGCCTCCGACGAAGCGGCCGTTGGACCGGGACCGGACGCCGACGGCGGCGGGCGGCGTCGGCGTGGAGCCGAGCACCGGCGCGGTCGGCCGGGTGGCGGTCAGCGCGATCGCGCCCTTGAGCATCCGGCCGCCGTCACCGCTGAGCCGCAGGTAGTAGTCGGCCGAACACTTCGTGCCGTCCTCGTCCAACGGCAGGAACTTCGAGCCGACCGGGACGAACGCGGCGGTCTCGGCCGTCTTGGCGATCTGGTTGCCCTCGTTGTACTCGTCGAACATCGAGATGTAGATCGCCGGCGCGCCGGCCCGGATCACGTTGTAGAACTGTCGCCACATGAAGTCGCCGTGCGCGCGCTGGCGCTCCTGCAGATCACCGGGCAGCACACACGGCTGGTAGTCGATGCCGTGCGCCACGCAGTCCTGCACGTCGGGAAGGGTCACGTTGGTGTAGAACCAGTCCGACCCAGCCGCGTCGCCGATCCGGCCCACCATCCACGGCGAGATCATGTCGTACGCGTGGTAGACGTCGGAGAAGCCGGACCGCGAGTCGCCGTTGCTGTCGCCGTTGCGCCAGTGGGTCGGCGTACCGCCCATGACGTACACGCCCTGCGCCTTGAACCAGTTGATCACTTCGAGGCAGACCGCGGCGCTCCACGGGTGGTTGCTGTCGTTGAAGCCGAACCCCCAGATGCCGACGACGGGCTTGCCGTTCTGTTTCGCGTACGCCGGGGAGGCCGTGTACGCCTTCATCTTGTTGGTCCAGTCGTCCTTGATCTGCTGCTGCATGTCCGTCCAGCCGCTGACGTCGTACATGATGTAGAACTTGCGGCCGAACTCCTCGGCCGCGTTGCGGACCTTGATCGTGACGGCGTCGCGGATCGGGCCCTCCCCGCCGACCGGGTTGAAGCGCTGAAGCGCGGCGGTGTCCAGCCCGTTCTCCTGCATCCAGCGAAAGTGGGTGTCCACGGTCTGCTGGTCGTAGGACGAGAACAGCGACGCGGGCTGGCCGTTGCCCAGGTTCTGGTAACCGGTCTTGTACACCCGGTCGTAGTCGCGCACGTCCGGCCACGACTTGAGTGCCTCGTTGACCGGCGAGGGGGTCTTCTGCCAGTCCTGGCCGTAGTGCCACCAGCCCGACAACGGGCTCCCGTCGCCGGCCCCGGTGAACCAACCCTGGTAGCCGACGGTGATCTTTCCGACCACGTCGCCGGGCGGGCTCACCGCAGCGGCGGCGGGACTGGCCGCGAGGGCGTCGAGCGAGACGCCGGCGGCGGTGGCCGCGGCGCCGGCCATCGCGGAGCCGAGCAGGGTACGGCGGGTCAGCCTCATGACGGTGGCAACTTTCCTCAGGGGATGTTTCGCCCGGATCGTGGAGCTGGGGATGATCCGGACGAGATGAGGTTAGTGAGCCGCTTTGCCGACCATCAAGCTGCGCGGAAGAACTTCAAAGAAGCTTAAGAGTACGAGGATTCCGAACGCGGAACGCCACCGGCGCTCACTCCCGTCGTCGTGAGCTGATGCCGGGCGTGATCCTCGTCATCCCGTCTGATCCGAACTTCTCGTCCGCCAGGACCGTCTCGGTAGGTGATGAACGAGTGCTCTGAAGCAGCGCGGGTGGCGGCCGAGGTGACCACCTCGGCAGGACAACGGCTGCACATACGTCACGCCACACCGGGCGATCTCCACCTCGTCAATCAGTTCCACGCGCAGGACTGTTCCCCCGCGAGCCGGGCCGCGCGGTACCACACGGGGCGGAGCCGGATCCGGGCCAGTGAGTGGCGGAACCTGACCCATCCCGACCAGGGCTACACGATTCTGGTTTCGGCACCGGGCCAGGACCGTCTGGTAGGCCTCGCCCACCTCTTCTGGCAGAAGTCCGCGCCGCCGGAGGTGGCGATACTGGTCGCCGACGACTGGCAGGAGATCGGCGTGGGCAGGGCGGTCGCCGGGTGGCTGGTCGGACTCGCCGCCGCGCACGGGCACCGTGTCCAGCAGGCATACATCGGGCCGCAGAACGTACGCGCCCTCCGGCTGGCCCAGCACTTCGGCGCAGTCGTCGATCACGTGGGCTGAGCGGACGGCAGTGGGCGTGCCGGATCGCCATCCGTGGCGACCGGCTCTGCAATCCCGGACCGCAGCCGGGCAGGTCGATCCGCTTCCACGGTCGACCTGCCCGGAGTCAGCCAGCGCGCCTGCTGATGAAGCAGACCCTAGGCGCGCTGGGCGCGGTCATAGAGCGGCCTGGTGATCGCCGAGGTGAACTGGGGGCCGATGAGGTGACGGGTGCAGGCCTCGTCGCCGCGCTCACACACCGTGCCGGTGCTGTCGAAGAAATCGGACCAGGTGTTGACGCCCACCACGGTTCCCAGGCCGGACCGGACATCGAATCCGGCCATGCGCGGGCCGCCACTGGAGCCGCCACCCATCACGCAGGCGGCGCCCCACTGGCCCTTCGGAGTGGGCCAGTCGGTGCTGCCGGGATCCTCGCTGGCCTGGCCCGTGCAGTAGGCGAGCCGTCGCCCCGTGAACTCCGGAAGACCGTCCCGGGCAGGGTCCGAGGCGGCGCGGGGGTAGCCGAACTGGAAGACGAGCTGCGCCCCGGGAAGGTCGAAGCCGACGCTCTGCGCGGCCCCGACGGCATCCTGCACCCTTTGGCCACGCTCATTCTTGTGGAGCACCACGAAGGCCTGGTCGTACGAGTCGAACGTCGGGTCCTGGCCGTCGTTCCGCAACCAGGTCGAATCGGCGACTCCGATGCGTCCGACGAACGTGCCGTAGGGTGCCCGACCCTCACGGTAGCCAGGTACGAACATCACATTCGTCGCCCACTCGCCGTTCTCACCGAGAAGATCGGTGCTGTGCACGCAGTGCCCGGCCGTCACCACGGTGCTTCGATTGGCGCTGTCGACAACGGTCGCCGTGCAACTGGAGTCTTCGCCCTGGCTGGTGAAGAAGAGTCGGCCCACCGTCGACGCCACGGCGTTGGACCGGGTCCAGGGAGCACCGTCGGGTCCACTCGTCGCAGGGTTGCCGGAGAGGGGCTCGTTCAGCGCCGCGAGCCGCTCCGATGTCCAGTAGTCGAGGACCGCCTGCCGCTCGGCGGCGTTGACCGCCTGCGCATGCGTTGCCACGTTCGCTGCCCTGCCGACAGTCGACGAGGCAGCCGCGGCGGCCGCGCTCGGTAGGGAGATGGCGGTTCCGAGGACAAGCGTTGCCGACGTCAGCATGATCGAGGCGCGTGTGCCCTCGCCCCACCATCGGCGTTCTGGTGTCGTCATGCGCGACAACCTACGGACCGGGTGTCAGGAACCTGTCAGCACTGGACCAACTCGAGGCCAAGTCTGGTTCGACGACCGAGCCGCCGACGGTGGCCTCAGCTCCGAGGCCGACTTTGCCGACTGGTACCAGGACTGGCTACACAGTCGCACGTAGCTCCACTTGCGGCAGTTCGGCCCACGCCACGGTTACCCAGGTATGACAAAGGGACCGTCGGTTGGACGCGCCTGCCGCACGAACCGTTGCGTGGCGAGATCACCTGCTGCACCATGATCACGATGACTCAGCACCTGGACTGGCTGAACCGCTACGTCGCCGGGCAAGAAGATCATGTATGGCATGAGATGCGGCAGCTTGGTGCCCGCGTCCGCGAGCCAGACTTCGCCCCGGAGGCGCAGGCGGTGTGCGACGAGATGGCTCGCCGGGCCCGGAGCAACATCGAAACCCTGGTCGCGCGCCTACGCGAGCAGGGTTACCGACTCCACCAGAACGACGACGACCAAACTCCGACAGAGCCGTACACGCCACCCGGCGCGGAGGCGGAAGAGCTCCTTCACTGGCTGGAACAGCGTCTCGGCGCACTTCCGATGACGCTGTCGTCGTGGATCCGCATCGTGGGCGACGTGTGGTTGGTGGGAACGCACCCCCAGTGGCCCAACTCGGCTGCGGCCGACCCGCTCGTGCTGGAGCTGGCGGGTTCCCGCTACCCGGACAGCGACATCCGCGAGTACTTCGCGGACGAGATCGAGGCGTGGCAGGACGACCCGGATGAACCATTCCTCCTGCCCGTCGCGCCCGACCACTTCCACAAGGACAACGTCAGCGGCGGCGGTCCGTACGGCATCATCCTTCCCGACGCATCCGCCGAAGCGCACTTCGTGGGCGAGGCTCGCATGCCGCTGGTGGGCTACCTGAACTGGATTTTTCGGCACGGCGACTTTCCCCGACCCACCGCCGACGAAGCACAGTGGCACGTCATCCACCAGCTGACAGAGGGCCTCCACCGCCTCTGACGAAACCAGCCGGGCAGCGCCCTCCGGCGACCCCTCAGGGCCGCCGGAGGGCGCTGTCGATCACACGCAGGCCGTAGCGCCTCTGCCCGGGCGGCCATTCCAGATCGCCCGCACCGACTTGTACGCCGAGTAGATCATCCGACTCCACGACCACGTCGAGTTCGAGGCCGAGACGCCAACCTGCTGGTAGCCGGTCGGGCACTGGTAGGCCACAAGGGCCTGCGGCTCATTCGTGCCAGATACAGCGGGAAGCCGCGCCCAGTTTGCCCTGCATGTCGGCGACCAGCGCAACTCCACGTAGGAGCCGGAGGTACCCCACATCGGCCCGGAAGCCACGGTCACCGCGTCCGCGCCACAGCCGGTTTCCTCCGGGTCGCGGCCCGAGCAGTAGTCGCCCCAGCAGCCAACCGCCCGGGCCGGTGCGGGGGGCGACGACGACCCCGGACAGTGCGACCAGTGCCACACCGAACAACGCCATGGTCCGAGTACGTGTGCGCATGCTGGCGGTCCCGCTCACGCGCACGCGGTGCTGGTGTAGCCCGGGGCGCCGGTCCACCGGGCGCTGACACCGAGCTTGGGTGAGTAGATCATCCGGCTCCAGGAGTAGGAGGCGTTCGACGCTGAGACACCGGACTGGTTGTAGCCGGTGGCGCACTGGTATGCCTGCACCTGCGACGGGTACGAGGTTCCCCACGAGGCGGGCACGCGGGCCCAGTTCGTCTTGCAGGTCGGCGACCAGCGCAACTCGATGTAGGAGTAGGTGCCCCAGATCCGGGCCGACGCCGTGGTCGTGGCGTCCGCGCTGCAGCCCGAGGCCTCCGGGTCCTGGCCCGAGCAGTAGTCGCCGTAGCAGCTCACCGCAAGGGCCGGCGAGCCGACCGCGATGGTGCCAGACAGGCCGAGTGCGACGGCGCCCAGCAGACTGATGAATCGAGAGTGGTTCATGGCAGTTCCTCGCTTCCGTTACATGCCCATGGCGGGCACGGTCTGGTTCATGGCCTGGGCGTAGAGGGTCGTGCCCTCGTTCTTCGGGTGGAACGACTGCTGCGACGCGCTCATCCCAGGGCTGTCACCGGGCGTCTTGGCCATCACCACGCCGTGGATCGACTCGGGTGTGTTCCGCCCCGGGTTAGATGGAGACATCGAAACCTGGGAGGAACACCAGCGATGCCGGCACCGAAGAAGTACAACGATGAGTTGCGTGAGCGTG